>DATKKK010000102.1:0-6125 GCA_035542975.1 Bathyarchaeia archaeon | reverse complement strand
TTCATCCCATCTCTTGTAAAGGAGACCACCATACATTTTGGTCTTGAAAGTGCGTTTAAGATTTAAGGATGTAAAAACATTCTAAAACTAACAGCGGGCTGTTGCATGACCAATCATCCGAGAATGCAGGTTACGTTGCTTACTGGACGAACGATAGAGCAAGGGGTAGGAAAAGAACTTGGAAAAGCTTCCCAAGAATACTTTGAAAGTGTCGCTGTTTGCTATTTGGACCAAGACGATTTAAAGGCACTTGGCGTTAAGGAAGGAAGCAACGTTAAAGTTTCAACAAGCCACGGCTCAGTTGTCTTGAAAGCCTTGAAATCCCTCAGAGGTCCGCATCAAGGAATGATTTACATTCCTTATGGTCCTTGGGCAAGCGTAGTAGTTGATCCAAAAACTGACAGCATCGGGATGCCTTCCATGAAAGGAATCCCTGCAGAAATCGAGCCTGCCCCAAACATGTCTGTCATGGGCTTATCTGACCTTTTGAAGCACCAGTTCAGGAAGGATCTGCGTGCCAACCGTTAAAGCCGTTACTTGCCCAGTCTGCGGATGTTTATGTGACGATGTAGAGTTAACTGTCAAAAATGGCAAGATAGTCGACATCAAGAACGGCTGTGCGATGTCAGAGTCAAAATTCCTAGGCTACAATGGCGAGCATAGGATTTTGAAGCCGCTCATGCGAAAGAACGGAAAGCTCATGGAAGTTTCGCTTGCTGAGGCGATAAGGAAAGCTGCTGAAGTTCTTGCGGAAGCTAACTATCCGCTTCTCTACGGCTGGAGCTCGACAAGCTGTGAAGCCATTCGTGTCGGCATCGAGTTAGCCGAGAAAGTCGGCGGAGTAATCGACAACACCTCAACCGTCTGCCATGGTCCATCAACTTTAAGCATGCAAGACGTGGGTATGCCTTCATGCACGCTCGGGCAGGTCAGGCATAGAGCTGACTTGGTGATGTACTGGGGAAGCGATCCGTGGAGCTCTCACCCGCGGCACATCGAAAGATACACTTTTCTTCCAGAAGGAAGGTTCGAAAAAAGCGAATGGAAACGTTACATAACAAAAACTAAGGCTTTAACAGGCAAGAAAAAAGTTGAGAGTGCTCTCAGAAGAGTGGTAAGCGAGGAAAAGCCCCATGTTCCCTCTTCTTTGAGAAAGGAACCTTGTCCAGCGATTCTGAAACAGGGAAGAAAACTGATAGTCGTAGACGTTAGAAGAACCAGAACTGCTGACTTGGCAGACTATTTCATACAGGTAGAGCCTAACAAGGATTATGAGCTTCTCGAAGTCTTGAGAGCATTGGTTCAGAATCAAGAGGTTGACGTCGAAGAAATTGCAGGAGTATCCGTGGAGCATCTGGAAGAAGTTGCTGACCTCATGATCAGTTGCAACTTTGGAATATTATTCTTCGGGCTTGGGTTGACTATGAGCAGGGGCAAGCTGAGAAATATTGATGCTGCGCTTTCGCTCGTTCGCGACTTGAACGCGAGAACAAAGTTTGCGATAATGCCCATGAGAGGGCACTTCAACGTTTCAGGAGCCGACACCGTTTTTACTTGGCAGACAGGTTACACATACGCGGTCGACTTTTCACTCGGTTATCCAAGGTATAATCCAGGCGAAACGTCAATTGTCGACATTTTGATGCGCAAAGAATCAGACGCGGCTTTAGTGGTAGCCTCTGACCCTGCTGCTAATCTTCCAAGAAAAGCCGTTGAGCATCTAGTTAGTAACCCGTTGATAGTCGTGGACCCGCACATGAACGCTACTGCTCAGATGGCCGATGTTGTTTTTCCCTCAGCCTTGGTTGGGATTGAGGCAGAAGGAACGGCATACCGCATGGATCATGTGCCTCTTCCGCTTAAGAAAATCGTGAAGCCGCCAAAGAGCGTACTCCCAGACGAAAAAATACTGCTGAAGATTCTGGCAGAAGTGAGAAGAATAAAGAAGAAGCGAGAATCTGCGGAGGCGCGGTAGTATGGAGCTTCTGATAAAGAACGGCTTCGTGTACGACCCAGCGAATGGCGTAGACGGCGAAAAAATGGACATCGCAGTCAAAGATGGAAAAATTGTCTCGAAAGTCGATGAAAAAAAAGCTAAGAAAATTGATGCTTCTGGAATGATTGTGATGCCTGGCGGCGTGGACATTCACTCGCACATTGCTGGTTCAGAAGTTAACGTGGGACGTGAGCTGAGACCTGAAGATCATTTTAGAGATTTTGAGCGTAAAACGGCTGTCACGCGGTCTGGAGTCGGTCATTCTGTTCCTTCAACGTTTGCGACTGGCTATCGTTACTCGCGTATGGGTTACACGACGGTCATGAACCCTGCGATGCCGCCTCTGGAGGCAAAGCACACGCATGAAGAGTTGAACGACACTCCCATGGTTGACAAAGCCACGTATCCACTTCTGGGCGACTGGTGGCTCGTACTAGAGTATCTGAGTAAAGGAAACATCGAGGAACTAGCCAAGCACGTGGCTTGGATCATGTCTGCTACGAAAGGTTACGCCATAAAAATCGTGAACCCAGGCGGGTTAGAAGCTTGGGGCTTCGGACACAACCTCCACAGTCTGGACGATCAAGTTCCAAATTTCTGTGTAACTCCACGCGAAATAATCAGAGGATTATGCAAAGTGAACAGGCTTCTTAACCTGCCGCACACGATCCATGTTCACACGAACAACCTTGGACAACCAGGAAACTACGTCACTTCTTTAGAGACTATGGAGTGTGTGAGGGATTTAGCTGTTGGCAAAAAACCTGTAATTCACGTTACGCATTGTCAGTTCAGTGCTTTCAAAGGTGATGATTGGAGAACTTTCGAGTCAGGCGCTGAGGAAATAGCGAACTATGTTAACTGCCATTCGCATGCAACGTTGGACATGGGACAAGTTGTGTTTGCAAGCACGACAACCATGACTGCTGACGGGCCGTTCCAGTTTGGACTTTATAGACTTACAGGAAACAAATGGGTAAACCATGACGTGGAAACTGAAACAAGCGCGGGAATCGTGCCCTTCCGTTACAGACGCAAAAGCTACGTTCATGCCACGCAATGGTCAATAGGCTTAGAACTCGCGTTGCTGATTAAAGACCCGTGGAAGATTTTCATGACAACCGACCATCCGAACGCTGGTCCATTCACGTCATATCCGAAGATAATTGGTTGGCTTATGAGCGAGAAAGCCAGAGAAGCCACTTTAAAAAGGATTAATCCGCGGGCAAGAAGCCGAAGTCTGCTTCCTTCAATAGATCGTGAATTAAGCTTCTATGAACTTGCAATAGTGACAAGAGCAGGGCAAGCAAGAGCGTTGGGACTTGAAAATAAGGGTCATTTGGGCGTAGACGCGGATGCAGACATTGCTGTTTACAACGTGAACCCTGAGAAAATTGATCCTTCCAGAAAGTATAGAACGTTGAGAAGAGCGTTCAAACGTGCTGCTTACACCGTTAAGAACGGACAGGTTGTTGTGAAAAACGGCGAAGTGTCGAAGCATGTTGCTGGAGCCACTATGTGGGTTAATCCTGAAGTTTCTGAACCGTTAAAGATAGATGATGACATGAAAAAGAGGTTTAGAGATTACTGGACGGTTGAATATGACAATTATCCAGTAATGGACAGTTACGTTGAAGTCTCCCATCCGATAACCGTGAAGGCAAGTGTCTAAAAATGGTAGATTTACGCCCTCTTAAGGAATTCACGTTCCCAGTGACGGCTGAATGCATAAGTCCAGACGTTTTTCAAGGCAAAACACGGGAAGAAATAAATCAACTGCTCGTTTGGGAAGGAAACAAACAGAAAAGGCTTGCCGAACTCTTCAAAGTCGAATGCGAAAGAACTGATTCGCAGAAAGAATCTGTCATAACGATTCATGGGAACGTAAGCAAGGTTCGAAGAATCGGCGCAAACATGACTAAAGGCGAACTAGTAATCAACGGAGATGTGGGCACACATTTGGGCGAGAAGATGAAAGGCGGAACGATAACCGTTCACGGAAACGCTGAAGGATGGACGGGCTCGATGATGACGGGCGGAACGATTGGAATTCACGGAAACGCAGGCGACTACTTGGGCGCGCCTTATCGAGGAAGCACCGAAGGCATGAAAGGAGGACAGATAATCGTGCATGGAAACGTCGGAAACGAAGCGGGCGAACACATGAAGAAGGGCATCATTAAGATTCTCGGAAACGCCGCTCAATTCGTGGGCTTTCGTATGCATGATGGAACCATCTATGTTCAAGGAGGCTGTGAAGGAAGAGCTGGTGCATGCATGACTGGCGGCAAAATAATCATAAAAGAACATTTAGAGTCGGTTTTGCCGACTTTCACGATAGACAGCATAAAACAAAAAGTCAAAATCGGAGAAACTGAATCAGTTGACGGCGCATTTTACGTTTTTCTAGGAGACCTAGCGGAAAACGGGAACGGCAAGCTTTATGTCTTTAAAGAGAAAAATCCGCATCTTAGCCAATATGAGAAGCTGCTTTGAGGGGAAAAACCTTGAAAAAAAGTTTAAGCGTAAACCGTCTTGCATGGCAACTCTTTGCGATGATGCTTGAAAACCCCGAATATTACGGAGTAAAAGTTGAAAAAACAGATCAGGGAACAACTCTGGTGGATGCTGGGGTAAAAGCCAAGGGCGGCTTTGAAGCGGGACGACTGACAACCCAAATCTGCATGGGCGGGTGTGCAAAAGTCAAGATTACTCGCAAAGAGTATGGCAAACTGGAGCTTCCGACAATTTTTGTTTACACGGATCATCCTGTAATCGCGACTTTAGGCTCGCAGTATGCTGGTTGGCAAATTAAAGAGGGAGATTACTTTGCGATAGGCTCTGGACCTGCGAGAGCTCTAGCCTTGAAGCCTAAGAAAATCTACGAAGAGATTGGATACAATGATGAGTATGACAAAGCCATCATGGTCTTGGAAACCGCTACATGTCCACCCAGTAAGCTGATCAAGGGTTTTGCAGAAGACTGCGGGGTTTCGCTTGAGAATCTGGCGATAATCTTAACTCCAACTAGCAGCGTGGCAGGCGCCACACAGATTTCAGGCAGGATAGTTGAAACTGGCATTCACAAGCTGAGAAAACTAGGGTTAGACACACATACAGTCATGTATGCTTGGGGTTGTGCCCCCATTCCGCCTACTCACCCAAAATTTGCAGAGGCAATGGCACGAACAAACGATGCAATCCTCTACGGAGGAACCGCATACTACATCGTTGAGTATGATGATGAGGAAAAACTGAAACGGATTGTTGAAGAAGCCCCTTCAAAAGCTTCTAAAAACTATGGGAAACCATTCATAGAAATCTTCAAAGAAGCAAACTGCAACTTCTACAAGATCGACCCGAATCTTTTTGCGCCAGCCGCTTTGGTTATCTGCAACACAAAGACTGGTAAAGTCTTCAAGGCTGGAGAGGTTAACCCTGAAATCTTGGCTAAATCGCTAGGTTTCTAATCGGACTTGCTTGCGATAAACTTTGGAGTCATGCTTGGTTTCGTGAAAAACCTGCTTATGAAATCGTTGAAGCCATGGTTTCCTATGAGCGCTGCCATCAAGAAGCCCATTATTGTAACTTCGCTGAAGGCTTTTATCATTATTGAATAAAGAATCGCCAGTGTCACTCCGCCGCCGACGAAGAGGGGCAGCATAAACTCGAAGTAAGCGTAGGTGAAAATGCCTTCTGGAATGTAAGACAAGAGCGTTAACGGAACAGCAAGAACTGATGAATATGGTCTTTGCCCCAACTTCAACCCTCTTGACAAGAGTCCACTCGTCAAGCCAGTCAAAGCCTTGCCAAACGGCAAACCAATCAAGCCTAGCCACTGACCGAACCCTAAGGGTCCGTAAATTATTCCTGGGAATATTCCAACGAAGAGTCCTGAGATGAAGCCAACAACAGGACCGCCATAATAGCCTGCGATGAAGACGGCTATCAGGGATAGGTCGAGGCTTATTCCTAGCGAGAGAGGCATGGCGTAGGAGGATATTGCGAATAGCATGTTTCCCAGCACGCCCATCATCAGTATGAACGTGATTGTTCTTGCGTTCATGGTTCCATCTCGAACTGTTATTGACCGAATTCTTATTTAAGAGTAGTTACTCAATAAAGAGTA
>DATKKK010000101.1:0-17560 GCA_035542975.1 Bathyarchaeia archaeon | reverse complement strand
CTAAACAATTTCGGGGTTATCCCACCGATCCTCATCGTCCCCGAGAGAAAAATAGAACCAGGCAAAATGCTGGAAATCTTTAACCCGTTGCCCAATTTTCCACTTGAATATCCCATTCATAGACTTTGTTACCAGTTTAGGTTCATGAACGAAAAAGGCAGTCAAGCGAGAACTGAAGTATCCGTGTATCCCGTAGTCTACAAACAGAAAACCACGTTAGTTCTTCCTTTTGCTGGAACAAGCCTAGTAACAGAGGGTCATGACTTGCTAACTCATCATCGCCGAAACTTTCCTTCTACTCACCCGCTGATCCAGCAGATAGGCATAACTGGCAACAACTCGAGGTTTGCTTATGATTTTGTTCTTGTAGATGACGAGTTGAAAATGTTTAAAAACTCTCCTCACAGTAATGAGGATTTCTTCTGCTGGAGAAAACCAGTTCTGTGCCCTGGAGATGGAAAAATCATTAGCGTGGCGAACGATTTACCAGACAACGAGTTCAATAAACCTCCTTTATTTGATGTAGAGGCGCACATACGAGAACCTGAGAAATCAATGAAGCAACACTTGGGCAACCATGCCATTATTGACCATGGCAACAGTGAGTTCAGCGTTTTAGTGCATATACTGAAAGGGTCAGTTCAAGTTAATGCGGGGGATAAAGTGATTAAAGGAGAACTGATTGGTCGAGTGGGTACCTCTGGCGACAGCTTCTTCCCTCATATACATTACCAATTTCAAGATGGAAAGAGTTTGCTAAATTCCGAAGGTTTGCCGAGTAAGTTTGAGAGTTTTGACTTGGTTATAGGCGACAAAACCAGAAGGATAGAAGGTTTATGCCCAAACACAGGCATGATTGTTAGATGCGAGCAGCAGTTCAAAAGGTGACTTGCCAAAATTTAACATAGAAAGAATTGTCGTGCTTTTTTTCGTACTTAAGGATACGTTAACTTGATGGCTTTATCCTCACACGCATCCGCACATTTCATGCAGTAGATGCATTCTTCATGGCTAAACTTCTCCCAGGGCAAATCCAAGATGGGAACCCGCATTGGACACACCTCAACACAACGACGACAAGTAGCCTTACTGCACTTAATGGGCTCTCTTCGCAAGCCGATGAAACTAAACTTGTTCAGAACCGCCATTATCGCCCCATGCGGACACATGTACCTGCACCAGCCTCGCGAGAAAAGAGCCGCAAACACAAGAACAGACACCAAGAGTGCAAACTGAACCCAGAAAAGCGGCGACAGATTACCCACGCCAGACAGAACATCCAATACTGGTTTTGCAAACAGGTCGTTCACGAAATTTCGAACCAGCCGAGGCAGAATTCCGAACAATGTTTCAGCAGGACTCAACGCAGTGAACGGAGCAGTTGCAAAGATGCCTAAAGCATTCTTGTAACTACTAGCAGTTTTTAGGGCTTCGGATGCAGCATAACTCAAACTGATAAACAATGTAGCTCCTAGAACTCCGTACTTAACATAAAGCGCGTTGTCATGAGTCCTAGGCGAAAATTCCATCTTCTTACGTTTGACAAACCCAATCAAGTCTTGGATGAAGCCAAATGGGCAAACCCAGCCGCAAAAGGACTTGCCAATCAGTATGCCGATAAGCAAGAATGATGCAACTGCAAGCCATGGAAAAACAAAATAGAGATTCTGCCATCCGCCAAGCATCAACTGTATGGCAGTAAAAGCGTCACCCGCAGTGTTTGGCGAAAGCCCCCACGTCCATAAAACAGGCAACAAAAGCGGCAAAACACCCAGATTGAAGACAACCCCGCTTAGGAATATAAGAGACAATAACTGGATGATTCTGCGAAACGTGTTGTACTTAAGTAACTTCTGCTTTATTCCGTCTCCCAATTTCAAGCCTCTTCCATGCTTAATGACTGTCTAGGTTATTTATTTTCCTATGACTTTAACGTTTTCTACCAGCATCCAAGGCGCGACTAGCTGCCCAAGCTTCCTTTCGTTGTTGGCTAACACGGAAACGTTCGTTAACAACGTGAAGATATTTCCAGCCAACATCAAGCCTCTAGTGGCATGAGTCACGCTGCCCTTCTCGATCCTCCAAGCAGGAGTAGCAACGACTGAAAATTCTCCGCTCGCCGGATTACTGCTATGTGCACCCTGCAAGTAATACACGATAATGCCTTCATCCACTTCCCTAATCAACTCTTCTGGCGACCTGGTTCCAGGCATGAAGTGAAAGTTTGTTGCTTCCACGTTTGGCGTTGACAAGTACCCAGCTCTTGCGGCGTTACCCGTGCTTTCCTTTCCTTCTTTTCGAGCAGTGTAATTATCATAGATAAAATTGCGTAAGATCCCTTTTTCCATGATTAACGTTTTTTGCTGAGGAACCCCTTCGCCATCAAACTTCCATGTATGAAGCCCACCATTGAGCAAGCCATCATCGTATACGGTTACGGTTTCAGAAGCGACTTTTTCTCCAATTTTTCCTTTGAATGATGACTGGTTTCTCTGCACGTAATCAGCCTTAACCGCGTTAATCAACGTGTAATAGAGAAGTTGCTGCAATGCAAACTGAGTGAAAATGACTCGAGTGCTCTTTGTTTCTATTCTTTTAGGCTGCAGCGCTGAAAGCGCCAAGCTGGCGGCTTCTTTGCCAACCCATTCAGGGTTCATATCGTAGCTTCTCTCAGTGTTAAACTCGAAACACACGGGAGTCACCTCATTTTTATCTTGACACACGGTTGCTAAACTGCAATCAACGATTGTCCCATGATCAAACCCCGCAACGCCGTTGGAGTTAGCAGTCGCCACAGAAAGGTATGATGCGCCTGCTTCTCCTTCTATAGGAAAAACTCGCTTGTCTGTTTTTTCAGCCGCATCCAACATGGTGGAAGCAATCTTAACCAAATCTTCGGAACGAAGTTCAACGATCCTGGGATCAAAAGTGTTTTCCAAAGAGGTGTATGCTTTTTTGCTTGGAAGCCCACGCCAGTCTTCATCAGGCTTGCTTGCTTTGGCAGAACTTATCGCTCTGTCGATTACTTCATCTATAGCTTCCTTGTTTTCCAGCATGTTTGTGTAAGAGAAGCCTATTGCCTTGCTGATTATGATTCTGATTCCTACCCCCTGATCGATTATTCTTGAACCTCTAACAATCTGTCCCTGCTCAATACCGATGTTCGTAGCAAGACCTTGATAGACAAAAGCCTCAGCTTCGCCCGCACCTTTTCCTAAGGCAGTATTAATTGCTTTTTCAGCCAAGCTCTGTATTTCTTCTTGTTTAAGCACTCCCACCGACAAGAACCTCCTTCACTCTGATGTGAGGACCACCATCGCAGCCGAAAGCCTCTTGACCCTTTCCACATCTGCAAGGCCATAGCTCAAAATCTTTTCCAACTGCATCTACCTTAAACAGGGTCTCAAGCGTGTTACCGCTTATAGAAACATTGCGAACGGGGTCGCCTACTTCGCCTTTAACTATTTCGTAAGCTTCCTGAACGCCTACTTGAAAAGTGCCGTCTAGATTCGCCTGTCCGCCTCTGAAGGCTTTAAGATAGTATCCGAATTTTACTTCTTCAATTAATTCTTGGAAGGAATGGTCTTTTGGCTCCATGAACGTGTTTCTCATGCGAATAATGGGGTCAACACGAAAGTCTTCGGCTCTTGCGTTCCCTGTTGGTTTTGCGTTGAATTTGTGCGCCGTTTCGAGGTTGTGCATAAGCCCTACCATAATACCGTCTTTTACGAGTAATGTTTTCTGCGCTGGAACCCCTTCATCATCATACTTAAAAGAACCGAAAGCACCCGCTATTGTGCCGTCATCATAAAAAGTAACAAGGTCAGAGGCAATTTTCTTTCCAAGTTTGCCCATTAAAACAGAACCCGCTAAGGTTAAGTCTGCCTCAGCCAAATGCCCGAAAGCCTCGTGCACAAAAACCCCGACCATACTTGGTCCTAGAACGGCTGGAAACGTTCCGCCTTTGGAGGGTTTAGCTTTCAACTGTTCAATCGCACGCTTTGCAACTCTTTCACCGACGATTTCTGGAGTTTCAACATCAAAAACTTCGTAGCCTGATGTTGAACCAATTTCCTCTCGGCTTACGGTGAAAACTTCTGCTTCGGTTGCAGTTGCCATTATTCTTGACCAAACGTACAGCCTATCCTGCTCAATGTACGTGCCCGTGTTATTCATGAAGTAGTTTATTCCAGTCAAATCAAGATAATCTGTTGTGCAACTTTTCACGCGACGGTCGTATTCTAAGACTCTTTTGTTCAGAGACAAAGTTGTTTTCAGTTTGTCTTCTATCGGAATTGATGAAGGGTTTTTCCGCGGTTTCAAAACCACCCTGTCCTCAACGGCTTTGGTTTTAACTAGTTTTATCGGTGCTTTAAGCCGCAAACTCGCAGTTTTGGCCATCCTGCATGCGTCGGAGACGGCATCTGTTAAGGTTTCAGGGTCTAGTGTTCCGACAGAGGCAAAACCCCACGCGCCATTCACTAGAACCCGCAAAGCAACGCCGTTCTCGATTCCCTGTTTGGCAGCTTCAACATTATCCTCTTTAAGTGTAAGCATTGTTTTGAACAGTTTTTGTGCCCGCACTTCGGCATACTCGGCTTCAAATTTCTGAACCGCCACATTCACAATTCTGCCTAAAATATCCTTCAAAGCATTGCCCTCTTTTGCGACAGGTTTTGGAAGGTAAATCTAGTGAAAGGGCTTTATAAAATCATTATGGTTTTCAATTTAGTACAGTTTGCCCAGGACAAAATTCAAGCAAAAAACAAGAGGAGAATAAAACAGGTTGTTAGTGTGGAAATTATGCTCTTTGAGTAAGTGATTTTATTTGAGCAACGAAGTCGTGTTCTTCTTGGTTTCTCTCAAGTTCGATTCTGCGGAGCAATCCGCAGCTGGAGTATATGTCTTCCAGAATTTTTTGTTCAACAACGAAAGCTCCTGATGTTAGGAAATCTTCGAGTCCTCGGGCGAAGATGTCTATTTTTTCAGCTATTTCGTCCTGTTTGAGGGAGTAGTTGTGTTCTAAGTGTTTGTAGATTAGCAGTGTGGCGGTTTCGCCGAATACTTGTTTAAGCACTCGGTCTATGATTCTTGCGATTCTGTCGTCGTTTTTGGTTTGTTGAGTTAGAGGTTCCATTGTTGTTCTCTCCAGCACGTACAATATCGTATCTATTACGACTTAATAAGGCTTGTCGTAGATTTGCCGTACACAACTACACCAAAAACCACGTAAAACCCCATCAACCCATAAAATCCGTAAGATTCAGTTGTCGAACTCTTCCATAAACATCCTTTACATCCTTTACTGCTGAACCTTCCTCAGACAAATTAAGCCGTCCATAAACACCGTCATACCCAGGAATAACCTTAACCTTTCCCTCCCTAACCTTGACGACTGCCTCAGCAACCTCTCTGTCTGCCACAGCGCTCAACACATCCAACGGAGCGTCGATAAGCACATTGTACTCGTTACCAAACCGTTCAACGAGCGAATTGTAAATTCCCCACACTTTTTGAGTAGACGGAGAATCACTACCCAAAACAGTCGCGATAATCTCAGAAAGCGGAAGCAGACGCTTAAACCGTATAGCATTCTCAGGCTCAAAATAAACCGGACGGTCAGCCAATTCCTCAACACGCTGCTCAACTCCCTTAGTAAGCTTTCTTCGGCAAACAGGACAAACATTACCCAATTTTATTGCCTCTTGTGAGGAAAGAGACACATGACAGTTTCTGTGTCCAGTCCAATGATATTTCCCGTATGCAGGATCAGTTTCAATCGTAAATTTGAACCGCTTCCAATCCTTGCAGCGTACCGCATCTACAACTTCATGATAGCTCAGTTGCTCCAGCTCGAAGACGTTAGCTTCTCTTCCAATTCGCCAAGGCCAAAAACTGTGGCTGTCACTGTTCGAGACCAACGTGTAACTGTCAAGCTTGCTTAAACGCCAGTTCATAGGCGGATCTGACGATAAACCAGTTTCCAAAGCGTGAATATGCTTAGTCATGTCTTGATAGCATTCCTCAACGCTGTTGAAACCGCTGAACGCCCCGAAAATGCTGAACCACGGCGTCCAAGCATGTGCGGGAAAAACCATGTTTTCGCTTGAAACTTCCATGACTTCTTCGACTAAGCTGGGCGCGTCCATGTTCAACGTTGGTCTTCCATCAGATGTCAAATCACCGTATTTTGACAACCTATCGTTGACTTGGGCTGCCGTTTCTACGCTAGGCGTGAGTATGACATGATGAACTTTTTTCGACTCGTTTTGAAAAGAGAAAATAGTACATACTTCAGTCGTCATCATGAAACTCACTGGTAAGTCGTGGCTTCTGAGTTTGTATAGGGACGTGTTTTCTTCTCTGATAAGGTTTTCCTGCAGTTCTTTAAGCCACTTAGGATGCGTGAAGTCTCCTGTGCCGACAAGGTTCAAGCCTTTTATCTTTGCGAAGCGAGCGATCTCTTCAGGGCACATCTTCTCGCTAGTGGCGCGACTGTAACGACTGTGAATATGCAGGTCAGCAATAACTCTCAATGTTTACATTCCTCCCGTAAGACGAGATCAATAAAGTCTCACATGGTAGCGTATATAATATTAGTTTTTGCAAAAACCCTGTACAAAGCAGCTTCTTAAGTTCTTTTCAGAACCCTCTTCGACAACTTAACTAAATCGACTTTCAACAAGACTACGGTGAAGATTACGGTGAGGACAATAGAGATTGCTATAAAGACCTCTTGGCTTACGAAGGAAGTAAAGAAACCCTCACCGACCTGCCCTAAATAAGCTCCAATTATAGTTATTGATAGCTTTCCAAAGAAGTATACTGAGAAAAATTTCGCTGGATTGTATTTCAAAAGCCCCAAGGGAATTATGATAGGCTCATCAGGCAGCGGAGTGGCAGCCACAACAAAGAGCACCAAGGCACTCCAACGCCCAAACCTTAATCCAACAGTGTCAAGATGCTCTCTACGTTCTTTGCTTACATGCTTGCCGATGAAGAAAGTGACTATGTAATGGATGAATTTAGCGGTGGCTGAACCCAAAGCTACGAGAAACCCTAGAGTGAACGGGTCAGAGTCAACAAGTATGGCTGCGTTGGAAGCTATCAAAAGGTTTGATGGACCGGCAAAAGGTATGAGGTTTAACATGAAAGAAGTCATTAGAACGCCTAGAAGCTCATACAATAATGCCAATTCAGTTGTTCCAACCTGCAACCATTCTTGCTCGTCCTAACTCAGTCTGTCAAACAATGCTTAAAGATATTGCCATGATGAACAGCACGTTTAAATTCAAGAAAACCTTAGGAAAATTTACAATGTTTTGAGGGCTTAATGAATGCCAAAGAAAAAAGAGCCTATTTGGATAGCGAGAGAATTCACAAAATGCAGTGGATGCCGGAAATGCGAGATCGCATGCTCGCTCCACCATGAAAGACGCATATGGCCAGAAGCTTCGAGAATCAGAGTTTTCATGCTCGTTCCAGGCGTGGAATTTCCTCACTTTTGCGCGCAATGCGAAGACTATCCATGCGTGAAGGCATGTCCAGTTAACGCGCTTTCAATAAGGGACAAGACAGGGGCGGTTCTGGTGAACGCCGATACTTGCACGGCTTGTGGAAAATGTATAACGGTTTGTCCTGGCAGAATTCCGCATATGCATCCAACTGAAAAGCATGTTGTAATTTGTGACCTTTGCAATGGCAATCCTCAATGTGTAAAAGTCTGTCGTGAAGGTGAGTGGAACGTGCTCCGAAAAATTCCTAGAAGGGACATGTCCTACAAGCTTTATGCTCGCAAGCCAGAGGAGATAACACGGGATTTGTGTGCCAAGTTTTACGGTGAGAAGGGAGAGGAATTTGTTTGATCTTGGGTTATGCAGGAAAATTTCTGGAAGTCAACCTTTCAACGGGAAAAATCAAGGAAGTAAGGTTTGACGATGAGGTTTTGAGAGATTATGTGGGCGGCAGAGGATTAGCTACAAAAATTCTTTGGGACCGTTTAGGCAACAGATGGGGAACCGTGGACCCGCTTGGACCAGAAAACGTGCTGCTATTCTTAACTGGTCCGCTTACAGGGTTTTTCCCAGGCGGAAGGATTTGCGTGTCTGGAAAGTCACCTCAGAGCAACGGGGTTGTAGGCTCAACCGTGGGCGGAGAGTTTGGCGTTGAGTTGCGATGTGCAGGCTACGATGGCATAATCGTGATGGGCAGGTCTGAGAAGCCTGTTTACTTGTTTATCAAGGATTCAGATGTTGAGCTTAGAGATGCAAGTCACGTGTGGGGCAAGGATGCAAAGAAGACGATGACGATGCTCACACGAGAATGTCGAGAGCTTTTGAGGAAGCGTTATCCACAGTATGGCGAATGGAAAGAGCCTGCCATGGTTTACATCGGACCTGCTGGAGAGAACAAGGTTAGAACGGCGGTGGTTGCTGCAAAATGGACACATGCGGCTGGCTACGGTGGATACGGTGCCGTCATGGGTTCTAAAGGACTGAAGGCTGTTGCCGTTAAGGGCAGTGGACCATTACCCGCGGTAGCCGACATTAGAAAAGTGGAGAGGCTGATACAGGAGATTTGTGACAATGCATATGAGAATGTGCTGTGGAGACGCTGGGGAACTGGAAGCGCTGGCTACGAGGTTGGCGCTAAGACAAGCTCAGAGCCTGTTCGAAACTGGCAGGATGAGTGGCACGACGAAAGAAGTTTTGGTGTAGACCAGTTTGAGGATAGGGTTTGGGTTAAGCAGTGCTGGAGTGATTTTGGCTGCCCGACTAACTGTCTAAAAGTCGCGGTTGTTAAAACTGGCAAGTTTAAGGGAGCCATAACCGACAACCCTGACTATGAACTGCAAGCTTATTTAGGTCCTAACTTGGGAATTTTTACTCCAGAAGAAAACGTGTTCTTAGCCTCAGTCATCGACGATTTGGGCTTGTGCGGTATACAGACGGGGAATGTTCTTGGTTTTGCAGCAGAGTTGTTTCAGAGAGGAATATTGACTAAGGCTGATTTGGACGGCGTTGAGTTAAGATGGGGTGACGCTGAAGGCTTTGCGGCTCTGGCTAGGAGGATTGCTTTCAGAGAAGGCATAGGCGACTTGCTCGCGGAAGGAACGTATCGCGCTGCTTTGAAGATTGGAGAGATGAAGAAAACGAACGTGTTGCCCTATACTGTACAAGCTAAGGGCATAAGCATTGGCGCACATGGAATCCGCAGTGGAAAAGACTATCCGAGCATTATTGCTTACGTGTGTTCAGTTCAAGGCGGAGACCACACTTCAACAGCTAGCTTGCCTTTTGATGGCGGCGGAAGCGAGTTGATGGAAATTTTCAACGATTCAGGAGTCTACTGCAACTTTAACAGTTTCGGCTTACGTCACAACTTTAGGTTTGAATTCTATAAAGCAGTTACAGGGTTAAAATTGACACAGAAGGAATGGTGTAACAAAAAAGCCATAAAAACGCTGCAATTACAAAGAGCCATGCTGCTCCTAGGCGGTCCTGACTTAAGGTGGAGACCTAGAGTTGATGATGCTAACCCACTTAGATTTTATGAACCCTTACCATCTGGACCATACAAGGGAAAGAGCACGAACAAAGAAGATGTTGAGAAAGAAGTGAAGAAGTATTACCGAGCGGCTGGATGGGACAAAAACGGCATACCAACAACCAAAGAGTTGAGAAAGCTTGGAATGCAAGATGTTGATGAGGCTTTGAAAAAACTGCGAGCGTAACAGCTTAATACAGAAGCTAATGCTTAAATAACATAGTTATCGTACTCAGTATATCTTTGCAAGGAGTGGAAAAAGGTTTGGAAGAAAAAGAGAAATGGGCAAAAGAATTAAGCGCCAATTGCGGTGTGGACGAGAAAACCTTAAAGTTTGCACTTGAAGAGCTCAGTGAAAGCTGCTATGGCGACGCAGCCACTTCGAAGAAAGTCATTGAAGAACTGACACTAAGCTGCCACACTAACGCTGAAGAGCTTCGGAAGTTCATAAAACAAGTCTCGAAGAACTGCCCGATGGATCTAAAAAAACTGCATAAAGAGATCGTGGACGCGGAAGGGCAAAAGGAACAAGCCTTCAGGGCACTTGACAAAATCTCTGGAAGACAAATGACCTAAAAAAGCACAACTTCAATATACACATAATTATTCTTTTATCGAACCAACCTCAAACCCTTTTTTGGATACTGACACTTTACAATAAAAAGAAAATTGGAAAAAGAGATTTAGATTATTTGAAGTTCTTTTCCTATTTTCTCGAAAGCGTCGATAGCAAAGTCAAGGTCTTCACGCTTTAGCGCGGCGTTCATGATGGTTCTGATTCGAGCTTTATCTCGCGCAACCATCGGAAACACGATTGGCAGTGCAAACACGCCTTCATCGAAAAGCCTTGCGCTCAGTTTCTTCGCAACGCTGCTTTCGCCCACGATGACGGGCGTAATTGGAGTTTCGCTCCTGCCGATGTTGAAGCCCAAATCTTTCATGGCTTTCTTGAAGTACCGCGTGTGTTCCCACAGAGTTCGCACATGTTGCGGTTCACTTTCTAGAACGTCGACAGCCGCCAAGCAGGCTGCGGCTACTGCAGGCGGATGTGACCCGCTAAGAAGCCACGTTCGCGATTTATTGTAAGCAAAGTTGACTAAATCTCTGGAACCTGAAACGTGTCCGCCTACCACTCCGAAAGCCTTTGAAAAAGTACCCATCTCCACCTGAACCTTGTCGCGGCTAAGCTTGAAATGCGAAACAATTCCTCTTCCACCTTCGCCTAAAACACCTTCGCCGTGAGCGTCGTCCACGTAAACCATGGCGCCATGTTCTGCACTGGCTTTGGCTACGCCGTCTAAAGGTGCGATGTCTCCGTCCATAGAGAAAACGCCGTCAGTGATTATCAAGATGCGTCTGTACAGTGGCGAATGCTTCTCTGCCTCTTCAAGAACGCGATGCAAGTCTTGTACGTCTGAATGCTTGTAGACGGCTCTTTCTGCGTGTGATAACCTGACGCCGTCGATTATGCTACCGTGGTTGAGCTCATCGCTTATTATCAGGTCTTCCTTGCCAGCTAGTTGCGGAATCAGTCCTGCGTTGGCTGCGAAGCCCGTTTGGTAAACAAGTGAGGCGTCTGCATTCTTGAACCTTGCCAAACGTTTTTCAAGTTCCATGTGTATGTCCATGGTTCCAGCGATGGGGCGAACGGAGCCTGAACCTGCGCCGTGGGTTTGAACGGCTTTTATGGCGGCTTCTTTCAATCGTGGATGATTGCTTAAGCCTAGATAGTTGTTGGAGCAGAACATCAAGACTTTTTTTCCGTCTACGTTGCACCATGGCGTGCTTGGACCCTGCAAGATTCTGAGTTTCCAGTCAAGTTCGCTTTTGACTAATTCTTCATATTCTTCGCGTAAGAATGCTGTTGGATTACGCATGTTTCTCATACCTCTTTTTTGCCTATCTTCTCAGTCATTCTATTAACTCTTTCCAGCTGTCTAGGCAAGTTTCTTTGTCAGTTTCTCCATCATGTCCTTCGTCATGGCAGCTAAATTAAAGTCAGGCTTCCAACCCCAATCTTTGCGGGCTACGCTGTCGTCTATTGACATTGGCCACGAATCAGCAATAGCTTGTCTGAAGTCAGGCTTGTATTCGCATTTAAAGTCGGGAATATACTTTTTGATTTCAGCCGCTAGCTCGCCAGCTGAGAAGCTCATTCCAGCCACGTTGTAACTGTCATGGCGCTTGACTTTTGCAGGGTCTGCTTCCATCAAGTCCATCGTTGATTTTATGCAGTCAGGCATGTGCATCATCGGTAAAACCGTGTCCTCTCTCACAAAACAAGTGTACCGCTTATGTTTTATGGCTTCATAAAAAATCGCCACAGCGTAATCTGTCGTGCCTCCACTCGGAAGAGTTTCGCTGCTTATGATTCCTGGATAACGGACGCCTCGAACGTCTAAGCCAAAACGGATGAAGTAGTAGTTGCATAGTAATTCGCCTGCCACTTTTGAAACGCCATACATCGTTTTGGGAAGCAGGATGGTTTCTTGCGGCGTGTTTTTTCGAGGTGCTGTGGGTCCGAAGACGGCGATTGAGCTTGGCCAGAAGACTCGGGTCAGTTGGTGTTCGCGTGCGATTTCAAGAATGTTGTATAAGCTGCCCATGTTTACGTCCCAAGCAAGCTGCGGGTTCTGCTCGCCAGTGGCTGAGAGCACAGCCGCCAGATGATAGATTGTGTCAACGCCGTGTTTTTCCACGATTTTTTCAGCGTTTTTCTTGTCTGCCAAGTCAACAAACTCGAATGGACCAGATTTGAGCAACGCTTCGCTGGGCTGTTTTTTATGTCCGACCGCGATAACGTTGTCACGACCATACTTCTTTCGCAGTGCTACGGTTAATTCGGAGCCGATTTGACCTGTGGCTCCTGTGACCAATATTTTTTTCATCGTTTTTCCTGTCATTAGGATAGCCTCGTTGTTGTAGGAACGGTGTGGAAAGGTTTGAAATATAAGAATTTAGGAGGAAAACCGCGCATTTGCATACTCTCAGAGAAAAACTAAACCGAAAAAACGTAAGAGACCTTGCTCTAGGGCTACCTACCTCCCCCTATTTATAGGTTGAATTAGTTAGTAGAACTGAACCAAATTTTATTAGGATTGTTAACACTGTAAGCACTTGAGAGAGTGCGGCGAATGGCTGATTATGTGAAAGAAAGCGAGCTTGTTGCCTACTGCGGCATTTATTGCAGGTCATGCGACTATTTTACTGGAAAAATCAGAGACTCAGCTGGGCAACTGCTGGATATCGTGAAGAGACATGGCGAACTCAAGCTATTCGCTGATAGCACTAAGGCTTTTGATTTCGAGAATTTTGCCAAAGGACTTGAATGGTTGTATAACGAGATGTCTCCCTGTGTTGGAGCTTGCAAGGGCAGTGGAGGTTGGGGAGAATGCCCGATTCGAAAATGTTGCGTTGACAAGAAGGTTCGTTTCTGTTACGAATGTGGTCAATTTCCATGCGGTACGCTTGAAAAGTTTCCGAAACGCATCGAAACTCTTAACGAGATGAAAAAGCTAGGGTTGGAAAGTTGGATAAAGAAGCAACTTGAAAAACCTAACTGCACTTTGCATAAACAAACTTGAAAGAATAGTATATAGCTAACATGATCCGAATTTGTCTCCAGATGAAAACATGAAGATGGGCTTCATCGTCAACCCCATAGCAGGCATGGGCGGCAAAGTAGGCCTGAAAGGAACAGACTACATCCTAAAAGAAGCCATAAGACGAGGAGCCAAACCCGTAGCACCAAAAAAAGCCACGGAATTCCTGCAAAAACTGAAAGATAACATGGCAACAGTGAACATCGAGGTTTTAACATGCCCAGAAATCATGGGAGAAGAAGAAGCAAAGGCTGCGGGCTTCTCAGCTCAGGTTTTATCCATGCGAATCAGACGAGAAACAACGGCTGAAGACACGAAGATTGCTGTGAAGCTTCTAAGGGCAGCAAAAGTTGATTTGATTGTTTTTGTAGGCGGAGACGGCACAGCCAAAGATGTTTTTGACGCAATACAAGGCTCGGATACACTGCCTGTTATAGGTGTTCCGTCAGGAGTGAAAATGTACAGCGGTGTCTTTGCAATCAGTGTAGCCGATGCAGTGGATGTTATTTTGGCTTTCGCTCAGAAAAAAGCTGAGGTTGCAGAGTTCGAAGTTATGGATGCGGATGAAACGGCTATCCGAAGCGACACCTTTGCAGTGAAGCTCTATGGTTTTCTCAAAACCCCCTTCATACCGATGCACGTTCAAGGCAGCAAGCAAGTAAGCCCAGAGACAGTCGACGAAAAGGATAACCAAAGGGCGATTGCACGATTCATAATCGAAGAAATGCAATTTGATGCAACGCTTATTCTTGGTCCTGGAACCACTGTTGAATGCGTTGCTGAACAGTTGGGTGTAAAGAAAACCGTGTTAGGCGTAGACGTTTACAGAAAAGGCAAGGTACTGCTTGACGTGGACGAGAAGAGAATCTTGAACATTGTTGAAGATTGGGGGAACACTTGGATCGTTCTTTCGCCGATAGGGCATCAAGGAATCCTCCTGGGAAGAGGAAATCAACAGATAAGTCCCGAAATAATCAAGCGTGCAGGCAAGGAACACATAGTTGTTGCCGCCACCAAGAGCAAACTTCAGAGCATCGAAGGAAACGTTCTAAGAGTGGATACAGGCAATGCGGAAGTGGATGGCATGCTTAGAGGTTACGTTAAGGTGGTTACGGATTACCGAGAATGGCGACTCGTAAACGTTCAGTGAGAGACTCTAACGATTTGTAAGCTCTAAGTATGCGTCGAAGAAGGCTTCGCTTCCCCGTTCCACGAGCCTTCTCAGAGTTTCTACGCCGTGGTGTTTCTCGATTTCCTGAGCCATATGACAGCCCGTGATGTACCAGAGTCGAGTTTCTCTTCCGCTCATTTCTTCAGGTATTTGAAAGCCGTTTTTGCCCACTTTTTCATCCAGACTTCTTTCAATACTATTAATTATTTTGAAGTAACGGTTGACTCTCCTTATCCTCTCTGTTTCGTTCAGTAGTACTTTGTAATCGTTGTCATTAAGCCCGCCTTCAGAGAGCCTAAGCTTCAGGGCGCTTATGACGCCCATCCCTTCAAGGTGAGTCAGATATTTGACGATGCTAAGCAGTTCTTTGCTGGTTCTTATGTTCGAGAGGTCAGGTAGAGGATGATATCTTACGTAGCCAGCGTGAGCAAGCTCATGGATCAAATAATAAACCGATTCACGGTTGTCCAAAAAGAATTTTTGAGAGTTCAGGTTTAGAGCGACGTTTTCGCCAAAGACTATGTCGTCATAGCCCATATTGAGATAAACCACTGTGTTGAAGACATGCCCTTCGGGAAGATATCCAAGCACCTCATTCAACCATTTCGTTTTCTCCTGTCTAAGCAAGTATGTTTTAACAGCGACTATGCTTCGCTCCAGCTCTGGACTCCATGTGAATTTGGACAGTTGAGCAGACCAAAACTCTTCGATGGTCGCTTTAGAGGAGAAGGAGGACCAAGAATTATGATCGTATGCGAGCTTGTTTCCAGATGCAGAGAGCAGTTTTTTGAGGTTTTCGTCAGACCTGTTCCGCAGGTAGTTAAGCGATGCTTCTAGACCTGATTCGTCGAATACTATGGTTTGTTTCTTGTATCTTGAAGCGTCATTTGAGTTCAATTGTGTTTCCTGCGACTAGAACCGCTCTCGTTCAGCTTATTCAACATATCGCACGAAGGAATATGATGACTCTGTTTGTTTCGACGTTGCACATGGGCTTGATCATCTTTTGCATGGATCGGTTGTTAGCAAATAGTAGATTATAGCTGCGATAATGCCCATCATTCCAAGAACCAAACTCAAGCCCTCATAACCTAATGAGAGAAGCGCAAGCCCTCCTACAGCAGCGCCAAGCGCTGAACCCGAATTGGCGGCTGCTGAATCGATCGACATCATTGTGCCGCGGAACGTTGGAATCTGTTCGAGAGCCAGAGTGTTTGCTGCGGAAGTCACCATCCCAGAAAACCAGCTTGCAATGAAGACTAACGCGAAAGATAGCCAGAAGTTAGGGGTGTAGGCGTATGAGATCGTGAAAACGCCTGCCAATAGGGCAGTGAGAATCGTTGAACTTTTTCTACCAAACCTGTTCACGAGCCAACCGCTTGCCAAACTGCCTAGAGTGTAGGCTAAAGCGGCTATTAGGAGTATGACCGTTGCAAACTCTATCGATACTGCGAATCCCTTATCGTCTCTGAAAAACGATATTGAATAATACAAGATCGCTGCAAACTGTGCCGAGCGGAGAACATCGCCAGCCAAACAAGCAGTGGCAGACCTGTTCGACAAGACCACCTTAAAGCTTTCAACATAAGTTTCTCGACCTGTTGGATGTTGAGTGTTAACCGATTTTGATGGCGCGCCCAGAAAAGCCGTCAAGAGACCTGCAAGCGCAACAGGTATCACGAACAAAGGAAGAACTGCACGCCAACCCCAATAACCTGCTATCAGCGCGATGACCGGGGCTCCGATGAAAAATGCAAAAGAACCAGTAGCAACGACTCCACTGATCGCGCCCGCTCTTTTCTCCAGCGGCAGATACTCACCTATCATAACATACACCATCGGCGAAACCATGGCTAGAGCAACTCCGCTTAAAGCGTATGACACAAGCATCGAATTGAAATCCGGAGCTAAGGCACAACCTAAAGCCGACACGTTGAGAGATAATATACCCACGAGTAGCAATGATTTGTGTCTGAACCGCACGCTTAAGAAACCCATTATCAGGGCAAACACGACCGCGACGACAGAAGAAGCTGTACTGATCTGTCCCATGACGCCTACTGGATATCCAAACGTGAGCCCTATGTCCTTTAGCATGAGTGTTACCAAAATTCCCGCAGTGTTGATGGCGAACGAAGCAATAACCAATGAGAGAATAAATAGTCTGCCATGAGAGACCTCGGCAGCAGAACTTGAACTGCCGCTCATGCCTTTTAAGCTCCAAACTTGCCCGTTTTACCGAGCAAATTCATCAGAACAGGCATTAAATCCACACCTTTTATCCTGTTGAGCCCGCCTTCAGCGCAAGACCGTTCACCATACTCGTTTACAGAGTCGCGTCGAACGTATGGTCCGGTGATGGCTATCGGGACAGGGTCGCCTTCATGGTTTCCAGTGGCTGAGGAAGTGGTGTGGTCGGCGGTAACCGCCAGATAAGTCGAATCCAAGTCAACGTGGTCGAGCAGGTAGCCTAGCATGCCGTCAACTTTTTCGATCACTTCGACCTTCTGTTTGGCTTTGCCGTCGTGGCTTGCAACGTCAGTGGCTTTTATATGCAGGAGCACGAAGTCGCTGTTCTTTAATGCTTGAACGGTGGCGCGTGCCTTAGCCAGGTAGTTGGTTTGAGGAGTTCCTGTAGCGCCTTTTACATCAACGACTTTCATGCCGACGGTTTTGCAGACGCCTCTAACAAGTGGCGTGGCAGCCACACAAGTAGCCTTAATACCATAGATTTGCGAGAGAGGTTTCACGTTTGGAAGAGTTCCTGCACCCCGGCAAAGAATCACGTTTGCAGGCGGTAACCCGCGTTTGGTTCTCTCTTCATTAACGGGGTGGTCTGCTAAGATTTTGTGAAATTCGTGCAAGAGAGTGTTAACTATTCTAGCAGTAAGCTTAGCTTCAGAGCTGTTGTCTAGGGGTTTGGTTTCTGCGACTTTTTCGCCGACTGTGCCTGGGTCGGAGTCGCTCACGTTTGCTGACAGCCTAGGTCCGCGGATTACTAGGACGGCGCGGTGTTGGATGGTGTTCTTGAAGAGGAATCTGGCGTTTGCGGTTTTTAGTTTGATTTTGCTGAGGCTTTCGGCGAGTTTTGCGGCGTCTTTGTTCTCGATTCTGCCTGCTCGGCGGTCCATGACTGTTTGGTTTTGGTTGGTGGTTGCGAAGTTGCATCTGAAGGCTACGTCGCCTGGCAGGACTTTTACGTTTGAGCCTAACGCTTCCAATGCGCCTCTTCCTGAGTAGA
>DATKKK010000100.1:0-9203 GCA_035542975.1 Bathyarchaeia archaeon | reverse complement strand
TGTTCTTTCTTTCAGCTCCTCAACAGTTTTAGGGGGGTTTTCGAAAATTTTGAGATCACCCAATGATTGGAGTTTCTTGACGTGTTTTTCTTCTAAGTAGACGTGATCCACGATGGCTATCTTCATTATTCATCGTTTTCTAAACATGTAGCTTGTTGCTTAAAAATTGTGTTAGGCAGACCACAGTGTATGCTCGATGATTTCTGGAATTCCGATTAAGAAAGAAAAATCGGAGGGTTTTAGCGGGCTCTTGACCTGACTCTCGGCTCGATCAGCGTCCAAAGCCACCCCACGAATTCGTTCAAGTTCTTCGTCTGTATGTAAATGTCTCCTGGCCCTGTGATCTGGGTTACTAGTCCTTCGCCGCCAAGTATGGTTTCTTTCAGCCCACCGAATTTAGTGACTTTATAGTTGCAAGTGTTGCTGAAGGCTACGAGGTGGAAGTTGTCGACTATCATGGTTTGGCCTGCTTGCAGAGTGTGTTTGTCTATGGCGCCGAACGTGTTTATGAAAAGGTTGCCGTCGCCGGTGACTTTGATCATGAAGAGTCCTTGTCCGAACAAGCCTTTGGTGAAGCCTTCCCATTTGATGTCCAAGTTTATGTTTTCTGTTGAGGCTATGTAGGCGGCTTTCTGTATCACGTAGCCCTGATTCGGCTTGATTTCCAGCATTTCTATGTCTCCCACGGGCGCCGCTACAAACGCGGCTTCTGCCTGTCCCTGGGTGGCAGTGTACTCGTTTACCCAGAAGGATTGTCCGCCGATGATGGCTAAGCCTAGGCTGCCTAGGAGGCTTTTTTCTCTTTTTCGCGTGTGGACTTCGATGGTTGGGTCCATGTAGGTCATGGCGCCTGCTTCAGCCACGATTTTCTCGTTCTGGTCTAGTGTGACTACGAGCATCGAGTAAGATGGTTTGTATTTTATTTCGTATTTCATGCTTAATTCCTCTCTTTCAGATTTACGTACAGAGTGCTATTATTTGTTGTGCAAAACTGTTAATAGCAACTTTGATGAAAAAGAGTGATTGGTGATGCTTCTACGAGTCTGCTTGGCTATGGCTTAATGGGGCTTATTGGTTTGATAATACTAGGACTGGTGATTATCTTCATTATTCGTTTGGTTTTGATTCTTATTCCTGCTGCGGTTGTTGCCTTTGTGGTTTGGTATTTTACGCAGGATCCGTGGTTGACTGGGGTGGCGTTTCTGGTGATTGCGGCTTTGTCGATACTGAAGAAGCTGTGATGTTAACGGATGTTTTTTCTCTTAGAGAAGGCTGTTGGCATATTTGTTTTGATGGTAGTGTTCATAAACCTTTTATATTTGAGGGATTCTTGGGTATGAGTAATTGAAAGCTTTGAATTAAGGTGCTTGTATGGAGCCTAGTAAGAAACCTTTGAACGTGTTGATTAAGCAGTTGAACGCTAACATTTCTGTCATGCTTAAGAATGGATGCGAGTACAAGGGTAAGATGATAAAGTGTGATGGCCACATGAACATTCTTTTGGAAGGAGCGACTGAATGCAAGGAAGAGCAACTGCTGACTAATTATGGCAACGTTTTGTTGCGCGGGAACAACATTCTTTACATTGCATTGGGTAACGCTTAAGCTTAGACGTTAACTGTTTTTCTAGCGCGGGTCACGTATTCCATTGTTTCTTTTAGGTTTGGTTTTAGCATGTGTTTGCGTTTGAAGTAGTTTAGGATGTTTTGTACGTCTCGGGTGAGTAGTTCCTGTGCGTTTGGGTGTTCTGTTGTTACGTATTGTGGCCAGTCGATGATGAGGATGTGCTTGTCTGGTTTTAGTATGATGTTGTACTCGCTTAGGTCGCCGTGGATGACGCGGGCTTTTTGGTAGGCTTTTTTGACGTTGCGCAGTATTTCTTTCAGCACTCTTTTGGGGTTTGGGATTTTGCTCCATCTTGCGAGTTCTTCGCCTTCGATCATTCCCATTACTAGTACGTGGCGGTTTTGGCTTATTGGTTCTGGGACGGCTATGCCGTATGGATAAACGTGTTGTAGTGCTTGGTATTCTTTTTCGGCTGCGAGGCGTGATTGGAAGAGCCAGCTTGCGTATTCTTGGGTGTAGGCTCTTTTTCGTTTTGTTTGGCGGAAGCTGATTCGGCCTAGTCTTTGGAATTTTACGGCTATGCGTTCGCCTTTTGGGTTTAGTGCGTCAAAGACATCTGCTTCTTTGCCGACACCTAGGGATTTGCCGAAGGCTTCTAGGATGCCTGCTTTTACTAGTGCGTTTATGGCTAGGGAGTCGTAGCCTGCGTAGTTTAGTGTGTAGCCGACGTATGCGCCGCGCATTCTGTAGATTAGGCCTAGTTTGTATAGGCGGTTTAGTCTGAAGTCAGTGTCTCGTGTGAGGTTTAGTTTGGAGAATTTTGCGATTTGTTCTTTTGAGACGAATTGGTGCATGCTCATGGCTGTTTCTATGACTTGTAATACTCTGAGGTCTTCGTTTTCTAGGGTGCGGAAGACTTGGACGGCGATGTCGGCGGACGACATAACGGGATGATGCTATGGGTTTCTTTTCCTAAAAAGTTATGTTATTCTGAGTTTGTCAACTTCTTCTGGTGTTGGTGTGGTGATGGTTGTGGTTTTGTTTAGGGTTTGTTCGCCGTAGGTTACGGTTGTTTTTTTGGTTTTTTGGTCGGAGTAGTAGGCGGTTAGTTGGGCGGCTTTTTGGGTGGCTTTTTTTGTTTTTGGTCCTTGTAGCAGTGTGATTGGGCTTCCGCAGTCTGGGACTTCGAAGTAGTAGTCGCTTGATGATTTTGTTCTAAGTAGCGCTTCGTTTTCTGTTTGGTTTCTTCCGACGATTATCTTGTTTTCTTCATATCGGAAGTGTCTGCCTAGTTTCAGTTGGTTTACATCTTTTGTTGAAACGTGTTTTTTGTGGTTGAATAGGTCTCTTAGTTTGTTGGCGTATTCTTTGTATGTGAGTAGGCAGCCTCCGGCTGGGCATGGGTAGTCGGTTATGTTGTATTGTTTGGCGAGTTGCATTTGGTTTTTTCTTGCCCTGCCGTGGATGTTTAGAAGTTTTTGTCTGTTTACGAGTTGTTTCTTTTCTATTGTGGTTTGTGGTAGTAGTTTGGCGGATAAGGGTCTTAGGATTTTGCCTTTTAGTCCTGCTTCTTCTTCTATGGTTCTGAGTGCTTTCATGTGTTGGGACATGGGTCTTTGGTCGAGGACTTCGCCTGTGACGAGGAACGCTGCTTGAGTTTGTTTGGCGTGTTGTTTGGCTCTTTTTAGCATGAAGATGCGGCAATCGATGCAGGGGTTCATGTTTTTGCCGTAGCCGTGTTTGGGGTTTCGGATGATTTTTAGGTAGTCTTCTCCGACGGGGATGGTTTTTAGTGAGATGTCGAGTTTTTCTGCGGCTGTGTGTGCTCCGCATCCGCCTTTTTTGCAGAGGCAGAATGGGGTGATGAAGTTTATGGCTTCGACTTGTATGCCTTGTTCGAGGAGTAGTTTTATGGCTAGGGTGCTGTCTAATCCGCCTGATAATAGTGCTAGTGCTTTTGTTTTTTTCATTTCATTCCTTTTTAAACATGGAACGTTTATTTAAGCAGTTAGGAACTGAAAGGCTGAGGCTTGCTCGGAGAGACCTACCCCCTCCCCTATATATAGATTGAACTTATGGTTGGGTGAATTCCTTCTTTTTTGTTGAGTAGTTTAGAGTTTAATCTGGTTAAGATTTAAGGGAGGTCTCAGAAGTACGACAAGTAATAAAAGAAAACATACGCGCGAACAAGCCGAATCCCTTTCTTGAGCCAACAGTCGAAACACCACGAATAAAGCACGGAAACAAACAGACCTTGAGACTCTAATAAATGAAAAGGCTTTGTTGCTAGCCCAATACTTGAGAAACGCAAAAACATTTCTGGAATCCCAGGATCCCAACTTTGGCGTGAGCGATGAGGACATAAATAAAAAAAAGTAGTGCGACGTGCGCGATCTAGGTCGTGGCGAACGCTTTTGGCTTGTTCAGCAACAACAGTGCTGAATTGATTACTACAGATATGCATCCGGCTTCCGCAAGAACAACGGCCAGAACTGGATTCAATATCCCGAAGGCGGCTAAGCTCAACGCGATTATATTCCAGAAGAAAGCATAAACTATGTTCCCCTTCATCCTGTTGAACGCCTTCCGACTCAAGCTAATCGCATACTCAACCTTAGTCAAGTCATCCCCAAGTAAAGCCACATCAGCAGTCTCAACTGCTACATCGCTGCCCGCAGCTCCCATCGCAAACCCAACGTCCGAACTGGCCAATGCAGGAGCGTCATTCACGCCGTCACCGACCATGGCAACAACATAGTCCTTCTTCAGTTCTCCAATGACAGCGACTTTGTCTTCTGGCAAAAGCTCAGCACGATACTCATCAACGCCAACCTGTTCAGCAATAGATTTGGCAGTCCGCTGATTATCGCCAGTTATCATGGCAGTCTTAACCCCGATACGCTTAAGCCGTTGGACAGCTTCCAAAGAATTGTCCCTAACTGTGTCAGCTACAACGACGATGCCGATAACATTTTTGTCTAACACCACTGGAATAGCTGTTTTACCCTCGCTCTCAACCTCGCTCATCAATCGATAAGCTTCTTCTGAACCCTCCGTGTTCATCATCTTTCTTCCAATCAGGATATGCTTGTTTCCATAATGTGCATCCACACCGTGTCCTGGAATAGTCTTGAAGTCTGTGGGGTCAGGAATTTTCATGCTCATCTCAGTTGCCTTAGCGATGATGGCTGTGGATAGAGGGTGTTCAGAGAATTTCTCGGCAATTGCTGCATATTTGATTGTGTCAGTTTCGGAATAACCACCGAAGGTTTTTATTTCAACAACCTTAGGTTCGCCGATGGTTAGCGTGCCAGTCTTGTCGAACGCGACCAGTCTAACATCCTTCAGCTTTTCAATGTGTGTGCCACCTTTGATTATTATTCCATTCATACTAGCATTACCAATAGTTCCTGCAACAGCGACGGGAACAGCTATCGAAAGAGCGCAAGGACATGCCACCAACAGAACAGTCACTGTTCTGGCGAGCGCCACGTCAAAACCGAGTGTGAAATAGCTGACGGCGAAGACTGAAGATGCCAAAACAGCCATGATTGGCAAGAAATAAGTAGTAAACCTGTCCGCAACGTTCTGTATCGGGGCTTTTTTCTCTTGGGCCTCTTCAACCAGTTGGATTATGTGAGCGAGTGCAGTTTCCTCAGCGATTTTTTCAACCTTGATTTCTAGGGCTCCGTTTTCGTTGAGCGTGCCCGCAAACGTGCGGTCTCCAGCTGTCTTTTCTGCTGGGATTGACTCGCCAGTTATAGTCGCTTGATTAACTGTGCTTTGTCCAGAAACTACTGTTCCGTCAACGGGTATTTTGTCGCCTGGCTTGACTAAGACGATCTCGCCTAACTTGACTTCATCTATGGGTACTTCAACTTCCGCGCCGTCTCGGCGTATGCGAGCGGTAGTGGGACTTATCTTTATGAGCGCCTCAAGCGCACCCCTCGTCCTGTGGATAATGTAGTCTTCAAGCGTCATACCCGCGAGTATTATGAACGCGACTATTGCCGATGCTGTTAGGTAACCAACTGCTTCTGCCGTGCCAGTTGCTGATGCTTGAGGTAGGACGAGACCAGCTACAACTGAAATAAAGATGGCAATAGTTGCAAACAATTGGGCAGTAACATTCCCATGCCGCAGGGATCTAATGCCATGCAAGTAGATACGGTAACCCAGGGCAACGGCAATCAAAGTCAAAGCAATGCTAATTTCATGCGCATAATTTACTCGAGTTTCAGATATTAGGACGCCTGATAAAGTGAATAACCCGACTAAAATTACCAGAACAACGCCTTTAAAATGTTCATTCATTGGATTTCCTCTCTGGACACTATCTCAACTTTGTAGCCTAACTTTTCAATGCGCTCAGTGATCTTGGACAGACCGATCTTCTGCGTGTCATATTCAATGCTGACTTTGCCGCTTATCTCATCAACCTTGACTTTTAACACTCCCATTAGCCTTGCGAGTGCGTGTCGAAGGTTATCCGCCTTGAAAGTTGCACACGTGCTGCATGCATTGCAGTCCGTTTTCGAAGCGCTCAGAACTGATTTCTCGATAGTCATTTTTGACACCATGTGAAGCAGATAATCATATCCAAATATTTAAATTTATTGTTATGATACCAAAATTATCTTGCTACAAATCACAACTCTCGCGAGCAATCAGAGAACATTCAATTTGCGGATGATCTCCACAAATCTGGGGTCTGCTATGCTGTAGAAAACCCATTTGCCTTCCTTCCTATCCTTCACCAACCCAGCGTTTTCCAAAATGCCCAAATGATGAGACGCTGTCGGCTGAGTCAGACCCAGTGCAACCATAATTTCGCAAACACACATTTCGCGAACAGCGAGAACACCCATAACTCTCAATCTTGTCTCGTCTGCAAGAGCCTTGAAAACCTTGCTCTTTCTCTTAGCATCCTCAACACTTAAGGTATTTTGGGCAAGCTCTTGCAGCTCATGAGCGTATTCAGAAACAGTATCACAGGAGGAGACGCCCAATTCTGCTAGGCGCTTCAATCTATTGCTGATTTTCGGTGAAGACATATGATGACTCTAGCAATTGATAACCCGCAACGTATTTAAATATGTTGCTACATGTTCGATTAATACAGGGTTGCGCTGAAATGAAGAAAGCCATGTCTGTCTATGTCGAGAATGCAGGCAAGCGCGCTAGCGAGAAGGTGTTTATGAATGAATAAGATAAGGATCCTTTTCTTGTGTGAGCACAATTCGGCTAGATCACAGATGGCTGAAGGCTTGCTCAGGCAACTGTATGGCGAAAAGTATGAAGTCTTCAGCGCAGGCTCAAACCCGACGCAAGTCAATCCTCTTGCCATCAAAGCCATGGCCGAGATAGGAATAGATATTTCCAAACAGTCTTCCAAGAGCATTGAAGAATTCCGAAACAAGGAAATTGACGTCGTCGTATCCGTGTGTCTGAACAGTGCCAAGCTAATGTGTTCATTGTGTTCATCACCGATAATAATGGGTAGACCAGAGATTATCAACACAACGTTACCTAGAGCAAAACATTATCTCCACCATGGTTTCAATGATCCTTCCGAAGTAAATGGGACTGATGAGGAAAGAATTGCGGCCTTTCGACACACACGAGATGACATTAGAAAATGGATACTCGACACGTTTGCTGACCTAAAGATGGAGGACTTGGATAGTCGCCCATGAAAACCATTTGGCGCTCGTGTCAGGTGAATTCTTTTCTCTCAAACAACAAAAGACCCAGTGCAGCGGTCACTATGAAGTAAACGGCCATTATCGCCAAGCCTTCACTGATAAACGCCGTGTAAGTAGTCAACGTTATTTGCTGACCAAAGGTTTGAGTATGAACGTGTTCTGGATAGGGAACAGTCAGCACGCTACTAATTATTCCCGCGCCATAAGTCAAGATAAACCAAGGTTCGATCTTAACGAGAATCGACACTAGTGTCTCGATCAGTGAGAACACGAAGAGAAACAGTATTGCCGTTATGAGGATGGATATACTGCTGTTCTTAAACATGGAGCTAAAGAAGAAAGTAAACCCCATCACCGTCGCCAAATAAAACCATGCGAAGAGCAAAGACTCGCCGAACTCAATCGGGATGTTCAAACCAAAATAGTATATCCCGTTGCCAACGGTGATAGCCGCATAAATGAGAAAAATCACGGTAGCAGCAATGAACGCGGCCAACCATTTACCAATGTAAATGCTCGATCTCCGAATGGGATTTGGCACCCCGAAGTAACCAGTCCTATTCTGGAATTCGCCGCTGATCGCGTCTCCGCCAAAGAATATTCCGCCAAGTATAGTCACGAACGTTGCACCGTTGCCCCACCAACTAGAATAGAAAGATAGGCTATTCAAGAGAAAACTCTGAGGGCGATAATAGCCCACAAGAACCGTGATGAGAGCACTTATGATGAAGTTAAGAGTCAAAAGAATGAAAAATCGCCGCGACCTGAGATAATCTAAGAAAGTATACTTCATAATCGTGCCAACTTGGGCTAGGCTGCTTGGAACCCTGTTTGAACTTTGGATTTCGGTTTTATTCATGAATAATCACACCGTGTCCTTAATCAAACCTAGATAAGCGTCTTCGAGTGCAGAAGCAGCAGGCTTGTAACTAATCACACCGAGATTCATTCCAACCATGCTCGCAAGAATGCTTTCCTGAGCAACTAAGCCTCCAGTGAACCTTACCCGAATGTTTGTGTCGTCTCCCCTCTCCGCGGCTGTCACACCCGCAATCTTGCTGACCCTGCTTATCAAATCGGCGTCAACTGACTGTTTGAAGCCGACTTCAACGATGTTTTCTCCTCCTGAAAACCTTGCTGTCACATTAGCAATAGTGTCGTAGACAACCAACTTGCCGTGGTCTACCATGGCTACTTCATCGCAAACTTCAGAAACTTCGCCAAGAATGTGACTACTCATGAAAATGAGTCTACTCTTGCCCTTGAGAGATTTAATGATACCTCTAACCTCACTCATACCCCTCGGGTCAAGTCCGTTGGTAGGCTCATCCAACAACACTACAGTTGGATCGCTCAAAAGTGCCGAGGCAACACAAACTCTTTGCTTCATTCCCTTGCTGAACTTTCCCATTCTCTTATCGATCCATTCTTCCATGTGAACTTCCTGCAAAGAATCTTCTATCCTCTTGTTCCGTTCAGTCTTAGGAACCCCACGAATCTCAGCTATCATGCTTAACCCCTCTCTCGGCGTAAGTGCAGGATAGATCTCAGGCGTCTCAATCAGGGCGCCAACCGACTCCAAAGCCTTCTTCTTCTGCGTATGCACGTTCACGCCGTTTATCAGTGCCTCGCCCGAGCTTGGTCTAATCAGGTCAGTGAATAGTTTCAGGGTGGTTGTTTTTCCCGCACCGTTCGGTCCTAAAAATCCGATACATTTTGCCCCTTCGAGTTTCAGGCTCAGATTTGTAAGAGCAGTGAACGAGCCATAGCGTTTAGAAAGATTCACGGCTTCAACAGAAGGACCTGTCAACCGAACCGCCCGTTTTTTGTGAAACAAAATCCGCAACTCACTTATAAAGTGTTTTCAGAATCATACACAATCCGATCCCTGATCTAATCTTGCGCGCGCGGCTGTAACCTTGCATCGTCGTA
>DATKKK010000099.1:0-7233 GCA_035542975.1 Bathyarchaeia archaeon | reverse complement strand
AAAGTGTTGAAGACGCCAGAAACGGAGGAGCAAGCGGCTGCGTGGAAACCGGAGCTTTCGGCAAGGAAAGCTACATCCTTACAGGCTACTTTAACCTGCCCAAGATTCTGGAGATCACTCTGAACAATGGTTTGGATCTGAAAACTGGAAAGAAGATTGGACTTGAAATAGGCGATCCTGCAAGATTCCGTTCTTTTGACGAGTTGTTTGAAGCGTTCCGAAAACAGCTCAATTACTTTATCGACGTCAAGATCGAAGGGAACAATGTTATAGAAAGGCTGTATGCTGAACAGCTTCCAGTGCCTTTCCTGTCTCTTCTCATCGATGATTGCATAGCTAAGGGCAAAGATTACAACGATGGGGGAGCACGGTACAACACTAATTACATTCAAGGTGTTGGGCTGGGGACGATAACGGATTCGTTGATCGCGATAAAATACAATGTGTTTGACAGAAAGCATGTTACGATGAAGGAACTACTTGAAATCCTCAAGGCAAATTTTGACAATTCTGAAAATATCCGCCAGAAGCTTCTGAATAAGACGCCAAAGTATGGAAATGACGATGATTATGCCGATCAGATAATGAAAGCTGTTTTCGAAACCTATTTCGCTGCAGTAGACGGCAAACCCAACACGAAGGGTGGATGCTACAGAATTAACTTGTTGCCGACAACGGTCCACATTTACTTTGGAAAGGTTGTCGGAGCTACTCCTGATGGGAGAAAAACAGGAGAGCCTCTTTCCGAGGGAGTTTCACCTGTCCAAGGGGCTGACTGCAAAGGACCCACGGCTGTAGTAAAATCTGTCGCTAAAATCGACCATGTCCGAACGGGTGGGACGCTTCTTAATCAGAAGTTCACGCCTCAACTTCTTGCTGATGAGGTTGGAATCAACAAGTTAGCTCAACTAATTCGGGCTTTCTTCAAGCTGGATGGTCATCATGTTCAGTTTAACGTGGTAAGCTCTGACATGTTGCGTGATGCACAAAAACATCCTGAAAGATATAGGGACTTGATAGTGAGAGTTGCTGGGTACAGCGACTATTTTGTCGATTTAGGTGTTGATTTACAGAATGAGATAATCAAGAGAACAGAACATGCGAGCTTTTAGCGAAACATTGAACGTGCCCTCTACATTGGTCTGCACGGAGATTTTTCCATGATAGTTTTTTCATCTAATTGCAAGTCATTCTTGCGTAATGATTTTGTTACACTTGCTTTCTAAACACGTTCAATCCAACAAGAGTATAGTAGATTAGGAATAGAATTGGGTCTGATTCTGAAATACTCCTTTATAGTTTACGCGGCTTCAATGGAGATGAAAGTGATTTAAGAGAAAGAGGTGATTGATCTGGAAAGAAAAATTAAGATCTTACTGGTTTCAACAGTGACTGTTCTAGCGGCGTTGTCTGGAATAGCTGCAATGGTATACGCCAATGGAACGACAAACAGTGCAAACATGGCTTCTAAGAGTATGTATGGTTTTGGCGATTACAGTAATGACACGTACGCACCTTTTGGAGGACATGGACATGGAGGCGGATGTAGACAATGTGAGAGCGGATCGATCACTGTCAGCCAAGAGTACAAGGACAACGTCATTAACATAGCGAAAAACGACTCGGATGTACAAAATCTACTTGCCGAAGGCTACAACTTTACGGGTGTAAAACCCATCATTAATAGAACGATTGAAGCAGACGGCACGTTCACCATGAAAGCAACGACTGCGATAGTTACGCTTACACTGAATACTACAGGCAGAGCGTACGTAACGGTTAACGTGGAAGAGGCGAAAGTGACGCGAATAGTAATCTTCACCAAGACGGTGATTGAAAAACCTTAAATTAACATGCGGAAAACAGGCAAACCTTGATGTTTGCCGTCCAGACACGAAGATTTCCCTCTTTTTTCAAGTTTTAAGACGTAGTTTTTCACCTTCGTTTGATAAACATGACTTTTCCGAATCGGGGTTTGAAGCTTACACTAGACGCACGTTTTCGAAAACATGTCTCGCATCATATCTATGCTTGTGGTGTCCGTTCAAACGTTGTTTCATGAGAATGGAAAATCTATTTAACAAAGAAAACATAGTACTGTTATCGAGGCATGATGTTATGGTTTCAGATAAACCGTCTCAAGCAATCGTCGGACACGTTGGGATCGAGGTCACAAATCTGAGCAAATCTAAGAAGTTCTACAAGGCTTTGTTAGAAGGACTTGGCTTTAAGATCATGATGAACAGTGAAGATGGAGTAGGGTTCTCGAACCAGAATTTCTCAGTTTGGATAGGCGAGCTGCGAGAATCACGGGTCAAGCGTAAGGCTCCGACTGGAGAAGAGTTCGTCGTGGCTGATCATCTGGCAATCCTTGTTCAGGACAAGAAAGCTGTTTATGATATCGAGAGAGAGATGAAGAATAACGGGTTCGAAGCCCTGTTTCCGTGTGAAGAGCATCCTCAATTTGAACCAGGATATTATGCCGTATCCTTCTGCGACCCAGACAACTACGTTGTTGAAGTCTACACGAGACAAAACCCAAAATAATTCTGACGCACGCTAACCTTTGATTCAAACAAGAAACTCGAAGGAGACAGGAACAATATCTAGTGTCTTTGTTGACAAATCGAGACCACCACAGGACGACGACCTAGCAATAGCACTCGGCAGAACATTCGTGTTTTGGAACGAATTGAAAAGACTTGTAGCATCAAGGTTTGCTCCGCTTTCAGTAGAATGGGGGTTCTCCAGCAAGAAAACGGGTTGGGGACTACGGCTCAAGCGGGAGAAACGAACCATTCTCTACATGACCCCATGTAAGGGTTACTTCTTGGCTTCCTTTGCCTTAGGTGAGAAAGCTGTTGAGGCTGCACACAAGAGCGATTTGCCTGCATCCGCTCTAAAAGTTATAGACAGCGCAAAGAAGTATGCAGAGGGCAGGGGCGTGAGGCTTGAAGTTAGAAGTGTCGAGGACGTTTGTAACGTGGAAAAGCTTGCCGTAATTAAGATGGCAAACTAGCTCTCACTTCAAAAACTTCAGGCAAAAAAGGCACTTCCAAGAGTTCCTTTGCTGAATCTGAATCAATATTCGGAGTTAACAAGAGATAATTGAAGCATGCACGAATTTGGCTTCTGGTGTACGCAAATGAGTATGTTAGAGAATAGAGAATTCACGGTTGATCAACGGCTTCTGTCAGTAAGAAACACTTATGTTCTCAAAAATAGGTTGGGCGAGCAATTAGGTTTCGTCAAACAGGAATTCGTCAGCTTGGGCCCGCATTTTTGGTTTGAAGATAACTCAGGCACTCATTTAGGTGACATTGATGGGAAAATCATCACTGTTCATCATGAGTATGAAATCAAAAACAAGGACGGGCAGGTTAAGGCCAGAATCAAGAAGAAGATTATGAAACTCCTAGGTAGCGAATGGTGGATGGAAGACGCGGATGGTCACGAAATAGCAAGAATAAAAGGCAACATCACTCATCATACATACGAAATGGTGGCACCAGACAAAGCAACTATAGCAAAGGTTCATTTGAATTGGGCAACCATCCAAGATGAATACTGCGTTGAAATTGTCAAACAGGGCTTCGATCCTCTGCTCGTGTTAGGCTATGCAATCGCAATGGACCACGTTGAGCATCAAAACAGAAGCCAAATAGGAACAGGAATAAAGACGGTAGCAAAGCTCTTCGGAAACTAGAACACGCAAGCAATAGTCTTGTCATTCAACCATTTTTCTCAGTTGGAGTGGATTTTGAGCTTATTTTGACTAAAGAGACTTTTGGTGAGACCGTATAGGTTTAGGCTTACGTTTAAATTTTATAATTCGCAGTATTCTCATATCATCGCACGCATCCTTCATCCTTAAGAAGCCCGCGGAAGACGAGTTTTGAAGCTTCCAGATAATTAGCGTGCTCCTATTGCATGCATATAGCATAGCTCCCATTAGAATTCAAGATATGTGGCCAGTGAGCTGAAGCACAAAAAGTGCATAGCAGTTATATTGCGAAAGCATAAGAGCAAGGGCTATTAACTGGCTTTACAACGTTTGGTGCGTTGCTCAGATGGCTAGCCGAGAGAGTTTTACACCGAAAAGGCGCTACCTGCTGATCGTGGTTGGGCTAATCGCTTTTCTTCTCTATCTTTATCTCTTTGTCCCTCTTGACGAGGTGGTTAAAACTGTTCAACAGGCTAATCCTTTCTATTTTTTCTTAGCGTTCTGCGCGCTTCTTGCAAGCGTGGCTTTTTACGCTCTTGCGTGGCAGCGGCTTCTCCATCTTTTATCCGTCAAAGCTTCTTTTCTGAAAGCCTTTCAGTACGTCTGGGTGGAGAACTTCGTTGACTTAGTGATTCCTGGCGAACCTGTCAGCGGGGAAGTGTCAAGAATTTACTTGATGTCTAAGGATACAGGAGCAAACTACGGGAAAGTTGTGGCTTCAGCTGTGGGTCACCGCATTGCAACAACATGCGTGACTGTTGTGGGTTTGCTTGCGAGTATTGTTTATTTTTCCATCATGTACAGACCGCCTCTTTTTGTGTTAGAGTTTGCAGGTGTGGTTCTGCTTGGCGACGCCATCGTGATCGGCTTGCTTTTCTATCTAGCTGCAAGAAAAGATGCAACGCATAAACTGACTGACTGGTTGTTCAACTTTCTAACTCGACTCTCTCGAGGACGCTGGAAATTTGAGCATCTGAGAGAGAAGGCTATGAAGATGCTGGACATGTTTCATGAAGGAATCCTGACGCTTGGCAAGCATCGAAAAGGCTTCGTTCTGCCTATGTTGTTTACCGCTTTCTCATGGCTCTTGGACATCTCGATAGCCATCCTAGTTTTCCTTTCCTTAGGCTCGATCGGAACCGAAATCTCACTAAGTGCAATTATCATCGCTTACTCCATAACTGGGGCTATTCAGTATCTTCCAATAGGAGTAATCCCTGGTGAAGTAGGACTGACAGAAATAGTTATGACAACTCTTTTTGCATTGCTGGGCAGTCCTCAGTTCATCGCTCTATTCGCGGTTGCAACAGTCCTCATCCGATGCCTGACTTTCTGGATCAAACTCCTAATAGGAGGCACAGTCATTCAACTGCTGGGAATAAAAAGCTTGATGCCCTCTCAAACACCACAACCATAGAATGCGTGCACACTTAGAAGACGTTTCTTTAGCAAGCGTTTTAACAAAAAAAGGCTCTTGCCAATTTATGCAAAGAAAAGCTCTCAAGTTACTTGTTTTTTGGCAGAGTCGCATAGTTTTTGAACCTCGTTAATTTAGCAAATTCTGCTTTACAGAAAAAACTAGCACACAATGCAAGCTTCGCTGTATAACTGGCTCAAGGTTTTTGCCATCAGTTAACATTGCAAGGTTCAAAGTAAGCTTCTGATGTTAAAGAGCATCATGTTTAAATCGAAGCAGACTCCCAGAATATTTCCCAAGACTTTTAAGGGAAGACTAGTTAGTTTGGCGACAAGAAAAGAGCCTATATGGATAGCGAGAGACCTTTCGAAATGCAGCGGATGCCGCAAATGTGAAATTGCGTGTTCGCTTCATCATGAGAACAGGATCTGGCCTGAAGCATCAAGAGTGAGAGTTTTTATGCTGGTTCCAGGCGCAGATTTTCCTCATCTGTGTGCTCAATGTGAAGATTACCCATGTGTTGAAGCATGCCCAGTAAAAGCCTTGTCTATAAGCAGAAAAACCAGCGCTGTCTTGGTGAACGATAAGAAATGCACTGGTTGCGGAAAATGCATAGACGCCTGTCCAGGAAGAATCCCACACATGCATCCTGCAGACAAGAAAATTGTAATCTGCGATCTATGTAATGGCAATCCCCAATGCGTAAAGGTCTGCCAAGAAGGAGGATGGAACGTCCTGAAAACTGTTACGAGAAGAGAACATCCATACAGACTTTACGCACGCAAGCCTGAGGAACAGACTAGGAATCTTGCTGTTAAGTTGTATGGAGAGAAGGCAGAGGAGTTTATTTGATACTGGGTTATGCTGGAAAATTCCTAGAGATTGATCTTTCAGAAAGCACTTTCAAAAACGTTACGTTCGCAGATGAACTGCTGAAGGATTACGTTGGAGGCAGGGGACTTGCAACAAAAATCCTATGTGACAGGTTGATCGACAAATGGGAGAAGCTGAATCCACTTGACCCTGACAATGTTCTACTCTTTCTGCCTGGACCGCTTACAGGCTTTTTCCCAGGCGGCAGAGTGTGCGTCTCAGGCAAATCTCCGCAGAGTAATGGAGTTGTGGGTTCGACTGTTGGCGGCGAGTTCGGAGTCGAGTTGCGATGCGCTGGGTATGACGGCGTCATTGTTACGGGGCAGGCTGAGAAACCCGTTTACGTCTTCATTAAGGACTCGGATGTTGAAATCAGGGATGCAAGTCACATTTGGGGTAAGGATGGCAAAGAAACAATCACTTTGCTTAACAAGGAATGTAGGCGACTGTTGAGTGAGCGTTATCCGCATTATGGTGAGTGGAAAGAACCTGCAAAACTATACATCGGTCCTGCAGGCGAGAATAGAGTTCGAACGGCAGTGGTTATGGCTAAGTGGACGCATGCAGCAGGCTACGGCGGTTATGGAGCGGTTATGGGTTCAAAGAATCTTAAGGCAGTAGCCGTTAAGGGCACTGGTCCATTACCTGAGGTTGCCGACCTTAGGAAAGTCAAGCGGATGATTGAGACTGTAAACAAGAATGCTTATGAGAACGTGTTGTGGAGAAGGTGGGGAACGGGTGGTGGCGGTTACTCGTTTGCTGCAAAGTCGAGTTCTGAGCCTATCAGGAACTGGCAGGAAGAGTGGCATGATGAGAAGGGTTATGGTGTTGACCAGTTTGAGAGCAGGCTTTGGGTGAAACAGAGTTGGAGTGACTTCGGCTGCGGAACTAACTGCATGAAGATTGCTCAGGTTAAGTCTGGCAAGTTTAAGGGAGCGATAACTGATAATCCTGATTATGAGATGGAGGCGTATCTAGGTCCCAACTTGGGCATTTTCTCGCCTGAAGAAGACGTGTTTTTGTCTTCTTTGATTGATGATCTCGGGCTGTGCGGCATTCAGACTGGCAACGTTATGGGTTTTGCTGCTGAACTGTTTCAGAGAGGTATTTTATCCAAGGATGATTTGGACGGCATAGAATTGAAATGGGGAGATGTTGAAGCTTTTGCTAAATTGGCAAAGAAAATTGCCTTGAGGGAAGGCGTTGGCAACTTGTTGGC
>DATKKK010000098.1:0-12212 GCA_035542975.1 Bathyarchaeia archaeon | reverse complement strand
GATAGCCCTCTCCGCAGTTCCTTCATGAGCCTCTTGATTTGGTAAAAGGTCATTTGTGCTTCGCCTTTGTCGCGGCTTTCCTGTGTTCCTTTTAATCTTCTCGCTATTTCCTCGATCTGCATCGGTGTGGCTTTGATTTCTGCTTGTTTTAGGCGATCTTCGATAATGCGTTTTCCTGTTTGCCTTCCCATGTAGAATTCGGTTTGTCTTCCGATAATTTCAGGTGGGAAAGGTTCGTACAAAAGCGGGTGAGCCAGCATGGCTTGAATGTGTTCGTCTACTTCGTGGGCAAAAGCGTTTTCGCCGATTATGGGCTTGTGGAATTGTATCGGCAACGCGAATGTTTTCTCGGCTAACTGTAGTAGCCTGTAAATCTTGTTAAGATCAACACCCGTGTCCACATCGTAAAGCAACTCCAGAGCAGTGACAACCTCCTCTAGGGGTGCGCCGCCTGCTCTTTCCCCGAGTCCAGCGACGCACGTGTGCACGTAGGTCACGCCTTCTTCCACTGCTGCCAGAGTGTTTGCGGTTGCTAAACCAAAATCGTTGTGACAATGGACACCTAGAGGAACTTCTTTCTTAATCTTTTGGAAGAGATCCTCTCGGATGTGCGAAAATATATAGCGTATCGATAAAGGTCGGAGAAACCCGACTGTGTCGGCGACTATCAGTCTATCTGCTCCAGCTTTTATGGCAGCGGTGAAGATCTGTATCATGTCTTCAAGCGGTGTTCTTGAGCCGTCATCTAAGACAAAATCCACTTTCACTCCATGCTTTTTTGCATATTCAATGCTCTCCGCCGTCTTTGCGAGCACTTGCTCCTTGGTCAATCCTAGTCTGTATTGAAGGTTTAAGCCGTTGAAGGGTGTAAATATCGGGATTTCTCTTATCCCACATTCTAAACAAGCGTCTATATCGCTTTTTGTTGGGCGTGCCGAAGCCACGATACATGCCTGCTGGAAGCCTTCATTCACAATTCGCTTGACGTTACTTTTTTCCTCTTCGGATAGTGCTGGAAAACCAACGTTTATGATAGAAACACCTATCTCATCCAGCATTTTTGCAAGCTTAACCTTTTCAACGTAAGTCAGAAACACGGTTGGTGTTTGTACGCCTTCTCTCAGTGTTTCATCCCAAACAAAAACCTTTTCTGGAAGCTTCGGGGGCAAATTTCGCCTCAAACGGTTGTAGTTTGCTATTAAACCTTGAGCCTCAAGTTTCTTGAAGATAGATTTTCTCAAATGCGACATGCCTTCCTACAAATCAGACAAGAGCATCTTCAATTATTTCGTTGTTAATATATAAGAATTAACACATTTGGAAAGTTTGAGACTATGGCAAGTCTTTTATTTCGATCGACGCAATCATAAATGGAGTGTGTTGGTTCATGGGTAGCATGTGGCTTGGAGCTTTTGTAGGTTTTGTTATCGTTGCTCTTTTAGGGTCGCATCTACCAATCGTAGCCCATCTACTCGGTGGATTCGTGGCGGGATTAATAGCTGGCGGTGGAGCAGGCAGAGGAGCGTTAGCCGGATTTCTTGCTGGAATTTTCGGCGGCATAATCGTCACGATACTGCTCGTAATAGGCGCTGTAGCCGTTGGCGGAATCTTCGGGGGTGGCATAGGTGTGCTGATAGGCGGATTAGTCGGGGCAATAGTGGGGTTAGTGGCTATCGTACTGAGCTTCTTCGGGGCAATACTGGCAGCCATCGGCGGACTAGTTGGCGGCGCAATAGCAAGATAAACTCTTCTAAACCGTGTTTTTTCCAAGTAATCCAAACGTCATTTAATAGTTTAATCTGTTTGCGAAAGTTTAAAATCATTAACCTGTCTAAGCCCATACTGTTCAAGGTGTTTGATGTGGAGCCTTTTGAATGGTGGAACGATAAACAGAAACGCCTCATGCAAGAAGCACAGGTTTTTGCAGAAGAAAACTTGGGAAAGGGTCAAGAAATATTCTGGACAAAAAAGTTTCCCTTGGGAATGTTGAAGGAAATCGCTGGTAAAGGATGGTTTGGAGCCGCAATTCCGCAAGAGTTCGGCGGAATAGATTCTGGCGTTACAGGAGTAGCCATAGTGGCTGAGGAACTGAGCCGTGTGAGTTCTGGGTTGGCTGAGGCGTATGCAGTTTCCATGTTTGGAGGTGTTGAGCAGCTTCTGACTTTTGGAACAAAAGAACAGAAACGGAAATGGCTTCCGAAGATTGCGAAGGGCGAAGTCGTCGGCGCAGTGTGCATAACTGAGCCTTCAGTTGGTTCAGACGCGGCAGGAGTCGAATCAACCGCAGAACGTGAAAGAGACTACTACACGCTTAATGGCAAGAAAAGGTTCATAACCAACGCGGGATTGGCAGATATTTATGTTGTTTACGTTAAGACCAGCGAAAAACCTGAAGATAAAATTAAATATCAGCATTTAACTGCTTTTTTGGTAGAGAAGGGAGCGCCTGGTTTTTCTGTTGAAAAGATTAACGAGCTTTCAGGATGGTTTGGGTTACCCAATGGTTTTCTTGACTTTGAAAACGTGAAAGTTTCTGCTGACAGCATCATAGGGCATGAAGGTGAGGGCTGGAAGGTCATGATGGCAGGATTGAATTTTGAGCGTGTTGTTTATTCTGCAGCCATGCTTGGACCTATGCGGGAGTCAATACGTTATGCTGTGGCTTATGCACAGCGGCGTATGCAGTTTGGCAAGCCGACTATTGAAATACCGACTAATCAAGCGAAAATCGCGGACATGCTTACGGGTTTGCATTCTTCACGTCTTCTGGTTTATCATGCTGCGCACCTGTTGGATGAGCATAAGGAGGCCATGGTTGATGCTGCGACGGCTAAGTTGTTTGCTTCTGAGACTTATGAAAGGCTGATCAGTGACGCTATAATGGTGATGGGCGGTGACGGGTGGACAAGGTTCTATCCTGTCGAGAGTTACCTAAGAGATGCAAAAGTTAATCAGATAGGTGCTGGGACGAACGATATCATGAAATTAGTCATCTTGCGAGGTGGGTTGAAAGCGTTAGGCAAGGATTTGAGAATGCCGCAGAGAAAGGTTCATGAAAAACTCGGCGTGCCAGTTTCAACAGTTGAACCGTTGCGGAAAATGGAAATGAGCGAAGATAATGTGTTGAAAGTGTTGGCTGAAGATTACCAGGTGAACCCTGGACTTTTTATGAGTCGGGAAGACTTGAAGGAACGGTTGATTAATGCTGCTGATGAGAAGCTGGATCAAGTTTTGAAGAGTCTTGAAGCAGAACGGCTGGTAAAGCTTTATCGTGATGGTCGTGGAACTGTTACGCTTGTTAAGGCCTCGTATGATGGGCTTCGAAAGGGTTGTTCCTTGGAAAAGTTCAAATGGTACCCGGAATGGCTGAACAAAGATTTCATCTTTTGATTTGTAGGTTCATAGACAAGAAATGAGCATACTCGACAGGTTTCTACATTTGACCGATCAGCGTTTTTTTGCGGTCTAAAGGGGTCTCTGATGGTTCTATACCCCCCTTATTTATAGCTTGAACTTGGCGTTGGTACGTTTATGGTGTTGAAAGCAAAACGCTAAAATTTCTGGTTGAGAACGTCTAATTTGGTGGTTTGCGTGTCTGGTCAAGAAGAAATCGGCAAGTTTAACGTTAATCTTTATCGGGAAGATGACAAATCCTTAGTTAGCAAACTAGCCTTCAGCGGTAACGTTAAAGAAAGCGTTGCAAAAGCTGTCGATTTGATCGGTGGGTTTCAAAAAGTAATAGAGAAAGGCGATGAGGTTTTGCTCAAGCCCAACTACAACAGCGCAGACCCTCCGCCAGCATCAACTGAACCTGAATTCCTCAAAGCGGTTGTTGATTTACTCTACGAACACGGTGCTGCAAATGTTGTGGTCGGCGAGTCATCAATGCAAGGAACTTCCACTCGAAAGGTCATGTCAAAGACTGGAACTCTTAAAATGTTAGAGAATAGTAACGCTGAGGTGGTGTTTTTTGACGAAGGAGAATGGGTTAAGGTTAATGTTGGTGGAAAATACCTTAAAACAGTAAGCTTGCCAAAAAAGGCTTTGCATGCGGACAAGGTAGTTTACTGTTGTTGTATGAAAACGCATTTTCGCGCCGAATTTTCGTTAAGCCTAAAATTGGCTTTCGGGCTTGTTAAAGGCAGTGAAAGATTGGCTTTTCACATCATGCACTTGAAAGAAAAACTGGTTGATTTAAACTTGGTTGTACATCCAAATTTGTTGATCATGGACGGACGAAAATGCTTCATCACGGGCGGACCTTTCAGCGGCAAAGTACTTGAACCAAACGCCATACTAGCTTCAGGTGACCGCGTGGCCATGGATGTGGAGTCCATAAAAGTAATTGAAAGCTTTGAGGGCTCTGAACTGAAAAATGATCCATGGAGTTATACACAAATTCGCCATGCTACTGAACTTGGGTTAGGTTCAAGAAGTGAAAAAGACTACCGAGTTATCGTCGCGTAAAAGCCATTTCTATCGAGGTTCATGGAACGCTATTCAACTTTTTCGAAATGTATCACGTAAACAAGCTGATCCTCATCCCATTCTCCATGCGCTTCTTTCCATAGTTTTTTGAATTCATCCAATGTGCGACAACCTTCTCTTTTCGCGTCCTCTGGATCAAAATATTTCAGACGTTTCCTTTCAATCGAGGTAATTCGCAATTCAGCGATGCGAGGCTCCGAAATTGATGCGAGAACTATCGCGCCCATCTTTACCTTAGGGTCTGGAATACTCGTTCTGGAAGTCTGACATTTTGTACCATCGAGCAGGGTCTTTTTGTCAAACGCCATAAACCGCAACTCAACAGGAGCTTCTGTCACCTCCTCAATAACTTCTTCAATAGGCTTCTCTGGTTCCAGAATGACTTTCTTAATAACTTGCTCTCTTTCTTTTGCAGGGAGTCGCTTCTCCGCCAACTTTCTTATCACTTCTACTCGTTTTTCTGGTTCCTCGACTGAACGACCAACTTTGACCGCGGTAAGGTAATCGATCTTGCCTTCGGGCATCTCACCCGAGATGGTTGAGGGGGCAACGTATTTCTGAGCTTCCTGAGGAATAACTTCAACAGAGCGCAGCCAGAGTGAGATGGCGTTGGTGCTCACGCCGATTTTTCTTGCTAACTCTTCCTGCGACGGGTATTTTTCTGGGCAATTTTCCAACAAGTACTTGCACACTTTTCCTTTTTCAATCGCGCTCAAATCTTCTCGCTGAATATTCTCGATGAGGTTTAACTGAACCACTTCAGCATCATCATATTCTCTGACGATGACTGGAACTTTTTCAAGTCCTGCTTGCTGCGAAGCTCGGTATCGTCGTTCGCCAACAACAACTTCAAATTCACCGTTTGCTGGTCTGGTGATGATTGGTTCAAGCAAACCAACCTCTTTAATGCTTGCAGCAAGTTCGTTAAGGCGCTCTACATTCATTTCTAAACGTGGGTTCAGCTTGCTAGGATGAATGTTCTTTAACTCAACCTCTCTTATCGATTCTGTCATGAACCGGACCACCGAATTGTTTGCTAATTACTCCAATAGGTTTCGCTATTTAAGAATTACAAACACCAGTATTATAACGCGAACAGGTAGATACTGCATTTCTTGTTAAGGCATCTTTTCTACAGCTCAATTTTCGCTGCAGATTCCTTCAAACTATTCAAAGCAATCTCGAAAAACTTTTCCTTCGGAACACCAATTTCTTCGCAAATCACTATTCTACCTCTGTCAGCCCCTCTGGCAAAATCTTTATCCTTAAATTTCTTCGTCACCGATTCAGCCTTCACGTCAGCAAGCTTTTTCGAGGGCATCACCAACGCACAAGCAATCAGCAAACCTGAAATAGCATCAGCTGCAATCAGAGCTTTCTCCATACGCTTTTGAGGCATGATTTGCGTATACACGTGATTATGCGTCTTGATGGCTCTGATTATTTCGTCTGAAACCAAACCCTCCAGCATACCTTCAGCTAAGAGGCTATGTTTTTCAGGAGTCATTTCTGTCTTCTCATAATCAATATCGTGGAGCAGGCCAACCAAGCCCCAAATTGTTTCATCTTCACCAAAATGTTTTGCTAAGCCTCGCATTATCGCTTCAACAGCAAGCATATGATAAACTACGTTTTTCTTCGATACGTTCTTTTTGACGAGGCTCAAGGCTTCATCGTAAGTTAGCATATGCAATCGTCTAGAGCTAGATACGTGAATTAACCTTAATAATCTCACTATGTTTAGATTATTAGTTTTCTCCGTACATTTGATCTGGCGTTAATATGTTGGGGTATTTCTCGCGTAGTAGACAGCGTGCAGCGAAGCATAAGTGACATGCGTCTGCGTAAGCCGCGTCGTGAGGTAAATTAAACTTTTCAATTAAGGCAACAGGTCCGCCATGAATCAAGGGTTCGAGAATCGGGTTTTCATGAGGGTTGTACTCTTCGATTATTCTTGAGAAGGGTTTCTGCCATGCGTTACCGATGGAGATTCCTTGACATACATGAACGTATCCGAACGGGTCTACGTGCACTCTTGTCTGTTTTTCAAAGTTCTCGTACGGACATTTTGTGAATTCTCGCCAAGATTTCTTGTTTGCCTTGGTAGCGAGTTTTTCGAACGCTCTGCCTCTGTACATTATTTCCCATAGATCAACTTTTGCTTCTTCAACTTTTGACGGGCAAGGAGTTTTGGCGTCAGGATATTTAACTGCAAGTATTCCAACTTTCATGTTAAGCGCTTTTGCGGCTTTGACAGCGTTTCTCACCAAATCAGTGTCCCAGCTCTCGCCATGATAAAGATCACTACCCAACGTTAATTCAACATCTTTGGTTTTAGCTATTGGCGCAAGCCATTCCACGGCATCTTCTATGCAAGTAGCCCAATAGCAGTTCGAAAGAATCTCCACGTGAAAACCGCAATTCACCGCTTCCTCTGCAACCCTAACCATTATTGGATGATACAAGAATGGTTCACCGCCTTCAATCGAGACATAGTCCACTGCTTTGAGCTTCTTGATTTCTGCTAGTATGCTCCTTATCTGTTTTAGAGTGAATACTCCTTTGGCTTGAGGTTTCCCCCATACAAAACAATGGTCACATTCCAAATCGCATTTGTAAGTAAGGAGAAAGTGAACGCCTTTCAATTCCAACTCCATCACGCTTAAACATTAGAGTCATAACACAGTTATATTTGCTGTGTAAACGCTAACTGGCTTGCGGTGATATTGACAAACTATATAATGATGGTCAGTGCCATCTTGCATTCATCAATTGGTGCCTGTGCTTGACTTCACCAAAATACAAGGTCACGTGGAGGACCTTCGCCTTACCACTTATCGGACTTGCAGCCTTCTTTGTCTACATATACATTTTTAACGTTGATGTTCAGGAAATAATCGCGACTGTCCAACGCATAAACCTCTACTTTTACCTGTGGGCAACGATAGCAGTCATACTTGACACGTTATTCTTTACTCTCGCCTGGAATGTTCTGCTCAGGTTTCTTTCCGTCAAGATTCCCACATTCAAGTTGTTCCTCTATGTGTGGGTAGGAGTGTTTGTAGATACTTTGATTCCTGCAGAATCAGTAAGCGGAGAAATAACTAAAATCTACCTTGTAAACAGGGAACAGACAGGAACCGCAGGTAGAGCCACAGCCTCAGTTGTCGCTCACAGACTCATCAACATGTTCATAAACATCGTCACCCTGTTAATAGGAGCGATTTTACTGTTGATTGAAAACCAACTATATGGAATAATGCTCACGTTGATCCTGTTCATCGTAGCTGTGATTTCTCTCTTTCTCATATTAATAATGCTCTTGTGTGTTAAAGAGAAGTGGACATGCCGCATAGTCGATGCTATAATCAGGTTTGCAGAACGCATAAGTCGAGGACGATGGAAACTGGTTAGACTACGAGAAGAGGTTATTGAAGCTGCTAAATCATTCCATGTAGCTATTAAGGAATATGCCCGTGCACCAAAAACCTTGTTAGTAGCTGTGTTTTTCAGCGTTGGTTCGCTGTTTTTTTCGCTCGTTGTATTCTATCTAACCTTTCTATCCATTGGATATTCGCAAATAAGTTGGAGCACAATTCTAGTAACCTCAGCCATATTTGTAGCTGTAAAATCAATACCCATAGGTATTCCCTTTGAAGTAGGTTTACCCGAGATAACACTTTACACACTTTTTATTTGGCTTGGCGTGCCTGGGGAAGTAAGCGCAACTGTCACTATCTTAGCGCGGCTTCTAACTCTGTGGTTTAGGTTTTTCATAGGCTTCGTAGCGCAGCAATGGGTGGGAATACAAACCATGATTACACGTCCAAACGACGCAGCAAACAAAGTCGAAAGTGAAAAAACCTAAATCGTTCTTATGTTCTCCTTAATCGATGAATGTTAAATGCCGATAACAATTGAAACTGCAACAATCAACCATTTGAACCAGCTTTGCGAAATCGAAAAAATATGCTTCAAAGCTGAAGCCTTCACAAAGCAGCAGATCGCCAGCCTTCTCGCAGACTATAACTCTGTAAGTTTGGTTGCAAAAGAAAACAACCACATTGTAGGTTTTATCATAGGGAGCATATATTTTGAAAGAAACGCATTAACAGGTCACATCCTCACGATTGACGTTTTGCCTGTCCAATGGGGAAAAGGAATAGGCACACGACTTCTTCGTGAAATTGAAGAACTGTTTAAGGCGAAAAATGTTAACGCCTGTCGTCTTGAGGTTCGAGAGGACAACCTTGCCGCGATAAATCTCTACGAAAAATTCGGGTACAAGGTAATCGGTAAGTTAAAGAGCTATTATGACGGGGCTGACGGGATATATCTTAGAAAAACGCTAACCTAATTGCAGTAATTTTAGCTTTGTCTTTCCGTCCAATGCTCTTACTAAACTCACGTCTAATCCTTCGACCATCACCAGTTCGGCTGTTGCGCCCACGGGCGAATCCTTCATTAAATGACCCCCAAAAGCCAAACCTTTTTCGTCTGACACCACCAGATGAGCATGAATCATTACTTCACCCTTCTCATCCACTGCAACGTTTCCCATTCCAGAAGAAATCTCCAATGGACCAGATAAGCAGATGTTTTCGTATTTTCCATCTTTGTAGTAGCCAAGCACAACTTTCTTGAGGCTTCCAATAACAATGAAAAATCCAGCTTTTATTCCGCTTTCTTCCGCTCTTTTTTTGATCGCTTCAATTAAATCCTCATCCTCGAATACTCGTGCGAAACATACTTGTCCGATGCGTCCTTTTAACATGTGCATGTCTTCCAGCTCCTTTTTTTAGGGTTCTTGAGCGTAAATGCTAAAAACGTTCGTAGCATAATAAACCTATTGTGAAGATTCGTTGATCGATAAAAAAGAAGGCGACACGCAAAGACTCGTGAAAGCAATAGTGGTGCTGATTCGTAACACAACGTGGAGATGTGGCAAGCTGGAACGGCTAATCGTGCGACACCTCTGCCGAAACGACAAAGATTTTGGCAGACACGAAGTACCCGTGAAAGAAATGCTTCAATGCTTCAAAGTTACTGGTAAGAAGAAGAACGAATTTCTCGACGCAATAAAAAGGTTGGAAAGAAGGAACATAGTAAGAATCCTAAACCTCTGTTAGCCAGAGCGTTAGCTGGAGCCCTATTTTCAAGATTCTTTCTTGAGTTCCTTCGCGTTTGCAATCCATTTTGCTGTTATCTTCGGTGAAATCTGTAGTTTTGAGGCTATTTCCTTGGCTGATGCGTTTGATAATTCTTCAACAGTGTTGATGCCCAAGTCTGTTAGCTGTTTTGAACGTTTTTCGCCGATACCTTTTACTTTTGTGAGCTCTGATGGTGGAGCTGCTGGAGCTACTGCTAGTGGTGTTTCGACTACGGCTTCGGTCTTTTCTTCCGTCACCGTTGTTGTCTCTGTAGTCGTTGTTTGTGCTGGCTCTGGCAGTGTTGGCGGTGTTAAGGGTACGGCTGGTGCGACTGTGGCTGTCGTCGTGGATCTTGGTCTGAGAATGAAGCCTAATCCTGCGCAAAGAATTCCGAGCATGATGGTGGCAACGACTGAGACGTTTCTTTGAAGCTCGCTTAATTCTGCTACCAAGGAAATTCCTGTTATCACGAAAAATATTATTGCAACCGCATAGAGGATATAGTCGGAGCGCATGTTTACTTTCTCCCTAGCCTCTCTATTTGCTATGGAACAGTTTAAATAATTTTCTCAAGGCGAAAGGAAAAAAACGAGAAAATAGGAGGGTTTATGTTTATTCTACTTCAGCAGTTCCGCTTCGGACGGTGCTTTCCTGATTAAACCTTTGCTCATAAGCAATTTGGTGGATTCCCTTGCGTTTTGAATAATTGCCTTTGCCCTATCGTAAAGTTCTTGTCTGCTGGGTTTAATCCTTGCAACACCCTGATCTATCGATTTCAATGCACAAGCTACGGCTTCGCGTGGGTAAACCTCCCACTCCTCCATCCTTGGAAGAATGTCTTCTTCATGCATTCCGCGTTCTTCCGCAAATTTAGCAAGCTCCTGAGCTGCTGCAATACACATGTCATCCGTGACAGTCTTTGCCCTAACGTCTAGAACTCCCCTGAATATTGCTGGAAAACCCAGACTGTTGTTAACTTGGTTCGGAAAGTCACTTCTACCAGTAGCAACTATCCGTGCTCCAGCTTCTTTTGCTTCCCATGGCCAAATTTCAGGTATTGGGTTTGCACATGCGAAAACAATCGACTTGTCCGCCATCAAAGAAACCCACTCCTTCTTTATCGTGCCAGGTCCTGGTTTCGATGCTGCAACAACAGCGTCTACGCCTTTGAAGGCTTCGGTTATGTCGCCTTTTCTGCCTTCAGCGTTTGTTTTCTGTGAAAGCTCGTATTTCCATGGATCATCCTCTTTCTTAATGTCTGATCTGCCTGGGTAAATCACGCCTTTTGTGTCTGCCATTATTATGTTGCCTGGTTTCATTCCCCATCTTATGAGAACGTAAGCTGTTCTTAGGTTGGCTGCGCCGGCTCCGACTAGAGTGAGTAAGCTGTTGTTTGGTTTCTTCCCCACAATCTTGAAAGCGTTCATTAAGCCCGCTAGTATGACTGTTGCTGTTCCTTGTTGATCGTCGTGCCATACTGGAATTTTCAGTTTTTCTCTTGCCTTTTCCAGAACGTAGAAACATTTAGGTTTCTCTATGTCTTCTAAGTTTATGCCGCCAAAAGTAGGTTCTATGAGTTCGCATGCTCTGATTATCTCGTCTGGATCCTTGGTTCGCAAGCATATGGGAAAGCCGTCTACGCCACCTAGGTATTTGAACAGCAAGCCTTTTCCTTCCATGACAGGCATGGCTGCTTCAGGACCAATGTCACCCAAACCTAAAACGCGTGTGCCGTCAGAGACTACGGCGACATAGTTCCATCTGTTAGTGTATTCAAAGGATTTGTCGGGGTTTGCTTGAATTTCTTTGCATGGTGCAGCAACGCCTGGCGTATACCAGATTCCAAAGTCTGCAGGGCTGGTTATGGAGCATTTTGGCATTACTTGAAGTTTTCCTTCATAGAACTTGTGCATTGGTGGAGCTAGTTGTGCTGGTTTCTTGGCTTTAGCTAATAATTCTTCTACAGTTGGTTTTCTTTCTTCCTTTTTTTGCTGAACCATTATTGTCTTCTCCTTTTAATGAGAAGGTGATGTCTCGAATATTAGATTTTAAAGGTTGTGGTGAAATGTAAAAGATAGTTTCAAAAGAATAGATACTTTCAAGGAGTGTTTTTAAAAGAAAATGAGCGGTGGCTCTTTAGAGCACACGCACATAGGTCTAGTATCTTCGGTCTCTGTAGCCGCCCCTTCTGTCTCGGTCTCCGTAGCCGCGTCCGCCACCATAGCCTCCTCTGCCGCCGTAGCCTCTACCGCCTCCGCCCCGTCCCCTGAATGGTCTTCTAGGCTGGTCATATACTTGATTTGAAATGTTGTTTGTAGTGTTAACCTCACCTGCGATTGCTTGCTCTGAAATTTCGAGCGTACCATATCTGCCGATGTTCAAACGCATGTTGCCTCGGAACAGGTTTATGTAACCATTCTTCACGTTTACAGTGTCTCCTTCGTTTACCTTTGTAATGTTGTCGTCCCACAATGTCAGATAAACGCATCCAGTCTCGTCGCCAACTAAAGCGTCGGAAACGCGGTGTGCTGCGCCGTCTCTGCCTGCGGCGATCTCTCGGATCTCGCTTTTTGA
>DATKKK010000097.1:0-3413 GCA_035542975.1 Bathyarchaeia archaeon | reverse complement strand
AGACATCGCTATTTCAGTGCCGTTGAAATAATGATATGCAATTTGGTACGTTACGTTCGTTCCCACCACGGACAAAATATCCATCTTAACGTATTCAACGTCGTCGAACGAAGGATTGATATAAATTGGGCTGGAACTGTTTGTTGTGTAATTGTATGAAACAGCGTATTTTGCCCAATCGCCAGCCTCCACTCCTGAGACTCTTGAAACATCAGCTCTTGCCAACGGTACAGATTCACAGACGCTTACCAAGAAGATGATTACAATTAACGCAGAGAATAATTTCTTCCGCAATCACTTTCCCCTCAAAATGTTAATAGTTAAATCATGGAATTAACTCTTTTGGTTGTTTCGATTCTCTGGTTCTCGAAGCCTTCAGCAAATTCATGAACCGTTTTCTCATCAGTCAAAAGCACCGTTCAATGTATATAAGGAAGAAGTTAGATACCTCAAAGATAAGGAGCAACAGCAAATGAGTAAAGCCCTAATAGTTTACCACACAGAATTCGGCAATACCGAAAAAATAGCCAAAGCCATGGCAGAAGGAATCAGAACGCAAGGAGTAGACGTTGACTGCTTAAAAACCAACGAAGCCAATGCAAGCAAAATAGGCGAGTACGACCTGCTAGCGTTAGGTGGACCGACACACGCGTTCGGCATCTCTAAACCAGTGAAAGACTTTCTCAAACAACTGGAAAACACAAACCTCAGCGGCAAGAAAGCTTTTGCATTCGACACAAAGATGAAATCCAGACTTGCAGGAAGCGCAGCAAAAGGAATCGAAAAAAAGCTGCAGAAACTCGGAATGACCATCGTTACTCCCCATGCTTCAGCCATAGTCAAAGGAAGAGAAGGACCCCTCGAAGAGGGTACAGAAGAAGCGTTCAAGCAGGTAGGAGTCAGCCTAGCAAAATCCTTACAGTAGCCGCATTGAAAATAGAGACAAAACTTCACTTTTTCCAACGCCGTTCCTAAACACTGAAATAGAATGAGTCAAATTCTTTACTGTTATTCCTGCTCAAAGCAACTAGTGAAGGATAGAGCTTCACCAAGAACTCAGCCTAACTCTTGCCGTTGGCTGCGCAAAAGCTGAAGTTTATTGTTTATAGACTATGAGAGCCATGACTGCAAACTCGACAAAAGCAACCGCAAAATAAACCCAGACCGTGAGTTGCGTTGCGAGAACGTACGTTGCGACTGCTGCCACGACGGGCGCCATAGCGAGCACCGCGCCTGGAATCACAAGAGCAATGTACGTGGACAGTCTCGCGTAGATGTTGCCGATTGCGAACCCTTCTTTCCAGAATATTCTTGCCGAAAGAAGAAGCTCGAGCAGGCTGGCGGCGGTTATTCCGAACATATGGATCACGCCGAAGGTTGTGATTAGGATGGTGTCTTTGCCCATTAACAGTGCGACGAGGATTAGAAGCAGGAGGGATGAAACGTACATCAACGTTGACAGCACGGCTTTAGCGGATATGACCGTTCTTTTCGTCAGTGGGAGGCTTCGGGTGTAGGAGGAGGCTAAGCCTTCGATGGAGAGCAGCGTGGGAGGAAGCACGAGCGTGACTAACGAGGAACCGACCAAGATTCCAAGCACTGCGGCGAACCCTATTTCGCTGGAAGAGAAGAAAGATAACCCGAGCAGTGCGGTTTCAAGCGGAGGAAGGAGGAACAAGCTTGCGTACGAGGGCGATCTTGAAGCTACGCGCATGTCTTTTCGGACGATTCCAAGCCAGGGGCGCTTTGGAGAAACTAGAGTGTCTTTGACAAGCTCTCTGGCGCCGCGTGGGGTTGCTCCGACGCTGATCTTGCCTATCGAATGGATGACCCATCTTAGGGCAAACATGGCTAGAACAGTGTACGCTGTTGACGTTGCAACGGCGATGTAGAGAGAGGCTGAGTTGGTGTTCTGGCTGAAGTTGGCGAAGGAAACTATGAAGCCGAAACAAAATGGATAAGCGAGCAGTAATGGCTGTGAAGCTGAAGCAAAGGATTGTATGATCTGGCTGGAGAAGTTTGTGACTAGGTACGTGCCGAACGAGGGCAGGATCCAGACGAGCATGAATATGATTCTCAGCATGGCTTTCCATCTGGAGTGTCCGCTGCCGCTTGTGACGCGTGAATAGAAGAACTTGGCTAAGCCAATGGTTAATGCCAGCGCAAAGATTTCTGTGACGATGACCGCTGCGAGTAAGATTAGGGCGCCGATGGCGGAGCCTCCTATGAAAAGGTAGAGGGCGAGAAGGATAACGATTGAACTGATGAGTGGGAGGTCAAACATCCTGGTGAAGCATAGGAAGATGATTGAGGAGACGTCTTGTTTGGTTAATGGTAGCGGTCCGAGGACTTCGAGGATTTTTGAGGAGACGAAAGAGGTTGAGACTTGGAGTCCCATGATTGAGATGAGTGAGAGGACGATGGCAAGGTAGGCGGAGATTCCGCCGGCCAAAATCGTTTCGACGGTTTGTGGAGTTACCGTGCCGAACTTGATTGGTAGAAAGACGGAAAGTGCGAAAGCGGCGATGAAGATGGTGGTTAGGATTTTGCTGACTCGGGTGTTGGTGCTTGCGTTCTTGACGAGTTGGGTGATGCTTCCTCTGCCTTTTTGGGGGAGCATTGCGCCTGCGCGGAAGAGGTAGATGGATTGGAAGCTGATTTCTCGGTAGACTTTTTGTGAAAGCTTCCAGAGTTCGGTGAATCGCAACTGTTTTTTATTCCTCTTCCAAGGCTTTTATGATGTCTTGCATTCCGGCTTCTTGTTCGGTTACTTTTAGGAATATGTCTTCTAGGGAGCCTTCTGCGGTTTTTACGAGCTTGCGTAGGTCTTCGACGGTGCCTTCGCTTATGATTTTGCCTTTGTTGATTATGCCTACGCGGGTGCAGAGCTTTTCGGCTACTTCCATTATGTGTGTGGAGAAGATGACGGCGCCGCCTTTCTTAGCATGATATGTTATGAGTTCTTTGAGGATTTTGGATGAACGTGCGTCTAATCCCACGAGCGGTTCGTCTAGTATGAGTAGTGGTGGGTCGTGTAAGAGGGCTGCGATTATGGCTACTTTTTGTTTGTTGCCCATCGAGAGTGCGGCGATTGGTGTGTCGAAGTATTGTTTGAGTTCGAAGGCAGTTGTGAACCTTTCGATTCTTTGGTTAACGGTGTTCCTGTCGAGTTTTCTTATGCTTGCTACGAATTCGAGGAATTCTCTCGGCGTAAGAGTGTCTAGAAGCACTACTTCTTCTGGGACGTAGCCTATGTGGGCTTTGGCTTCAGTTTCGTTTGTTGTTGGTGTTCCGTAGACGGTGATTTTTCCTTGTTTTGCTTCGTTTATGCCCACGAGGACTTTGATGGTGCTGGTTTTTCCTGCGCCGTTAGGTCCTAGGAGTCCATAGATTTCGCCTGTATTGACGGTGAA
>DATKKK010000096.1:0-10587 GCA_035542975.1 Bathyarchaeia archaeon | reverse complement strand
TCGCACATTCTCATCTTTGTAAAGATCACTGAAGCCTAAATCAAATGAGAACATTATTTTTCGAATTCTTTCTTTAGACATGTTGGAATCCCTTACGGTGGTTTAAATCCAAAAGACTTAAAAGCATATTTCTTTTGGATTTTGAGGAGCTTCAACTTTCTTGTTATAGAAATGCTCATCACATTCAGAATTATTATATGGAAATTTCGATTTGTAATGTATTTCTGAGATTGGTTAGTGCAGAGGGCCGGATTTGAACCGGCGAACCCCTACGGGAAAGGATGGCTCATTAGGGGCGCACTAAGCCTTTTCAAAGCCTGATCTTGAGTCCTTCACCTTTGACCTGGCTTGGTTACCTCTGCACACCTTAAACAAGTTTTTGGTTCTTTCTTATTAATCATTTGCAAATGAACGACATGCGTGAATGAAGTCTCGTGCGAAGGCATCCGCGTTCTTCTCCGTGCCCTTATGTCGCAAATCCACCGAACTAGTCCTCAAATGATGGTAAAACTCGTGCAAGATTACGAACGGGTTCTTCAACATGTCGCTGTCTAAAACAGATATTGTCTTTTTTTGCGGGCTGTAGCAGCCCAACGAGTTTCTCTTGCGTCCCTTCGGCAAACCCACTTTAAGCTTTGGCACGCTCACCTCATAGTGTTCTGCGAGCATCTGTAACGCTTTTTCGGTATCGCCGTTAGCTATTAGCCAAACCACGACCGCCTTAGACTTCGCATCCAACAGCCCTTCCACCCTCACCCATTCTTCCAATGCTAATATCTCTGGTTCTATCAAAACATTTTGCTCGCAACAACATCACCCTATAAAAACACAGCCCACAGCTCACGCTGGTTTTATTCTCTGAATTTCTTCACGTAAACTACTCCGCCCACTATAGCAGCTGCACCCAAACCACCGCCGATATAAAGTGAATACTTTGCGATAAACGACGGCTCCTCAACCTTCACACTAAGCTCTCCGCTCGTAACTCCGTACCTGAACTTGTCTTCAACAAAACTGGCCTGCACGGACCACGTTCCCAACGTGTCTGGTTTAAAACTAGCCACGAAAGTGCCGTTCTCAAACGTTGTGCACTCCACTTGCACAGTTTTATTCGTAGCCGTGAACGTCAAAGCCAACGGAAGTTCATCGCTCGCTGGCGTCACGTACCCTCTGACCGTCACGTTTTCACCGATAACCACCGTCTTGTGAGGCAGCGATATGTTCAGCGCCGTAGAGTACTTAACAGCATAGCTCCCATTAATCTTAAGAGTGTTCTCCAAAACATCATCCGCCAAAACTCGGTAAACCACTGAAGTGCCCGCAGCCTGTCCTGGAATCACCGCTTGGCATGTTCGGTTGTCCACGATCTCCATGTTCAAAGCGGTGGTGTTCTGCCAACTGTCGGTCGAATACTGCAGGGTTGCGTTTACTAGGTCTGTTGAGTTCGAGGTGAACGCGACCGTAGTGATATTTTCTGGATAAACCCGTGAAGGAACGGCTGAAGGCTTCAAGGAGGCTTTTCCAAACTCTGTCTTAACCAAAAACTTCACCGTTCCAGAACCAGCTTCACCTATCAAGACCAGATGGTAAAGACTCTTTCCCTTACGAGGCGAAGTGAAATTCAAGAACATGCCCTGCCCGTAAAACTCGCAACTCCCATAAGCCACACCACGGTATTCTTCGCTCTCCAGGTTGTAGCCGCCGAGCGATTTGCTTCGGTTACCGTAAAGCCCAGGCTCCCAAGCCAGAGGCACGCCGTTCAGAACAGTCTGATTCTTTGATGTCGGGTCGGACATTAGGTAAAGCCTAACTTCGTACATGTCCAGCGCGTCTGGAACTTCAACGTAAACCTCGACGCGTTGGCTCTCAGTGACGAACTCGTAAGCCCAGCTCGTGTTAAAAACAGGCTGATTACCAGCGTCTTCTCCTTCCACATAATGCTCATGCCAAACATTGCATTCAACGTTCTCAATAATCATGAACGTTGCTTCCTCTGCGCCACTGCTCTCTCGCGGGTCGTTTCTTATCACAAAAGTGTAGTTACCAGAATACTTCGGAGCGAAAAAAGCATCATCCACAGTCGTTCCTAAATGTTCTGGAAGTCCCGCGGATTCGGTGTGATAACCCTCCATCTCGCCAAGAGGGTTGTACACGTAAATATCATAATCAGTCTTAGGCTCTGAACCGTTGTTCACCCATTTACCGTAACAGTAAACATGATAGCTGTGATTCGCTCTCAAAGGACACACGACACTCCAGTTTTGACCAATCAGTATCTGAGAATCGTTGAACAGAACAGGAAACATGGGTTTCGCAACGTAAGTCCAATTACCAACTGTTGAATTCAAGTAACTGTGCACGTATGTTTGGTATTCTGGAAAACTTTGAGCTCTTATGCTGATGCTCTGTCCAAAGACCATTAAAAAAGCTAGTGCTAACGACAACAGCGCTAGGTATTGTCTTTTCTCAGACAAAGCATCCTTCAAGGTCATCACTGTTCACCAAACCCTTTGTCGTTAGCTAGGCATATCAGTTATGAACATCGAATCCCTATTCCGAATTCGAATTAACCACAACAAAAAATAGCCGCAAAACAGTCAAAACACCCTTTCTGAACAAACTTCCATAAGGAATCGATTTACAAAAAACAGTGACAAACACCGTTTCCCCATGATAAAGTTTATTAGAGAGCGGTGCAGTTTACGTTTCTAGCCTTTAATATTGGAGACCATTTTTCAAGTTGGATGACCCAATAGGCGGAGGAAACTAAAGTTTGAAAAAATCCCCACCAAATAATATCGATCAGGTCCATTTAAACTTGAAAAAGAGGGGGAAGGTTGAAATTGACTGAGTTTTCCAAAGAAGACACACATTTACTGTTAAAAGCATTCTTCAAAGACAAAGGACTGGTTCGCCAACACTTGGACTCCTACAACGAGTTCATAGACCATGGCTTACAAGAAGTCATAGACGAAGTTGGCGAAATCCAGATAGAAGTCCCCGAAAGCCCGTACAAAGTGAAGCTTGGACAAATCTGGATAATAGACCCACAAACAAGAATAACAGGACCATACGCAACCGAAGTAGACGGCACCAAACACGAAATCTACCCGCTAGAAGCAAGGCTTCGAAACCTGGCCTACGCCGCCCCAGTCGCCCTTGAAATGACGCCTGTCATAGACGGCAGAGAACAAGACACTGAACTAGTCTACGTGGGCAACATTCCTGTCATGTTAAAATCAAAACTGTGCTTCTTATCACAACTTTCAAGAGAAGAACTAATCGCCTGCGGCGAAGACCCAGACGATCCAGGCGGCTACTTCGTGGTAAACGGCTCAGAACGTGTAATAGTAGCCATGGAAGATTTAGCGCCAAACCGCATCATAGTGGATATTGACGAGAAAGGAGCAACACCGATATACCAATCGAAAATATTCTCCACAACTGTAGGCTTTAGAGCAAGGATAGAATTGAAACTCAAACCAGACGGAGCCATATACGTCTCTGTTCCAGGCGTGCCCTCCGAAATCCCGTTTGTCGTGCTGATGCGAGCCCTTAGCTTGGAATCAGACAAAGACATCGCAGAGGCAATTTCTCTCGAGAAGGAAATTCAAGCCGAATTGGAGCACTCGTTCGAGAAAGCCTTGGGTGTGGACACGGCGAAAGACGCTGTACTCTTCATTGGAAACCGTGTGGCTCACGGTCAGGTTGAAGAATACCGTGTACAGAAAGCGGAAACGGCGATTGACAAAAACTTCCTTCCGCACATAGGACGAACAGCTCAAAACAGAAAAGACAAAGCCATGTTTCTAGGCGAAATGGCGTGCAGAGCCATAGAACTGAAACTTGGAAGAAGAAAAACAGACGACAAAGACCACTTTAAGAACAAGCGTCTAAGACTCGCTGGTCCACTGCTGGCAGACCTTTTCAGAGTAGCCTTCAGAAACCTCGTCAGAGACATCAAATATCAACTCGAACGCATAGGCGTGAAAGGTCCAATAATAACTGTGTCAGCAGCCGTCCGTCCCGGAATAGTGTCAGAAAGATTTCAGCATTCACTCGCAACTGGAAACTGGGGGAGAGGAAGAGTCGGCGTGACTCAGCTTCTGGATCGAACAAACCACATTTCTACACTAAGCCACCTGCGCAGACTGCAATCGCCGTTGAGCAGAAGTCAGCCAAACTTCGAAGCAAGAGACTTACATCCCACACATTGGGGACGATTGTGCCCGAACGAAACCCCTGAAGGATCCAACTGCGGGCTGGTCAAAAACCTAGCTTTGTCCGCATGCATTTCAGTTGGTATCAACCCTGATAGAATAAAGCAGACCCTGTTCAGCATGGGGGTAATACCAGTATATGAAGCGAACGAAACCCTGAGGCTTTCAGGTGCAAAAGTGTTCGTTGACGGAAACATCATAGGCTACTGCACCTCCGCCGGGGAACTCGCCGAAGAGTTTAGGCAAAAACGCAGAACGGGCGAGATTTCAACCGAAGTTAACATAGCTTACTTCTCAAAAGTTCACGGTGAAAGAGAAGAATTGTACGTCAACTGCGACGAAGGAAGAGTCAGAAGACCATTAATAATAATGGACAATGGTGCTCCAAGGCTTCAACCAGAGCATGTTAACAAATTAGCTTCTGGAGAGATTTCGTGGGAAGACTTGGTTAAAGCAGGCGTAATCGAGTATTTGGACGCTGAAGAAGAAGAAAACGCGTACATTGCTCTACGAGCTGGAGAAGTGAGCAAAGAGCACACGCACTTGGAGATTGCAACCTACACGATTCTAGGAATTTGCGCGTCAACCATACCCTACGCGGAACACAACCAGTCACCGCGAAACTCGTACCAAGCCGCCATGGCAAAACAAGCCCTAGGAATCTACGCCACAAACTTCCAGCAGCGAGTGGATTCCAGATCTCATACTCTGCATTATCCGCAAGTGCCCTTGATTGAGACCGCGTTAATGGAGACAATGGGCTACAATCTCCGTCCTTCTGGACAAAACTGTGTAGTAGCCGTGCTTTCTTTCGAAGGCTACAACATGGAAGACGCCCTGGTCTTCAATAAAGCTTCAATCGAAAGAGGCTTGTTCCGCTCAACATTCTACAGAATATACGAGGCTGAATGCCGCCAATACCTAGGCGGACTTAAAGACAAATTTATCCTACCCGAAGCTGGAACAAGAGGGTTCAGAGGAGAACAGTACTACAGACTCTTGGAGCCAGACGGAATCATAGGGTTAGAAGCAAGCGTTGCAGGCGGCGATGTCTTAATCGGCAGAATCAGTCCGCCAAGATTCCTTGAAGAATACAAGGAATTCGAGGTAAAAGGACCGTCGATGCGAGACACCTCGACTGACATGCGTCCCTCGGAAACTGGAATTGTTGACGCGATTTTCATAACTGAATCAGGCGAAGGCAGCAAGCTCGTAAAGGTTAGAGTCCGCGATCAGCGTGTTCCCGAACTTGGAGACAAGTTTGCATCCCGCCATGGACAGAAAGGAGTAATCGGCTTAATTGTCCCGCCGGAGAACTTGCCTTTTACAGAAGATGGTATTATTCCTGACATAATAATCAACCCTCACGCCATTCCGTCGAGAATGACGGTGGGTCAGTTCGTCGAGTCTCTTGCTGGAAAAGTTGCGTCTGTGAGAGGAAAGCCTGTTGACGGCACGCCGTTCTCGAATGAAGGTCCTGCCGAGCTTAGAAGGGAATTAGTCAAGTTAGGCTTCAGCAACACAGGTAGCGAAGTCTTCTACAACGGGATAACAGGCGAGAAATTCGTAGCAGACATCTACATCGGCGTCGTGTACTATCAAAAACTGCATCACATGGTTGCTGACAAGATACATGCCAGAGCCAGAGGACAAGTGCAGATGCTGACCAGACAACCTACCGAAGGCAGAGCCAGAGGCGGCGGACTCAGATTCGGAGAAATGGAACGAGACTGCCTAATCGGACATGGTGCAGCCATGCTCCTGAGAGACAGGTTGCTAGAAGAATCCGACAAGTACACGTTGTACATCTGTGAGAACTGCGGAAACATAGGCTACTATGACATGAAACAACGAAAATATGTGTGCAAGCTTTGCGAAGATAAAGCCAAAATCTCACCCGTAATAGTCTCTTATGCCTTCAAGCTTCTACTTCAAGAACTAGCGAGTCTCTGCATAGCGCCCCAGTTAAAACTTAAGGAGAAGGCTTAACATGGCTGCCGAAGAGATAATACATAAAGTTGTTGACGGTGTCCACTTCGGCTTATTCTCACCGCAAGACATACGAAAGTTGTCAGTTGTTGAAATCCAAACGCCCGACACTTACGATGAGGACGGTGCGCCAATAACCGCGGGGCTAATGGATGGCAGGCTAGGAACCCTAGAGCCTAGGCAAAGATGTAAAACCTGCGGCAATACAGCCATCCGTTGTCCAGGACATTTCGGCCACATCGAGCTTGCCGTTCCAATCATACACATCGAGTTTACAAAAATAATACATGACCTTTTGAAGACGACCTGCCGAGGTTGCGGTCGGATACTGCTTGCAGATGAAACCATAAAACGTGTTCAAACGAGAATCAGTAGAACTCGCGAGCTCTTGGGCATGGTTCCAAATGAACTTCATAAGGAGATCGTGCAGGAAACCAAGACAAAGCAGTGCCCTCATTGTGGTGCAGTGCAGTACAAGATAACCTTTGAGAAACCAACGAAGTTCAGTGAGCAAATCCCTGAAAGCGGTTCAGAGCCTCTGACGCCCAGCATGGTTCTGGAAAGGATGGAACGCATATCTGATGAAGACCTTGAAATCTTGGGGTTTAACCCGAAAACTGCGCGTCCCGAATGGATGGTTCTTCAAGTCTTACCTGTTCCGCCAGTTTATGTTCGCCCCTCGATCACGTTGGAGTCAGGTATTCGCTCTGAAGACGATTTAACGCACAAACTTGTGGACATAATTAGAATTAATCAGAGACTTAAAGAGAACATGGATGCAGGAGCACCAACGCTAATCATCCAAGACTTGTCGGAGCTTCTGCAGTACCACGTAACTACTTACTTCAACAATGAAGCTTCTGGAATTCCTCCTGCAAGACATCGCTCTGGAAGAGCGTTGAAGACTCTCTCGCAAAGGCTGAAAGGAAAAGAGGGAAGGTTCAGAAGTAACCTTTCAGGAAAACGAGTTGACTTTTCAGCACGAACCGTCATCTCACCCGACCCGAACCTCGACATAAACGAAGTCGGCGTTCCCCTTGAAATCGCTATGCGGTTGTCTGTGCCTGAAAAAGTAACCGAATGGAACATAGAGGAAATGCGAAGGCTTGTCGTAAACGGACCTGAGAAATATCCTGGTACACTCTATATCATCAGACCTGATGGTAAACGCATAAGACTCGAGTTTGTTATTGACAGAGAAAAGATTGCTGAGGCTGTGGAGCCAGGCTTCATCGTGGAAAGACATCTTAAGAATGGTGATATAGCCATTTTTAACAGGCAGCCTTCGCTTCACCGCATGTCTATCATGGCTCATTACGTTCGAGTCTTGCCCTACAAGACGTTTCGTTTACACTTGTGCGTGTGTCCACCCTACAACGCAGACTTTGACGGAGACGAAATGAACCTGCACGTACCGCAAAGTGAAGAAGCACGAACTGAGGCACTGTTGCTGATGCAAGTTCAAGACCAGATACTCTCACCCAGGTTCGGCGGTCCCATCATCGGCGCAATCAGAGACTTCATAACAAGCGCGTACCTGTTTACAAGAAAATCAACCTACTTGACCAGAAGCCAAGTTAATAGGCTGCTGCTGGGTTCAAAATACGAAGGATCATTGCCTCAACCTAAGATTAAGACGCCACAACCGCTCTGGACGGGCAAACAGATTTTTAGTCTTTTCCTGCCTAAGGACATGAACTACGTTTTGAAGGCAAGTATTTGTCAAGGGTGTGCTAAATGCTTAGAAGAAGAATGCGAATATGATGCTTACGTTGTAATTAAAAACGGTGAGCTTGTCAGTGGTGTCATAGACAGGCGTTCAATAGGCGCTGAACAATCTGAAAGTCTTCTTCACAGAATAATAAAAGACTACGGAACACAGGCAGGTCGCGAATTTCTAAACAGGATAACTCGAATGTTGAAGCTCTACATATCCACGCGAGGCTTCACCTACTCATACAACGAACTGGTCTTATCCCCGAAAGCTGAAGACAAAATCAAGAAGACCATGGAAGAAATCGAAGGCAAAATAAAAGGACTAATCGAAAGCTACCGTAAAGGCACTTTACCCAGGCTTCCAGGACAGACACTTGAAGATTCGTTTGAAATATACGTTATGAACGAGTTGGCTAACGCCAGAGATAGATCTGGAAAAATAGCAGATCAAGACTTCACCCTGGACAATTCAGGCATCGTAATGACGAGAACTGGGGCTCGAGGCTCAAGCTTGAACATAGGCCAAATAAGCGCATGTGTGGGACAACAGGCGGTGCGTGGTAAGAGAATAATGCGAGGATACGTAGACCGAGCCTTACCTCACTTCCAATCTGGCGACCCCAGCCCGAAAGCTCGAGGTTTTGTGTATTCATCTTACCAAACAGGACTCGACGTTATCGAGTTCTTCTTCCACGCTATGGGAGGCAGAGAAGGACTTGTCGACACAGCCGTGAGGACACAGCAGAGCGGTTACATGCAAAGAAGACTGATTAACGCACTCGAGCACCTACGCTTAGAATATGACAACACAGTCCGAAATTCAGCAGGAGACATAATCCAATTCAAATACGGAGAAGACGGAGTCGACCCAGCCAAAAGCGACCATGGAAAAGCAGTGAACGTAAGCCGACTTGTCGACCAAATAAAGATCGCATCAGAAAAAGGCAAGCCAGCCTCCCCTGAACTGATAAAGAAGCGGCTAGAGGGAGTTGAGGATCAGCTTACACCAATTCTTGTGGATGAGCTTAAACAAAACTCTGTCAAGTCGAAGTTGAGTTCGTCAGGAATGGAGAAGGCCATCCAGTTAACGGTGGAGCATTATAAGCGTGCGTTGATGGAGCCTGGTGAAGCAGTGGGCATAGTTGCGGCTCAGTCTATCGGCGAACCCGGAACGCAGATGACTCTCAGAACGTTCCACTACGCTGGAGTAAGAGAGCAGAACGTTACGTTAGGCTTGCCACGATTGATCGAAATTGTGGACGCGAGAAGAATCCCGTCGACGCCTATAATGACGATTTACTTGGCTCATGAGTATGGAAAAAGTAGAGAAGCCGCGGTGAAAATTGCACGAGAAATAATTTTCACATCGATCGAGGATGTGGCACAAGCAATCTATGAAGACCCGATGCATGAAGAAATAGTGGTTGAGCTTAACAAAACCATGATGGACGACCGAGAAGTAACGATGGGCGAGCTTAAGAAGGCGTTGGAGATACAAAACTGCACCATAAGGACGAAGACAAACAGTGTTTACATAAAACCCAAAAAAGCTGATGCACTGAGAAAGTTGCTTGACAAGGTTTCTGGTGTTCACATCAAAGGTGTTCCGGGCATTAAGCGGGTGCTGGTCACGGAGGAACATGGTGAATGGGTCATAAACACGGATGGTTCAAACTTGCCCAAAGTCTTGGAGATAGTGGGTATTGACACCTCGCGAACCACCACGAATAACGTTCATGAGATTGCTAAAACTATCGGCATTGAAGCTGCTAGGAATGCTTTGACGCATGAAGCTAAGGGTGTTCTGGAGGAGCAGGGGTTGGATGTTGATGTTCGCCATGTTATGCTCGTGTCGGACATGATGACGTCTACGGGTGAAGTGCAGCAGATAGGCAGACATGGCATCAGCGGTCAAAAATCAAGCGTCTTGGCTAGGGCTGCCTTTGAAATCACGGTTCCAAACATCGTTGAAGCTGCTGTGAAGGGCGAGAGCGACCCGTTGAAGGGTGTGACCGAAAACGTAATAGTAGGGCAATCCATACCAATAGGCACAGGGCTCGTGGAGCTTTACATGTCAACGTTCGAATTGAAGAAAGGTGAGAAAAAATGATCGACTTGGACAAGGCTATTGCCTCGGCTGTAAAAACGGGAAAAGTGTCGCTAGGAGCAAACTCCGCGATACAAAATGCACAAGCTGGCAAAGCGAAGCTGATAGTTTTAGCGTCGAATTGCCCAAAAAACCTGAGCGAGAGCTTAGAATATTATTGCAAACTCTCGAACATTCCCCTAATAACCCATAAAGGCACTTCGCTCGATCTTGGAGGAATATGCGGTAAACCCTTCGCGGTCTCGGCGTTAAGTATAAGAGAGGCTGGAGACTCAGAGATTCTCAAGTTAACGGAGACTGCTGAACCAGAGGAATCTGCTGGAGGAAACGAATGACAAGCGGAATAAAAATCACGAGCAACGAGATGCGCTTCATCGCGCTGTTTGAGAACATAACGAGCGCAAACGTCAAAGACTGCATAATCGACGAAGAACAAGGACGCGTATTGTTTGTTGTGAGTGAGGGTCAAATAGGCGTAGCCATCGGCAGAGGCGGGAGAAACATCCACACCTTAGAGAGGATGACTGGCAAGAAACATGAGATAATCGAATACTC
>DATKKK010000095.1:0-5275 GCA_035542975.1 Bathyarchaeia archaeon | reverse complement strand
ATCAAGCGAATTTTAAGATGGGGCATAGATCATCCTGGGATTATTTCTGAGAATCCGAAGATTGATTTGGAGAAATGGGCTTTGACGGTGGATGGTGAGGTTGAGAAGCCGTTGAGGTTGAGTTGGGATGATTTTTTGAAGCTGCCGAAGGTTGAATCTATTAGCGATTTTCATTGCGTGGAAGGCTGGAGTGTGCTTAACTGTAGGTGGGAGGGGGTTAGGTTTAGGGAAATAGTGAAGTTGGTTAAGCCGAAGGAGACGGCGAGGTCGGTGACGTTTGAGTGTGCTGATGGATATACAACATCTCTTACCTTAGAGGAGCTTGTGGGCGATGATGTTTTGTTGGCTTGCAAGCTTGATGGGAAAGAGTTGGAGGAGGGGTTGGGTTGGCCTTTGCGGTTGGTGGTTCCAGATAAGTATGCGTATAAGAGTGCGTTGTGGGTTACGAGGATACGGTTTACGAGTGGGAAGGAGCTTGGGTATTGGGAGAAGCGGGGTTATAGTGATTCAGCGGATGTTTGGAAGAACGACAGGTTTACAACATAGGGCTTATGCCTATTGCGGTTGTCGGAGTGCGGAAAAGCTTTGTCGGACAGGTCACGGTTGGTAGAGAGGGCTTGCTCGAAGAAACCTACCCCCTCCCCTATATATAGATTGAACTTATAGTTGTGGTAATTCCTCCTTTGTTGTTTAAAACTTAACAAAAAATCTTTTCGGCGAACATTCTCTATGGGAACTTGCCATAGAAAGAGGAGTGAATGAAGACAAAGCACGTCTCATCCATAAGGAACTAATTAGGCAAATCAAAACGACTGGTTTGAAATTCGGCACCGGAGCAATCTTTTGCAAAGGAGTTAAGCCCTAACAAGCAAACCCGACCTTCCTGTAAATAAACCTAAAATGAGCAAAATTCAGGTAAATCTAACACCTCGAAGACAGTGCGAGGGGTGGGATTCGAACCCACGTAGGCCTTCGCCAGAGGATCTTAAGTCCTCCCCCTTGTCCTAGGCTGTTTCATCTGACCCCTGCCTAATTAGACCTGGCTCGGGTACCCTCGCACCCTGCCACACTAGTTCACATAGTAGTGAAGTTTAAGTTTTTTGCAGTCTTGAAAGGGCATTATCTAAAAGAGAACACTACAGAACCCAAAGACAGAACACTCAAAGCAGTCAGACAACTAGAACGAAACCCTCAACCTCCTTCTTCAGAAATAGAGAACGCCAAAATCCATAAAAACTTGTGGAAGAATAGGAATATTCGGATTATGATCTAAGTGGTTAAAGCATTCCTGATGAAGCTGGATTCTATTCAGCCAAGCCAATTGTATATTAGTAGAGGAAAACTGGACACAGTGATGAGGAAATTCAAACAATACAAACCAGTGTCCATAAAGCCCATTCCAATAAAGAAACTTGGAGACCAAGTTGTCTTTGTTGACGGCCATACGAGAGCTTATGCAGCATTCTTGCTTGGTTTCTCCGAGGTTCCAGTGTATTGGGAAGATGAAGAGCTTGATTGGGATGAATACGAAGTGTGTGTTAGATGGTGCAAAGAAGAAGGAATTCACACGATCTCAGACTTGAAGAACAGGGTTGTGTCTCACAAAGATTACCAGGTTTTGTGGCTTGACAGATGCAGAAAAATGCAGCAAGAACTAGAAGCCAAAAAGAAAGCTCAGAAAAATACAGAGACGGAATCAAGCAGTTAGAAGCTTGAGCAGACACTAGGCTTCTGATTGCTGAAGCCTCTATTCCAAGATGCCAATATAGAGAAAACCTAACATATTAGCAATGATTCAGTCTCTCTGTTGAAGAGAGGAATGATCAATTTGATTTTGAAAATTAGCAGCCTCCTGCCTAAAATACTGAGTATTCTTTCTATATTTCTGGTCATCTGCCTACTGATTTCTCCTGTTCATGCTGATCCTGCCCCAAGTCCAAAACCAAACGCTCTCTTTCAATATGTCACAGAAGTGCTTCTTAGCGAATTGGTAGCTTGGATGTTGGGTGCTGAGTTGCTTTTTAGATTGTGGAGGAGAAAGAACAAAGAAGCTTCAAGGGCTGTAAGTTACAAGATAATGCTTGTGGTGATGGGTATCAGCTTCTTAGTAGGGTTGCTGTTTTGGTGGTCCTATGGGTGGATATGAAACCTGAAGCGGCACAAGTCATAAGACCTGAAGCAGAGAACACAACAGAGGGTGACAAAGCTTGCTTGAAGGAAAGAATGTTAATTTGAAGATAGCAGAGAAAGAGGATTTGCCATTACTTCTTGAATGGTTTAACAGCCTCGACTTTATTGGCAGATATGATCCTGTAGATGCTCAGCAATCTAAGACAGACTTGGAGAAAAAATATGACAAGTTAGGCCCTGACGAGAAGTGGTTTTTTATACAGAAGAAAGATGGAACTAAGGTCGGTTTTATAGGAACACGTCTTTATGGAGGACTGGAGATTGGCTATGCATTAATCCCTACTGAACGAGGAAAAGGATATTGTACTGAAGCTGCTAAGATCATGGTAGACTACTTGTTTATGTCTAAAGACATCATCCGAATTCAAGCAGCAACAAGCTTGGAGAATAAAGCTTCACAAAAAGTAATGGAAAAAGCTGGATTCCAAAGAGAAGGAACAATACGAAAAGGAATGTTTGCCTGGGGTAATTGGGTAGATCTCTATCTCTACAGCATCCTGAGAGAAGAATGGAAAGAACCAAAAATACTAGGAAGACCAAAAAAAAGTAACACGCCACTTTGCTGAAAAAGAAAGGTAGCGCCTAAGTTTTCTTCCTTCTTAGAAGTACCATGTTGAAGTTGCTCGGAGACTTTGCTTTCTCAAGAGGCTTGTCCAACAGCCATGCGCTTTCAGCTCCTTCCCACCATCCCAAAAACTCGAACTTTCCATTAAGCGCCACTAGCACTTTGAATTCTTGTGGAAAAATGAACTTAAGATCCTCCTCACTCTTAAACGTCATCTTTCGTCCGTGATCGTTGACTTCAAGAACCAAAGTCTCACTGCACAGTTGATTGAGTATGTTCTTCCAACGATTCTGGTAAGTGGTTTTGACTGTGATTCCGTTTCTTTCGCTGTCCCAACTCTGCTCTGGACTGCTTGTCCAGTCGACGGCTTTGTTCTGGATGAAGTATAGTCCTCCTTTTCTCAGAGAACACGCCAGAGAATCTAGATGATTCAAGAATTCTTCGTTGGATTTGAACCCTAGAGAACCCATCATTATGAACGCAAAATCCGCTTTCTTCTCAAGCCTGAAACTAGACATGTCAGCTTGTACAGTTTGAATTTTTAGTCCTTCTTCCTCCGCCTTTTCAGAAAGATACCCCAGCATTTCAGAAGACAAGTCCAGCCCTACTGCTTCGTATCCTCTTTTTGCCATCTCTCTCAACTGCAAGCTTGGACCACACGCGATGTCAAGAACTCGTCTGACTTTTATATTGCTAAACTTTTTGATTATTGTCTCGAAGAAGTCGATTTGCTTTTTGACGTCGAAGAAGCTGAATGCAATCTCGTAATACAGAGGATTAGCGTAAATGTGCATAGTTAAAGATTGGCTTCTTTGCTAAGATAAGCTTTCGTTTAAATTCTATTTCGATATTTATATGTCGTTTACGCTCTTGTATTTGACAAGTGAAAATACGTCATATCTGTTTTGAACCTTCTTGTTAAACTCTCCATTCAAATACTCGAGTTCTATCAGAAAGCCGAGACCAACAACTTTCCCACCAACCCCTTCAATCAAACTTATGCTTGCTAACGCAGAGCCGCCAGTAGCAAGTAGGTCATCAACGAACAAAACTCTGTCACCCTTGCCGATTGCATCTTCATGAATTTCAATCGTGTCTTCTTCATATTCTTTGGCATATGTCAAAGAGATCGTCTTTGACGGCAACTTTCCAGATTTTCTGATGGGGACGAACCCAGCCATCAAATTGTGAGCAACGGCTCCACCTAGTATGAAACCTCTGGCTTCTAGAGAAACTACAACATCAACATCTTTCGGTTTGAAATGTCTTGATATTTCATCCACGCAACTGCAGAAAAGAGTTCTGTCTTTGAGCAATGTAGTTATGTCCCAGAAGACCACTCCTTTGAACTTTGGTATTCGCCTTATGTACTGTTTTAGTTTCTTGGATGTTGAGAGAGTCATATCAACGCACCTTTTAAAGCATCTTTACATTGGCAAGTTCTTTTTTCCGGCATCATTGGAATAGCTTCCAACAGCAGCTTTTTAACTTTCTCGCGGCTTCTTTTCATAACCGTTCGGACGTCTTCTGCGTTCACTGGCTTGTCTTTCCAACAGTCGTAATCGGTTACGGTGCATATTGCAGCATAACAGATTTCTGCTTCTCGTGCAAGAACACATTCAGGAACAAGAGTCATGCCCACGACATCCATTCCCCAAGCTCTGAACAGGTTTGACTCTGCTCTTGTTGAGAATCTTGGTCCTTCTATGCAAACATATGTTCCTTTTTCGTGAACGTTTTCAACTTTGCGACTTACTTTTATTATAACGTTCCTCAATTCCTCACACATAGGCTCTGCCATCGAAATATGGCAAACTTGAGAAAATGGCGAACCTTGTGAATAGAATGATTGTTTTCTTTGTGTTGTTCTATCCACGAATTGATTTACAAGAACAATGTCTGAGGGTTTAATGTTTGACTTGAGGGAGCCGACAGTTGATAATGCAAGGATTCTTGTAACACCAAGCCGTTTCAGCGCCAATATGTTTGCTCTGTAATTAACTTCTGACGGGTTTACACTGTGATGTTTACCATGTCTTGGCAGAAATGCTACTTTCCTTCCGCATAGCTTTCCCACCTCAACATTATCAGACGGACAACCATAAGACGTTTTAAGTGAATAACACTTTGGCTTTTCCAACAAATCGTAAAATCCACTTCCGCCGATGATTCCTATATCTGCTTTAGTCATTTTTTATTGCCACATCCGCGTATGAGCACTCGCGAATATAGTTGTCTGCTGAAACCATAAAAACTATTCCGTCAAGGCCAGATTTATGGTTTGGCAAGCGAGCGTGCTTCCCCAGCGTCTTTACTGCATATGAAATGCTGATTTGCTGGGTACATAGTACATAAAGCGTTATACTAGTGGATTACTGAGTACGTTTTCTCTTGTAGAATATCACTGCAAGAAGTGTTGCTATCATGAACAGTGGAAGGATTAGTGATGATGGAAACTCTGAAAGTATTGGACTCTCAGCAACATGAATAAAAGTGTGGGACACAAAAAGCTTAAGGATA
>DATKKK010000094.1:0-22823 GCA_035542975.1 Bathyarchaeia archaeon | reverse complement strand
GACAGAATCAACGCCTTTATAGGTGTAATTCATTCGGTGGTCTGGCCTGGTTCTAGCTTGCTGAAATCAATCTGGTCTGGTTATCAGTGGTGCTGGGAGTATCCTGGTTGCTACACGACAGTCGCATCGGCTACCTCTTTTGTTTTAGGAATGGGTTACTTTCTTAACAGAATGCGCAAAAAGAAAGTGTCTTTCATTCAGTTTGTGATCCTCATGTGGTTCTTAGTATATTTGGTGTTCATTTCGATTACAACGTGGAAACTTTGGGATCGATATTTTCTGCCTCTCATTCCATCAATGACGTTGATTGCGGCGTACGGGTTGGTTTCGTTTTCTAAACGTGTTCTTAAATCAGATTGGATCTTAGTTACCGCGGCAATAGTTTCTCATGCAGGCAACATTCTTGTGTGGATTCCTGAACTGTACGACAAACGATGGCTTGATGTAAACAACGATAGTTTCTTAGCGTCCCTGCAATTATCTGTGGAGAGGAATATTGGATTCATTTTTGCAGTAGGTTACTCAATAATCTTGCTTTCCGCGATCCTCTGGTACTTGAGAAAAAATTTACACAAAAAAAATTTCCGTAAAATTCTTCCGATTTCAAAAGACACAAAAATATCTACAAAAAGTATAGAACGAAATCTTGGTTAAACACCCAAAAAAAGGCTTTTGACTGAAACCAGCCTAAACAGAATAATAATAAGCGAAAGAACCCTTGATAGTTAGGGCATCAACTATGAACCCTTCGAGTCTCTTGCACGTCGTTCGCTTTTTTGCGCCTCTAGAAATCAGGATTCGGACATGTTTTGGGTTTTTTTCTCAAGTTCTTTAAGCGCTTGTTCTGGGGTCTTTTCAGTTCGGATAAAGTAAAGTGCGACTAGTACAACGGCAATTACTACAGCGATGATTGCTATAGTGGATGGTGATAGGGTGAGAGAACCTTCAGTTTTTCCACCCTGTATTGGTTGGTCGTCGTGTTTCTGGGAGCCCTGTATTGCGTTCCAGTCCCACATGTTGGAACCCCCCATGGTCCGCTGTCTTCTGCCATAACGGGTCTTGAGATTGTTGATAATGCTAGTAGCGTAGGGAATAGAATGACAATTAAGTAGCGAGGTCGCAACTTGAACCTCTCTCTTATTATAAAGATAACCCGCAAAAATACTTAAAGGTTTCCCACACCTTTACCCGCCATCCACCTAGAACACTTGACTGCTGTTTAGCAATAATGCAAGTTTGACTTGAAAAGGTTCGATAAGCTCGTGGCAGGCTTTGATTTCAGGTGCGGGGGGTGGGATTTGAACCCACGAACCTCTACAGGATAGGAGCCTCAGTCCTACGCCTTTAACCTAGCTTGGCAACCCCCGCCAAACCACAACAACCTATCATCCCTACTCTCTAGAGACAAAATTAAACCTTACCCAAACCCACTCGCACAAAAAAGCAGAACCCAAGTTCAACCTATATATAGGGGAGGGGGTAGGGTCTCCACGCAAGCCTCTAACTTACAGCATTATATTTGGAGCCCAATATCTATTCATTTCAAAAACCTAGAGGGGGTAGGTCCGTATTGACCGTTTTTCGCGTTAAACAAACATCGAAAACTCGATGGCAATAAGCCTTCTCAGACTATTCTGAAATCTTCTTTTATCGTCGCCAAAACCACATGCGTGTTCGTACGCTCCACATAAGGCAAAGCCAAAAGCCGCTTAGTAAACTTACTCAACTCCTCACGATCCTTAAACTTGGCAATAATAACCGCATCAATCAACCCCGTCAAATCATACACGCAACACACGTTCGGAAGCCTCGCAATCTCATTCTCCATCTCCAAAAGCCTCCCCTTAGAAACCGTTATCTCACTCACAACAGTCAACTCATACCCCAACTTCTCATGATCCAACAACGCCGAATACCCCTTAATCACGCCCTCATCCTCCATCTTCTTCACACGCGACAAAGCCGTCCCAACCGAAACACCGCATTGTTTTGCCACTTGCCTCGACGAAAGCTGAGCATCCTCTGTTAAAGCCTTCAAGATTTTAACGTCTATCTCGTCCAAAACCATACTTAATCACCAATGCTATACGTTTGTTCAGTTGCTACATGTTGTATTTAACATTTGCTTATTGTTTTCGTAATAAAGCTTTTATGCTTACAGACTTCCTTGAATATGTTATACACTTGGTCATGGAGATAACACAAAATGCAGAAAGGAAACCAGAACTTCGATACATGCCTAAAACTAGTGAAAAACGCCGATTACATTCTCTTACACTTCACAGACCTCCTCGGCTATCTAAAAGGCAGAACCATCCCAGCAGAACAAGCCAAAAACGCACTAACAGAAGGCGTAACCTTCGACGGCTCCTCAATACCAGGAGGAAGAAACATCGAAGACAGTGACATGATAATGAAACCCGACCCAACCACATTCACAGTTTACCCTTACTACTTCTACGACAAAAGCGTAGCCAACTTCATCTGCGACATAAAAAAACCAGACGGAACACAATTCGAAAACGACCCGAGACACCTGCTACAAAAAACAATAAAAAAAGCATCAGCAGAAGGATACCAACCAACAGCCGCAGCCGAACTAGAATTCTACCTAGTACAAAAAAACAAAAGAGACAAAATCGAACCCGTCGAAAACCACCTCATAGACAAACAAAGATACTTCGACGCTGCACCAGACCGAGACCTTACAGAAACCTACCGAATGGACCTGTCAAACGCGCTATCCACCATGGGAATCACCGTCGAAAGACAACACCACGAAGTAGGCTCAGCCCAAAACGAAATCACAATAAAATACGCAGACCCCCTAACCACATCTGACAACATAATACGCTACAAATTCGCAGCCAAAGCCACAGCCGACAAAAAATACGGCTGGACCGCCACATTCATGCCTAAACCATGGTTAGGCAAAGCAGGCAGCGGAATGCACATCCACCTAGGACTATTCAACACTAGAACAGAAGAAAACCCGTTCCACGACCCCAAAGGCTACGCATACATCTCACAAAAATGCCGATACTTCATCGGCGGAATCCTAGAACACGCCAAAGCACTCTGCGCCATAATCGCACCCACCGTCAACAGCTACAAACGACTCGTGCCAGGCTACGAAGCCCCAGTGTACATAGCATGGAGCAAACGAAACCGCTCAGCCCTAGTCAGAATTCCAGCGTTCTCCCCTCAAAACGGAAAAGAAGCAAGGATAGAATTCAGATGCCCTGATCCGCTCTGCAACCCCTACCTTGCTTACACCGTTGTTTTTGAAGCAGGGTTAGAAGGCATCAAGAAGAGGATCAATCCAAGCGAACCTGTTGAAGAAAACATTTACCACCTAAACGAGAAAGAACGCAAAAACTTGAGCATTAAAACGTTGCCTTCTTCACTTAAAGAAGCACTAGAAGAATGGAAAAGCGACGACATCTGCATCCGAACACTCGGCAGAGAAGTAGCCGAAAAGTACATGGAACTCAAAACGCAGGAATGGCGTGAATACGAACAACACCTACCAAAAGACAAGAACCAAGTCACTTCTTGGGAAACTCAAAAATACCTTTACGCATAAAACTAAACTTTCGTCTTCTCCATCAAGTCTTCAATCTTCGTCTCCTTCAACAGATTAACATGCTTAACAAGTTCATTGACAACCACTTCCAAAACCTTCCTGCCCTTGGTTGCAGAGGCCGTAGTTTGTTTGCCATAAACTCCACTGCGTGTTTCGTCCACGGTGTCCAACGGAAGGGTTATGCCTGCCATTTGCGCTGCATGCCTACGTGGCTTCTCATCTACGACGTTGTAAATGCTAACTAGATGCGCATGGATAGCCAAATTTACCGAGGTTTCCTCGGCTCCGGCATGTCCTCTTTCGTCTAGTTTGAAAAGTTCAGGCAGAAGCTCGTTTGAAGCAAGCCACCACTGAAAAATGGACACAAAAATTCCTTCCGCTCTTAACTCCCTGGCCATCTCCAAAAGCGCATTTCGATTGCCACCATGGCCATTAACAACTACAACCTTTCTAACACCGTAATATCTAAGCGACAAGCAGGTTTCCTTTACATAATCCTTGAACGTTTTAGGCGATATGAAAACTGTGCCCCAAAACTGCCTATGATGAGAACTAACACCGAAGGGAATGACTTGCAGACAAATCACGCCGGCACGCTTAGCTGTTTCTTCTGCTATCATCTTTGCAATTAGATGATCCGTTCCAAGCGGGTTCGCAGCACCATGCTGCTCGTTCGACCCAACGGGCACTATGGCAACATCGTTCTTCATGAAATACTCTTTAGCTTCAGGCCAACTCATTTCGTGGAGCAAAACCTTCAAGATGCACTCACCTTTTTCACGAAATCGTTTTATTACAAGGCAACCGAATATAAGTTTGCAGTCAAAGACATGGTGGGATACACTTGAAGGCATTGATCCTCGCGGGGGGCTTCGCAACAAGGCTTAGACCGCTAAGCTGCACAAGACCCAAGATTCTGTTTCCAATAGTCAACAAACCATTACTAGAGTGGACTTTTGAAAGACTAGCTAAGAGTAACATCAGAGAAGCGATAATGGCCGTAAGTCATCAAATCGAGGTTGGGATAAAACAGCAGAGAATCCCTAAACATGGCTTACATGTTACTTACTCACGAGACCCCTTAGGGAAACCGTTGGGAAGCGGTGGTCCGATAAAAAAAGCGGAAAAGCACATCGGTCATGAATCTCCGTTCCTCGTTTTGAACGGAGACATATTTGCAGACGTAAACTACACTGAAATTTTAAAACTGCATGAAAAAAGAAAAGCAGTGGCAACGATAGCACTTCATCAAGTTGAAGAACCGAGCAGGTACGGCGTGGTAAGGCTGACGCAAGACAACCGCATAACAGAGTTTGTTGAAAAACCGCCCAAAGGAACTGAGCCGACAAACCTCATAAACGCAGGTGTCTACGTTCTCAGCCCAGAAATTTTTAATTACATACAGCGAAACCGAGCTGTCTCGATCGAGCGTGAAGTTTTCACAAAACTTGCCCAAGAAGGCAAGCTTTATGGCTGCGTTTATGACGGCTTGTGGATGGATATAGGCAAGCCTGAAGATTATTTAGAAATAAACAAGATTTTGCTGAGGTCAATTGCCGACAAACCGAAAAGTGTTAGTGTAAAAGACGTGGAAATCAGAAAACCCGTGTTCTTTGACAAAAGAATTTCGGTGGGAAGAAAATCAGTCATAGGTCCTAATGTTGTTTTGGGACGAGAGGTCATCGTTGGGGAAAACGCTAGGATTCAAGATTCAGTGATATTTCTTGGGACAGAAATAGCGGATTTCGTCTCGATAAACGGTGCAATAATCGGCGAAGGTGTATCTATTGGGAAAAACGTCAAGATAGACAAAGGATGCATTCTAGGCGACCATGTAAGAATTATGGACAACACTACTCTTTCGGAAAAGGTTTGGGTTTGTCCAGGCAAAGAGATTTCTGAAAGCGTATTAACACCAAGACACATTGTTTAAGGAAAACAAGGTGAGACTTTCATGATGGGTTCAAGACGCTTGTTCGGAACGAACGGAATTCGCGGAATCGTAAACAAGGAATTGACAACTGAGATGGCGATAAGAGTTGGAGGCGCTATCGGAACATTCTTCAAGCAAGGAAGACTCCTCATCGGGTTTGACGCGAGAACAAGCGGACCAATGCTTGCAAAAGCAGTTATCGCAGGCTTAAACGCAACAGGATGCCATGTTCTTCTAGCTGGGATGGCGCCCACGCCCGCATTGCAGTTTGCCGTGAAAAACCACAAACTAGATGGTGGAGTAATAGCAACCGCGTCGCACAATCCACCAGAATACAACGGAATAAAAGTTGTTTGGAAAGACGGCATAGAGATTTCGCGTGAACAAGAAATTGAGATTGAAAATGTATTCTTTGACGAGAAGACACGGTACGCAGAATGGGACAAAATTGGCGCAACACGTGATCTTCCTGCGATTGTAAACGAGTATATAGAGGCGATAAAACAGCACGTTAACGTCCAAAAAATAACAAAGAAACACTTTCATGTGGTTGTAGATGCTGCAAACAGTGTCGGTAGCTTAGCTGCGCCATACTTGCTTAGAGAGTTAGGATGCAAAGTTACTACAATAAACGCAAACATAGACGGAACCTTCCCAGGGAGACCTCCTGAACCCCGTCCAGAAAACCTTAAGGAACTAGCTTTAACCGTGAAAGCCGTAAACGCAGATTTAGGCGTAGCCTACGATGGCGATGCAGACCGTTCGGTCTTCGTAGACGAGCAGGGAGAGATTCACATGGGAGATAAAACCTTCGCCCTTGTTGAAAAACAATTTCTGATAGATAACAAAGGCGAGAAAATCGTCACTCCAGTGAGCTCTTCAACCATAGTTAAAGAAATCGCTGACGCTTACGGCGGCGAACTGATATGGACAAAGGTTGGAAGCGTCACCGTGGCTCAAACCATGAAAAAACTGAAAGCAAAACTGGGAGGAGAAGAAAACGGCGGAATCTTCTATAGTCCACATCAACCTGTAAGAGACGGAGCAATGTCAACGGCTCTCATCCTAGAAATAATGGCGAAAACAGGCGAAAAATTATCAAAGCTAATCTCAGCCCTGCCGAAGTATTACATCGAGAAAAACAAGATAGAGTGCCCAGAAGAGTATAAAGAAAGAGTTTTGAAAGAACTGGCTGCACAGACGAAGAACCTTAACATAAACACCATCGACGGCGTAAAGATATGGTTTGCAGACAAGAGCGCGATACTAATACGTCCAAGTGGAACGGAACCCGTCTATCGACTGTATGCTGAAGCCAAAACCAGCGAAAAAGCACAGCGACTTGTAGGCGAGTACAGTCGAAAAGTTGAGAAGATACTTGACGATCTAAAGAATTAGACGATTTTCCGTCATGAACGATTGTGGAGGTTCATAACATGTCCTCATCAATATTACAGCTAAAACCTGAAACGCTTAGCACTGCAGAAGCACGCAGAAAATTCACGGTAAGTGTCGTAGGTTGTGAACAAACAGGCATCCTCCACGCTGTCCTGTTGGCAGACGCAGGGTTCAAAGTGTTCTGTGTAGATGCAAACCAAACCATAATCGACCATCTTACAAGAGGAAGAGCACCTTTCATAAAACCAGAAACCCAGGTAAAACTAAAAAGCTACGTTAAAACTGCACGCATAAACGCAACAACTGACATAAAAACCGCTGTTTCTCAAAGCGACGCCACTTTCATAACCACTCCAGTCAACATTGACGAAAAACAAAAACCCGACTACTCAAATCTTGAAAAGATCTGCAAACAGACGGGATCAAACCTTCGTCGTGGTTCTCTAGTCATCATCACCAGCACCGTTGGAGTTGGCGTTATCGAAAACATGGTTAAGGAACTGTTAGAAAACACTTCAGGGTTGAAAGTTGGTGCTGATTTAGGTTTAGCCTACAGTCCAGTCTTCAACGTCTCCTTAAAGCCTCTGGAAAAAGCAGATTGCAAACGTATCGTAGCAGCAACAGACAAAAACAGCTTAGAAGCCGCCTCAGCAATAATAGAAGCCACCGTTGGAAAAGACGTGCAGAGAATAGAAAGCATAAAGACGGCAGAAGCTGCTACACTTTTTGAAACTGTACAACAAAACGCTAACGTCGCTCTTGCTGACGAGTTTGCTCTTTTCTGCGAAAAAACAGGCATAGACTATCTGGAAGTCAGCAGGCTTGCGCTTTCAATCGTTCCTTCACCAACACTTACAGACCGCAACTCTCAGAGAGAGTCGAATCTTCTGCTGGAAGATGCAGAAAATTCGAACGTTAAACTTAGGATCCCTAAAATCGCCGCAGAGATTAATGAAGAAATGATCAACCACGTCACCAACTTGGCAAGAGATGCATTGAGAAACTGTGGAAAACCGCTTAGAAGAGCAAGAATTTCATTGTTTGGAATTTCACAAACGCCAAACGTGAAGGATACACCAAAAAGAACAACAGAAGACCTGGCCAAGGCGTTAGAGGCTAAAGGCGCAAGGGTCAGCATCTTTGACCCGTACTTTTCAAACGACGAATTAACTGAAATACCAAACCGTTTCAAGAAAAACTTGAACGAAGCTCTGGAAAACGTAGATTGCATAATAATATTAACTGCACATGATCAGTATAAGCGTCTAAACCTTAAGAAGTTGAAGATAGTTATGAAAATTCCCGCTGCAATAATTGATCTTGAGGGAGTCTTGGAACCAGATAAAATTGAAAAAGAAGGCTTTACATATCGAGGATTTGGAAGAGGAGTTTGGACAAAATGAAAAAACTAGGTGTAGCAGTAATCGGAACCGGCTTTTGGGGAAAAAACCACGCGAGAGTCCTCAAAGAATTAGAAGAAACAGAGTTGCTGGCTGTCTGCGACATAAGCATGGAAAGAGCAAAAGCTGTTGCCGAAGAATTTGACGTAAAACCCTACGCAAACACAGGAAATATGCTCAAGAATAATGATATCGACGCAATAAGCGTCTGCACATGGTCCACAAGCCTTGCGAAAGAAGCATTGAAAGCGTTGAAGGCAGGAAAACATGTCCTTGTTGAAAAACCTATGGCAACAAACGTGAAGCAGGCAGAAAAGCTGCTTGCAACCGCAGAAAAAGAAGGATTACATCTCACAGTAGGTTTTCTGATGAGGTTTATTCCAGGAATACAGTACATGAAGAAAACAGTAGAAAACAAGTCGATTGGTGAACTTGTATGCGCCACAGCGAAAAGAGTCTCTCAGTGGCCGGAGAGAATAGGAGACGTGGGCGTGGTTAAAGACATGGCTATACATGACATTGACATAATGAGCTACCTCTTCAACGAAGACCCGATTGCTGTGTATGCAAAGGCTGGAAGGATGATAAACAAAAGGTTTGAGGATTATGCTCAGATAATGCTTACGTTTGAGGGCGGAAAAAACGCGTTCATCGAATCTAACTGGTTAACACCGTACAAGACTCGAACATTGGTCGCTACTGGAAGCAAAGCTATCATGAAACTAGATTATATTACACAAGAATTGACGATTGAAGATGTAAAGGAAACCATACAACCCAGATATCCTGTGCAGGAACCGTTGAAACTTGAACTTCGGCACTTTGCGAATTGCATTTTAAAGAAAGAGAAACCGCTGGTAACAGGTGCAGATGGGTTGAAAGCACTCAAAATAGCCGAGGCATCATTGAAGTCTTCAGCAACAGGCAAAGTAATAAAACTGAAATGAAAAAATCAACGACTCTTTTGCGTCTTACTTTTCAGGTTAAAGGGCTTTCCTTCAGATATAATCTTCTCAGGAATCTTTTCTTTCCATTTTTTCAAAAAAGGCAAGTCTTCATTTTCCTTTCGTAATTCGTCTGGCAGCATTTCTGGAATTTCATCACGTATCGGATACCATCGGAGACACTTTGGGCAAACAATCAAACCTTCGATTACCTCGTCTTTTTCCTCAAAAACGTGCAGTTCAAGTGGATGATGCTTATCAATCGGACACGCAAGCAGGTCCATCAACTTTTTTTGCATTGTTTATTACTCCAGAACCCATTCTTTGTCTAAGCTTTGAACTATAAAACGTTTTCACAAGAATTGTTTTGTGTTTTCTGCTTGTTTCTCGATGTCCAAAACTACTTGATACCAATGAGGACCAGTCGACCTCACAACACGACCAAAAGGTACGCAAAAAGCTACGCCTAAACTTTCAAGTCTTTCTGCTACCTTCAGTCTTACCTTTTCAACAGGATTCTCATTTCTGTTAGCATATTCAAAATCGTAATAATGTATTCGTCCTCCAGACGGTTTGAGCGCCAGTAGCGCGCAGGGCAGGTATTCCAGGGCCTTCTCTGGTAAGGGCATTAAAATCCTGTCAGCAACATGGCGCAATCTGTCTTCAACGACGCATTTTGCATCTCCAAGTATGGGAATCACTTTACCATACATACCATTTACTCTGATATTCTCCTGCATATATTGAACCGCTACAGGATTAACATCAATCGAATACACTTTTTGAACGCTTGAATGTTTAGCGATTAATATTGAGAAGCACCCAACTCCAGCAAACATGTTGATCACGACTTCATCTGTTTTGACTTGGTTTGCGATTCTCATTCTTTCATTATGAAGCCGTGGTGAAAAATAGCAGTTCTCAATATCCACTTTAAACAAACAAGCAGATTCTTTGTGAACTGTTTTGGTTTTGTTTTCCCCAGCAACATATTTTAACTTTCGAAGCCGATAGTTTCCGCGCACCGCGCTCATTTGAGCCAAGACCGTGGTAACATTCTTGTGCACGTCCATGATGGCTTCTGCGATAGCGTTACAATATTTTTGAGTTTCTTTGTTCAAACGTATGACTGCTATGTCACCTATAACGTCGTAAGAATTGTAAACGTATGACACAGTTTCTGGAGACAAGGTTTCAGAAAGACGCTTTTTTAGTCGTCTCATCAAGCAGTATTCGCCTGTCAATAGAAATATCTATTCGGGAAACGTTTAAAAGCAGAATGTCTTTCCTTTGTAGAAAGAGGAAAACAACATGGAAAAAACATCATCTGGAATCGTTTACGAATGCGTAAGATGCGGAGCAAAAGTGCCTTCTGAAGAATTAGACATGCGTGGCGGAGAGACTAAATGCATAGTTTGCGGTTACCGAATCCTAAAAAAAGTAAAACCTCCAGTTGTTAAACGTATACCTGCCAAATGAAAAAAGAAAGAGAGAGAGGCAATCTCTTCAACCCGCTTATGGCGAGTTAGCGCCTAGTTGTCTAAAGCCAGTTGTTATGTCAAAAGATTTCCTTTTCTCCAAGCTTTCGTAATGCTTTTCCATGGAGTTTAACTGGCGTATCGGCAACTTCTTCAAGTGGCTTTTCCACAGTTTTTCTTTTTATTGTTTCCCCACAGATTCCTTTCGGAAGCAAACGTCTTTTTACGCATATAGCAAAGGTACAATCGGCAACATTACACATATCTTCAGTCCATCGGCACCAAACGCCATCTCGACGATAGACAACAGCACTTTTTGCGCATTTGAACGATTGACAGGTGGGGGAACAAATTTTCACTTCAGCCAAAGCATTCACGTCCTTTGACCAATCTATTCATAAAATTCTACAGTCGCAACGATAATTCACTGTTAATTAATGTTCACAAAACTTAATATAAAGTTTTTTCCCTCAAACTACTTATTTTCAGTCAAGTTTGCATTTTTCTGTGACCTGAAGCGTCTTCTTCGATAGATTTCTACTACAAGAACAAAAACTAACGTCAACACGATTATCAAGGCAATTATAAACGCGCTTGTTTCTACAGGCATGCCGATCAACATCAAATATTTGTCCACTTTAATCACTATGGTCGTATTCTCTTCCACTGAATAACCTTTTTCCGCGCTTGGTTCCTTTTGGTCAAACAAGTAAACGGTTACGTAAAAAGTTCCACCTGTAACACTACTGAACGTGGCTGTACCATTAGATTGCGTTTGGGCTGTACGTGTTGTCATATCTTCTCGTTGCAGTATTACATCTGCGCCTGAAATCGGCTGCCCAACATAATCAACAACTTTGACTGAAACAGTTAATCCATAAAGCTTGCAGATGATCGAAACATTCTCATTTTCGAATAAGCTTACAATTGTTCTGTTGAGTTGTATTCCTTCAGCATCATAAACTCCAACAAGGTATTTACCAAAAACGAAGTTGAAGACAACTCTTCCATCTGAACCTGTCGTAGATTCATTGTACAATCCGCCGGTCGATTCTTGAACCTTAATTGTGACACCAGTTATCGGGTTACCAGCCGCGTTTAAGGTTGTTATTTGCAGCTTCAGGGTTGGACAGAAAATGGTTACATTATACCAAGCCACAGGAGTTGCGTTGACGAACAACGTCGGAATTTTTGTTACGTTAAATGAAATGCCATACCGTGAAGCATTCAGAACATATGGTTGTGAAGTGTTGATCCATATGGGCAATAAGGAGTGAGCTATTGCTTCTCCGTTAATGTCTGTCGTTAACGTCTGATTCTCGGGTGATAGGAAAATTTCTACTTCGGGAATGCGAACACCGTCTTCGCTGAAAACGGAAATTCTCAAGTTGGTCAAACTACAGTTAAGGTCAAAAGATGCAACTCCTGTGACGTTTATTGTGCGTTCACCAACTTTTCTATTTCTGTAGGTTGCGTTACAATAATAAATTCCAATTTCAAGTGTAGCCTTCACTAAACCACTTGAATTACTTGTTCCGTTCGCAACCTTTGTGTCACCCTCAAAAACTTTGATAACGATGTTGGGCACAAAATCTCCCGCGAGGTTTTTGGCAGTTATATTGACCCCAAAGCCTGGAACAGTAAAATTTTGTACGTCATGCGGATTTTTTGTCGTTTTTGTCAAACCGACTCGTGTGGAAGTAATGTTAAGAGTGTACGTGCCTATTGAGGCGTTGGAGAAAACGGTCCAATTGGCAACAACAAATCCTGTAGCATTAGTGGTTACGGTATCGTTCTTCATTAATGTGGTTCCATAAAGGATTTTCACCATCACGTTTTCATTTGTTTTATAACCCTTGGCTCTGATGTCAACGTATTGCAGCCTATGATATGTCGTTGCGTTGGTCAACCACATTTCAAAGGTGTTTGTAGCCAACGTCTTAGACGACGTTTTGTTTAAGGCCAGAGTGTAAGTACCCGTATAGTTAGTGTTAGCAGGAAGGGTAGCCGTTCCGTTAAACGCTGTAACATTCGGATAAGAAACCAGAAATCCTGCAAAATTGCCTTTGCTCGTGGTATTATATTTACGAGTCACCCAATAAGTTGTGTTTTTGGGTGAGGGAAGTTTGACGGTGATGTTTGCAGCATACTCCTTGTCTGCTGTTGTGCCTGTCACGTTTATCCAAATTTCCACCGAATCACCCTCTCGCCACTGAGCAGGCGATTCGAGCGCTTTGTGTGTCGTCGTGTCTCTAGCTTCAACAGAGTAGGCTGTTTCTATGTAAAGCCAAGATGTAGCGTTAACGTTTTTTGAGGTATCCTGCAACACCAGCGTGTAATTTCCTCCGGGAAGGTAAGGAATGGAAAATGTTGCGTTTACTTGGGTTCCTGACGCACCTGTAGCGTTGACAACGATATATTCAGTCGCGTTCTTGCGAAGCACGATCTGATAGTTATCGCTACTCGCATTTACCGTGCCAACAACTCGAACTGTATCTCCGACATATCCTTCTTTGGTAGAAGGCGAAATGGAAGTTATCTCGACGTTAGCTGCCTTAACTAGAGGAAAAAGAGGAAGAGAAATGGATGATAAAGCTAGAATAAGCATAAAGACGGTTATTGCTGTACTTTTTTTCAAGTGGCATTTACTCTCCTTTTAATACATGTAGTTTTTCAATAGATTCGCAGATTTACTATAAAGGGGAGCATTTTAAACTTTACCTTTTACAGTTCAGGGATTCTCTTCTAGAAAGTAAAAAAAGAGTAACTGCTTGAAGCTTCAACAAGGAATTGTTTAAATCTCCAAGAAAGAAGCATTATGTAAGCTGGAGGAGTCTAAAAAGTGTTCAGTGATATTTTGAGTCTGGTTGGGGAACATGAAGAATGGCGTGGCAAACAATGTTTAAACCTTATTCCATCAGAAAACGTGATGAGCCCTGCGGTTCGGGGGCTCCTCTCGTCAGAACTGGCTCATCGGTACACTTCTAGAGACCGCTTCTACATGGGCACACACTTTACAGATGAAATTGAAAACTATGGTGAAGAACTTGCGAAAACAGTGTTCAAATCTGAGACAGCAGATTTACGTCCCCTTTCAGGGCATATCGCCGACTTGATTGTTCTAGCCAACCTCACAAAATCAGAGGACACGTTCATGTGTGTATCCCCCGAAGATGGAGGATACCCCGGCATGTGGAAAGAAGGCTTAGCTAGGTTACTTCATCTTAAAACAAGGGCCTTTCCGTTTTCAAAAGAAAACTGGAACATAAAAGTTGAAGACGCTAAAAAAACCATAAAACGTGTTAAACCTAGGATCATCATTTTTGGCGCGAGCTTGATTGTTTTTCCACATCCTGTCGAGGAATTAGCTGAAACAGCTCATGATGTTGGCGCAAACGTTGGGTTTGACGGTTCACATGTAATGGGTTTGATTGGAGGAGAGCAGTTTCAAAACCCACTTAGAGAAGGTGCAAGTGCCTTGTTTGGTTCGACGCACAAGACTTTTTTCGGCCCTCAAGGCGGCATTATTCTCGCAAATAAAGAATGCGGAGATCTCTTGAAAGAGAAGATTTATCCAGCTTTCGTTGATAACGCCCATTGGAATCGAATAGCGGCTTTGACCTTAGCGTTGGCTGAGATGAAGAATTTTGGCAAAGCGTACGCCAAACAAGTGATTCTTAACTCTAAAGCTTTAGCCAAAGCTCTATATGATTATGGTTTTCCCGTCATTTGTCAAAAACTGGGGTTTACTCGATCTCATCAGGTTATCGTAAACTTTGGAGATTACAATAAAGGCAGAGCTGTCGCCGAGAAGCTTCAACGTGCAAACATCATAGCCGACTGTGTTGTAAGGATTGGCACATGCGAGGTTACGAGACGAGGAATGAAAGAAGAAGAAATGCTGAGGATAGCTGAATTAATCAAGAGAGCGGTCGTTGATGAGGAGAAACCAGAGGAAATAAAGAAAGATGTTGCTAAGCTTTCCGCTGAGTTCCAAACCATCGAATACTGTTTTGAATGATGAACTGTTTTTATTCGACCAATTTTCTATACTAGCAAACACGTGTGACGCAGGAAGTAATGTCCTTTGGAAGCTCCGATCCCATCTTCACTTGTTGATGCCTTGAAGAAACAAAAATACCACTTTGTCGGTAGGCATTCGGCGGTTAAACGATGCAGATGGCTGTATGAAACCTTAATCCATGACAGACCATGTTACAAGCAGAAATTCTACGGAATAAAAACTCATCGATGTATACAGATGACGCCTTCTTTGTATTATTGCACTCAACAGTGTCTTTTCTGCTGGCGGGCTCAGAACAGTGATCTTCAGGTTAAATGGGATGAGATGAGGCTGCCAACATGGGATTCGCCGGAAACAATCGTTGAAGAGAGCATTAGAGCACACTGCAAAATCTTAACGGGGTACAAGGGTAATCCTAAGGCAGATAAGAAAAAGCTTGAAGAAGCCGCTATTCCAAGGCATGCGGCCATCAGTCTAGCGGGAGAACCGACTCTTTACGCGGGTTTAGAGGGGTTAATTCATGCGTTTCATATGAAAGGGTTTACTACTTTTCTCGTGACAAATGGAACAGTGCCAACTGCTCTGGCAAAGCTTAGAGAAGAACCTACTCAGCTTTATGTTTCTGTTTGTGCTTCTGAAGAAAAAACGTACAACCGTGTTTGTCGACCTCAAACTTCGAAAGCATGGGAGAAGCTTAACGAGACCTTGTCGTTTTTGTCGAGTTTTAAATGTCCGACGGTGATGCGTATGACGTTGGCTCGTGGCGTGAACATGGAGAACATCAAAAGTTACGCTAAGCTTGTTGAGAAAGCCTGTCCGACGTATGTTGAGCCGAAGGCTTATATGCATGTGGGTTTTTCTAGACTTCGTTTAAATTTTGAGAATATGCCGAGTCACGAGGAGATACGTGAATTTGCAGCACAGTTAGCTAAGGAAACAAGTTACAGTGTTCTTGATGAAGCGGAAGAAAGTAGAGTTGTATTGTTAAGTAAGCTTGAGAAACCTCGAAGATTAGGCAACTGCTAGAATATTTTCAAATGATGCGCATTTCCACATAGTTTACGTGGACTTGGAGTTATCTTTCGAATTGAATGATGACAAAGGTTATATAAATCGTTGAATCACTGCCTACATCTTAAACCAAAGATTAAATCGAGGTGTGTTTGAAAAATGGTTAATGAAGGAAGAGGACGACTGTTCAGGAGAAAAGACGGTAAGTACTTGATTTATCTACCGAAAGACTTGGCTGAGGACAGCATGTTTCCGTTCAAAGGCTCTGATTCCATATTCGTGAACGTCAATTTCAAGCTTGGCGATCATAAGCTGCTGATAACAGAGTGGCACGAGCCTGAACCACCGGTAGAAACAGAGTAAGCACGAGGTCTATAGAATCGCCTTAACTCTAATCTCTCCATTTTTTGGAAGATATAATAAAATACTTATTGCAATAATATTCTGGAATTAAAGGGGTGTCCGTTTATGTGTACGTTGAAGAGTGTTTTGAATGAGATAAGGAAAGAGCTTGAAGAAAAAGAGAAAGTGCGGGAAAACGCGCAGAAAGACATGCGGAAGGTTACGAGTCTTTCTAAGCAGTCGATACTGTTGATTCATCAGAAGAGAGTGAAGGAAGCTAAGAAGCAGCTTGCGAGAGCGAAGCAGATTATTTCAAGACTTAATGAGGTTTCTGCGAAGTATCCTGATGTTATTTATAGCGGGATGTTTAGTGCGGCGCGTCAAGAGTTTTCTGAAGCTAACATTTTCTTGTGTTCTGTTGAGGAGTCGCGTTTTGTGACGCCTGAAGAGATTGATGTGCCCTCGATTGATTATGTGTTGGGGTTGTCTGACGTTATTGGGGAGTACAGGCGTTTGACTTTGGATGCGTTGCGGGAGGATAACGTGAAGAAAGGGGAAGAATGTTTGCGGGTTATGGATGAGATTTATATTGAGCTTATGGCGATGGATGAGGCTTACATGTTGGTTCCTGGGTTGAGGAGGAAGTGTGATGTTGCACGGAAGATTATCGAGATTACTCGTGGGGATATAACGCAGGAGATGCGGAGAAGTACGCTTGAGAAGTATCTTAAGCGGTTTGAGAGGCGAACAGAGAAAAAACATGGATAAGATTGGTAGTAAGCGCGTGTTTTCTGTTGCTAAAGCGCACAGAACGCAGTTGCAGTTGTCTAAGCGAATAATTTTGGAAGACAGGTTGCCTGAAAGAATTAGGCTTGTGGCAGGTGTTGATGTTGCTTATTCAGGAAATAAATCGGTTGGCGCTGTTGCGGTGTTGGATTATGATTCGCTCAAGGTTGTGGAAGCGCAGGTAGTAGTTTGCGCGACTCGTTTTCCGTATATTCCTACGCTGCTTTCTTTCAGGGAAGTCCCGCCTGTGGTTCTTGGGATTAAGAAGCTCTGGGTGTCTCCTGATGTTTTTCTTGTTGATGGGCAGGGTTTTGCGCATCCTTTTCGTTGCGGGTTTGCGAGTCATCTGGGCATTGTTATTAACAAGCCTACGATTGGGGTTGCGAAGAGCATGTTGATCGGTGAGGTGGAAGATGTGGAAGTTGGCGGGGGCTTTTCTTTTTTGAAGGATAAGGGTGAGGTTGTTGGTGCGGTTGTTTCGACGAAGGCCGGGTGTAAGCCTGTTTATGTTAGTGTTGGTCACATGGTTTCGTTGGAGAAGGCTGTTGAGATTGTTAGGCATTGCATAGTTGGTAATCGTGTTCCTGAGCCGATTTTGATGGCGCATGAGATTGCGGGTTGTGAAAAGAGGAAAATCAAATAACGGTTTATGCATCAACAGATAGCTGGGTGAATGCCAGTTGCTTAATTTGAAGCTTAAGGCTTTAGCGAACGAGATTCATGATAGAAACCTTCGGAGAAAGGTTGTTGATTTGTTGGAGAATCCAACATTTGAGGTTGGTGGCGAGAGGTTTTCTGGTGCGGCTTTTGAGGTTTCGCCTGCTGGGTTGTCCCATCATCATTGTTATGCGGGTGGGTATGTTGAGCATGTTGTTTCTACGGCTAGTTTGGCTCTTGCGTTGTGTGATTGTGTGGAGAGGGTTTATCATGGAAAAGTGAACAGTGACATTGTGGTTGCGGCGGTTTTGTTGCATGATGTTTTCAAGCCTGCTACGTATGCTTCGAGGCGTTTGGCGGATTTTTTGGATCATCAGTCGCTTATTGTTGCGGAGCTTGTTCGGAGGGGTTTTTCGTTGGAGGTGGTTCATGCGGTTGCTGCGGCGCATGGTGAGTATGGGTTGATTAGGCCTCATTCGGTTGAGGCGTTGGTTTGTCATTTGGCGGATTTTGTTGATTCGAGGTTGAACGGTGAGGTTTTGGATGCGGCGTCGTTTTTGATGCGGAAGGCTGTTGGGCAGGAGTTGTTTGGTTTGACTTCGAAGGAAGCGTTCGAGATTATCCAAGCGAAGTCGGTCGAAGGTGAAGATGGCGTGAGGAAGGCGTTCAAGAAGATGAAACGTGCGAGAGAAACGCATAAAACTTAAAACGGATTTACACAAGAAGAAAAGGAAAGGTGGAGTATAGCATGGAGATTTCGTTTGAGGAGTTTCAAAAGTTGGATTTGCGTGTTGGCAAGATTCTGGAAGCAAGCCAGATTTCAGGTTCGCGGAATTTGATTAGAATGGTTGTGGATTTTGGGAGTGAGAAGCGTCAGGCGGTTGCGGGACTTTTGCAGTATTACAAGCCTGAGAGTTTGGTTGGGAGGAAGTGTGCGTTTATTTTGAATTTGCAGAGACGTAAGATGATGGGTGTGGAGTCGCAGTGTATGATTTTTGCGGCGGAAGACGATAAGGGCAACGTTGTGATATTGCAGCCTGAACGAGATATTGCGGAAGGAAGCAAAATACACTAGAGGGCAGGAGGCTTGCTCAGCGATACCTACTCCCTCCCTTATTTATAGGTTGAATTGTGGCTTGTTGGTGGATTCCTCCTTTTTGTTGAGTAGTGCTTAGTTTGGCGAGATTGAAGGGAGGTCTCAGTAGGTGACTAGTTGCGTGTGGATGGTTTGGTGTGGAAAGCAGTCAATGCGAGCCTACCCTGCCATAATTTCTATTTGGGTTTTCAATGTTTGTTTAGCGTGAAAAACGACCAATACTGACCTACCCCCTATAGGTTTTTTGCAATGAATAGATATTAGGCTTCAAATATGGTTTTGGAAATGCGGAAAAGTTATAGGTGAACTGAACATAACCAAATGAGAGGAAGATTGTCTTCTATGTCATTAGAAGAGAACAAATCACTCTTCAATCGTTTTGGAGAAGCCCTTAACACCAGAAATTTTGATGCTGTCCGAGAACTTCTTGCTCCCGACTTCGTTCGCCATTGCCAAGCCACCCCAGATGTCGTAATCAAGAGCCGAGAGCAATTCATTGAATATCTGAAAATGGATAATGCTACTTTTCCAGATTCTCTCCAGACGGCTGAACTTGTCGTAGCTGAAGGCGATTTAGTTGCTTTTTGGCTCAGGTATGAAGGGACCCAGAAAGGCAAGATGGGTCCTTTTCCGCCCTCGAACAAGAGAATGCAACTTGATGTAGGAGGCGTTTTTCGAGTCCGTGACGGTAAGTTCGCTGAACTATGGATAACCTGGGACAACCTTGCATCATTGGCACAACTCGGTCTTTTTCCACCTAAGAGTCCGTAAAATTGGTTGTTGAACTGAAATTTAGTCCAATCAACTGACGACGACGATAGTGCGGAAAAGTCATAGCTGAACCTAAAAGACATTATCGTGTGGATTTAGTACGTTATTCTTCTATAACTGTTAAAAACCATTTGAAGATAGATAGTTATGTGATGGCAGATGAAGAAACCAATTCCAGTAGCATTCAAAAGCAAAGGTGCGAATATCCACGCAATTTTCTATCAAGCCTCTGGAGTCGAACCATCGCCAACGGCTATTCTTTGCCATGGATTTCCTGGAAACAACTTAGATGTGATTGGGCTTGGCGAGAGATTGATAAAAGAAGAGTTTAGTGCCCTTGCCTTTAATTACCGTGGTACATGGGGAAGCGAAGGATTGTTCACGATTGCGAATTCGTTGGAGGATGTAACCTCAGCCATACGCTATTTGAAATCCAGTTTTGCTGTTCGAGAGTTTGACGTTGACGCTTCAAATATTACAGTTATAGGGTACAGCTATGGTGGCGGTATGGCTTTGTTGAGTTCACTTACCGACCCTAGCATAAAAAGAGTAGTTTACATTGCTGGAGGCAGCCTTAGTGAAGTGGCAAGAATGATGAAACAAAGCGATGAATTCAAACAAGCAATTTTGAAGATGGTAGACCAAGGCATATCTGATTCTGGTTTCAGTAGCCTGCCTGCTGAGGAGTTGTTTGCCGATGTATTTGCAGACATCGACAAATACGATTTGGTAAAGCATGCCGAAGCATTATCTAACAAGGATATTCTGATAATCGGTGGATGGCGTGATCAAGAAAACACAGTAGAGCATCACATATTGCCTCTCTATAGAGCCTTGCAAAGGCATGAAGCCAAACAAGTTCAGATAGAAATCTTTGACACAGACCACTCATTTACAAACGTCAGTGGTCAATTAGCAGACAGAATAGTATCTTGGTTAAAGAGAACCCCGTCCAAAGACAAGAAAGCAAGATAAAACCCTGCGGACACCGACGCTAACTAGTGCGTAAAAGTTTTAGCTGAACCAGTTCTATTGGTTTTTGTTTGAGGTGTTTACTTTGAAGGTGCGCGGGATTGTTGGCAGTCCTTGTAAGAATGGGAGTGTAGATTTGCTTGTTTCTGAGGTTTTGAAGGGTGCGGCTTCTAAAGGTGCGGAAACGTGTAAGCTCTATCTGAATGATTTGAATATTAAGCCGTGTCAGAGTTGCGGGGTTGATCCTAACCCTGAGCATTGTCTTTTCAAAGATGATATGGAACAAGTTTACGACGTTCTGGAGAATTGTGATGCTGTTGTGTTGGGTTCTCCTGTTTACTTTGACACTGTGAGCGCTCAGGTTAAGTTGATGATTGATCGATCAAATTGTCTGATGCCTTATGTTGAGAAGGCTGATGGCACGTTTGGTTTTGAACGGCGATTGAAGAAGCCGAAGAAGGGTGTGTTCGTTGTCGTTTCGGGTAAAGAGCAAGAACTAGATACGATTTTGGCAACTGTTAAGGGTTTTTTCTTCTGGGCGAATATTGAGCTTGTGGAGACTGTTTCGTATGCTCATGATGACAACGAGTTGGGCAGTGCCAAAAGCGACGAGGTAAAGATGAAGCAGGCTTTTGACGTTGGGGTTAGACTTCTGGAACGAGATGGCGAGTAGCTTTCTTTTCTGTCGTGGTGAACACTGAAAAAGTTATATTCGTTGCCTAACTATTCTTTCATGAGGAGATTGATATGGCTGGTGAGTTACTGACATCTTTAGGTCTGTGGTTTGTCCGAGCTTTGATTTCGAGCTTAATCTGTCTTTTCATTGGGTTTATTGGAATCAGGAGTATGGCGGCTTTGACGCCGAAAATTAAAGAGTTTGAAAGCATCAAGGGGCATCCTCTAGCAACCAGTCTTTTTGTTGGCGGTTTTTTTGTTTATGCTGGTTTGGTCGTGTATGGTTCGATGGATGGACCATTCTTTTTTTCGCAGTCAGTGACTATTGGCTCCTACTTCAATGTGCAGAGAACTCTTATTGTTGTGCTTAGCTTCTTCGTAAGCCTGCTCTTCGGTGGTCTATTCTACTTGGTCTTTGACAAATTCAGGCTTTTCGGTATTGAGCTGGACGACATCAACAAGCATCCTGTAGCAGTTGGAGTCTTCATGCTCTGCTACGAAATCTTTTTGGGGCTAATAATGCTTGCGAGCCTGATTGTTCCGATAGGTGGATAGACGAGGAAAACAAATGAAGTGTACGCGATACCTCATCCTATTCTTACTTCTCTCTACTTCAGCTGTTGCTTTGATCGCTAAAGTCAGCGCGCTTCCAGCGTCAAGCTTTCAGCAGAAGTATGGTGACTGGTATGACAACTGGGGAATAGATAGGAATGACGCAGGATCTGACGGAAGTCTTCCAGGGTATTTGCCCAACCTTGCGTATGAGACGCTTGGCGGTAACAAGGAACTGGCTTATAGCATAGGCGAATGGTTTCAGAACAACTATCAGAGCAAGACTGATAGAGCAGTTGCCATTCTGAAGTACGTTCAAACGTGGACTTACTATGCTTACGACAGCGACACCTTCATTAGAAATGGCGTTGCTCAGGACGAGTGGGCGCAGAACGCTGATGAGTTTGCACATGCTTTCAACCAAACTACTGGTGTCAAAGCCCCTGGTGATTGTGAAGACATGGCTTTTCTTTGCGGTACAATCTATGTGGGTGCAGGTTTTGATGCTGCGGTGATTGACGCGACTGATCATGCTGCGTTGTTGATTTGGCTTCCAGAGTTTTCGAACGCAAACAAATATTGGGATATTGGTGACGGGAAGGGTACTGGTTGGATATGGGTTGAAGCGACGGGCAGCTCAAATCCTCTGGGTTGGACTCCGGACGACTATGAAGAAGGCGGGTGGATCGCTTATCCGATTACGAATTCTTCACAATTCGTTAGCAACCCTCAGGGGTTTCAGCCGAATTCAAGTTCGAATGATTTGGACATTCTAGGCACGATCATAGCCATAGTCTTTTTTATAATAATTTTCGTGATCAGGTTGAGACCTAGGCGTTAAGTTCAACGTATTTTCTTTCCTGCTTCTTTCATCTTCTTTGTCGTTTCACAGTTCAGAAGACGGGGTTGTTTTGCTTGGATAGTTTGTTACGGTTTGCAGTGTGCTCTTTGCTTGGATCATAGACACGCGGAAAAGTTATAGTTGAATGATGAATCGAGTTGCTTTTTATGTGGTCTTCAAGCAGTCGGATACGTGGTATCTTTGCGGTAGTCAAATGATACGATGCGTTCTGGATTCACTATGATTTCAACTCCATGGGTTATCTGGTACATGCCTTGAGCCGTGCTTTCAGCGTTTTCTCTCGGCATATACTTCTCATACAATCTTGTTGCCTCTGCCAGAAACTCGTCACGTGAA
>DATKKK010000093.1:0-31850 GCA_035542975.1 Bathyarchaeia archaeon | reverse complement strand
ATAAAAGATGGGTTTGATGGAGCTGGGGTGTACGCTGGAAGACTTTGGTCGACTGGCTCAGCCTGCAGCCTCCAACCGCCCAAGGTGTCAGTCTTAAGCAGTGTCTGGACGATATACCTTGGCGAAACTTTCAAAATGTGCGAATCGCTTGCCGATGTATGGTAACCTTAAGAAAAAGTAATTTTCGGATGTAACGTCTTTGAGTTTTGCGTTTTAACAGAAGTGATTGAAACAAGTTATAAGGTAATTTGGCATTAATCATTTTATATGCTTTGCATGTGTGATAGTTTTGCGTGAATTTATTCTATTTTCACGTCTAGGAAGAACCGACTCCAACTTCCGAAATTTGCATGATGCGGGACGATTGGACATAGTGTACGAATGTGCAGTCGCCAGTCTGTTTCTCTCGCATGGAATCCGTAAAGACACTGTTTTTCATGCTGTATTGAATGGGCCGCCAGCACCACCTTTGCACGTTAAAATCGACGGAGCAACGCTCCACGATGTTCGCACTGACCAAGAAACATGGATGCAAATCCTCAAAAAAACGCTGATGGCAAAACCGCATCCAGGCATCACCATGGAAAGGACTAGCTTTGAAAACCTGCTTAAAACAAAATCAGAACAAGCTTCAATCTACGTTCTTGAAGAAGGAGGAACAGACATTTTAAATATTAAATTGCATGAAAATTCCGTCTTCATTCTTGGCGATCATGTTGGTTTGCCAAAAAAAACTGAAACCTTTGCGTTGCGTTATGGTGGAAAAATCTCGTTGGGAAAGCGACCTTACCTAGCCGCTTCATGTATAACGGTTTTGAATTATTTGCTAGACAGAGAAGCTATGCAAAAATTGTTGAAAGAAGAATGTAATCAATAACCCTGCTAAACCCAACGCAAAGAACACGATGAATCCAAATCTCTTTGAGCATTTTTGTTTTGTGCCAAAATGCACGCCTAAGCTCCCGAGGTAGGATTTCCATGTTACTCCTATTAGGAATACTGGTAAACTGTAGAGTATTTGAAGTTCCTTCAGTTGTGTTTGATAATCGTTTAGTGCCTGTTTGGCCGCTTCAAGGTTTGATGTGTTGAAAGTGAGTGAAGGAACCATAAACCATGTTATACATATGCTCACAATGGTGACCACAATATCTGTTGTATACGCATAGCCTGTTACAGAAGCTGCAGTTTTGAAATTCCAGATTCCGACATCACATACATTCTCAACGATCCAAGATTTAATTGCCCATCTTATGATTAGCAAGAATGGCTCAAGAATCGCAGCTACGATAATAACACCCGTGATCGTACCAACAACACTGCTGGCATAACTGCCTGTAACATGAATCTTTTGCAAGAATAATGCCCAAGTAATAACAAATAATACGAAGGCGATTATGGCTACACACGCAAATCCTTCGTAATCCGGTGCAAGAGCAATATCTCGCATTGCTTCTGTTGGAGAGACTACGAGCTTCCAAAGTCTTTGAATTGTAGAATATTTGCTTTCATAATTTTCAACAGTCGCGGTTTCGGGTGTAAAAAGCTCTTGAGCAATCTCTTGCACCATAAACAAGTCGGTTCCACACTTACCGCAAAATCTATTCCTTTTGGGTACCAGTGCGCCACAGTTTGGACACAGTTGGTTGTCTTCAGCGTCCATTTTCCTTCGATATCTCTAGATTTCATCAAATATTTAACATTTATCTCCAACAATAAATCGCGCATTTCTAATTCATATTCTAGTTTAGCAATCTTTTAATGGTTACTTGACTCTTTTTTTGTGTTGTGATTGAATTGGATGATCAGAAAAACAAACGTGAGCCAGAAAGTCCTCCTGAATTAACTCCTGAAGAAACAGGCTTTGTGTTAGAACCCACGTCAATAGAAGTAGGCTCAGCCTACACCGTGCAGCTTAGCTTAGATGAGAATGAAAAAACTGTGGTTGACGTAAAAACCTATGGACAAATAGACAATCAGAAACTACGGAGAGAGATTGAGCGAATGTTTCCAAACGCCAAAATCCGACAGCTAAATCAAAATCCAACAGTAACAGTGGCCAAAAAAACCAAAAAGAAACCTAATCACCGCAAGAAATAGACTTTTGCAAGTTTTCGCCCAAAAATTAACATTCCGACACGAGATTGAAACCAAAGCCAAAGCCCTCCCATATAAGTTTTCTCTCAAAATCTTGAAAACTCAACATTGGGCAAAAGAATCGACGCCGCATTCGCATTGGTGTTAAAGGAAGCTTCAAGATCAGATTAGCAAACATGGTTTTCTGTTTCGAAAAGGTTTGGTTTTAAACTAGCTTTTTATTTAAAATGCTCATATCCATGTGGTTCAATGGCTCGTTTTGTTTCGTCAGTGTCCAATATGACCCTTTTTTCAGTTGTCACCTTGCCTATTCGTAGAAGCTGCCCACCGACCTTCTCAACTGCTCTCTTTGCTCTTTTCCAGAGTTCAGGTTTGATAGTTAAAACGAGTTCGTACTCTTCGCCGCCATAAAGCGTCAATTCCAACGGGTCTAACTTGTTTGCTTCTGCGAATTTTTCAGCCTCGCTTGCGATAGGAAGCTTGTCGATCGAGAAACCTACGTTGCTCGCTTTGGAAATCTCGTGCAAACTCCACGCCAGCCCATCACTCGAATCAATCGCAGCCGATACAGCTCCAGTCTGGCTTAAAACTAAGCCTTCCTCTAACCGTGCATGCGGCATCAAAACAGAATCAACAAGAGCTTTGCGCAATGCAGGTTGAGCCTTCAATTTATCTACAAGAATTTTTAAACCAGCTGAGGTTTTGCCGAAAAACCCAGTGACCACCACAAAATCTCCAACCTTGGCACCACTTCGAAGCATCAGTTTTCCTTCTTCTGCAACACCAAAAACTGAAAGACTTATAATAAGATCTGATGATTCGCCAGTGTCTCCTCCAATAACATATGTGCCGTATTCGCGTGCTCCTGCATTGAGTCCGTCGCCGATTTCTCCCACGTCTTTTTGACTCAAGTTTCTCGGTAGTCCAAGTGAGACGAGCATCGCAAGGGGGTTTACGCCTTTTGCAGCGAAGTCACTTATGTTCATTACAACTGCTTTGCGTGCGGCTTGCCACCTGCTCATGCCCTTTGGAACGTCAGTTTTGTCTACGAGCATGTCTGTTTTCAGAATTGCCAATTTCCCTCTTCCAACGTCATAAGCCGCCACATCGTCTCCGAACGGGATCGGCATTTTTGGCATAATGCTGAGATGGTTTTGTATGATTTCGATTATTTTTCGTTCGCCTAATGTTCTGAGTGTTTTCATCTTGATGCTCCTTATTCTGAACTCACTTGTCACGTGAGGATCTTTTTCCTATCGTTTAACCATGAGTTAATAAGGTTTATATTGCAAAGGTGTACGTTGTTATGAAAGCTTTGAGGTAAAAAGCCTTGCTTAAGATTAAACCTTTCAAGAAAGGGTTAGACGAAGAAGCCTGGGTTAACGTGTTCAACGTCGCCTTTGGTGATTACGAGGACATTAGAAACATGACAGTTGAAGAGATGAAGAAGTTGGAAACGTCTCCGACGTTCGACGAGGTAGGAATGTTTATAGCTGAATGGAATGGCAAGGTGGCTGGAACAGTTACTGCCCAAGTTGACAAGCTCCGAGAAGAAAAGAAAGGCTTCATACAAAACTTAGGCGTTCTTCCAAAGTTCAGGACCAGAGGCATCGCTACGAAACTTTTGGAAACTGCCTTGCAAAGCCTGAAAGAGAGAGGAATGGAGCTTGCTGATTCGTGGGCGCAGACAGACAGAGAGGGATGCATGCACCTTTTTGAGAAATTCGGGTTTAAACGAATACGTGTAATGAGCATAATGATAAGAAAACTGGATTCCCTTCCAGACGATAGCCCAGAAAATGGGCAATTAACGATTAAGGATATGCAGATGAATGAAGAAAAGGAGATTGAGCTGCTTAACAAGCTCGACAATGAAGCCTTTAAAGAACACTTCAACTTCAGACAAAGGACCATTGAAGAAACCAAATACTCACTCTTCGAAATGCCTTGGTTCAGCATACAAAAATGGTTCTTTGCCATTCTAAACAACCAGCCCATAGGCTTCTCGGGCATCGCGATTGATGAGGGATTGAATAAAGAGAAAAATCTGAAATGGGGAATGATCGCAGATATCGGCGTTTTGAAACCGTATAGAAAAAGAGGAGTAGGTACACGCTTGATGTTTCACATGATGCAAACGCTGAAGAACCTTGGAATGGAAGACGCTTTCCTCTATGTTGACGATATGAACCCGACTGAAGCCATAAAGTTGTACGAGAAAGTAGGCTTCGAAACTCTCAGAAAAAGCATCATATATCAAAAAAGCTTAACTCAAAAGGATTGACATAGCGTCTTTCGGATTTCCATGCAGAATTAGCATTTGCTAGCGTATTGATTTTCATGAAAGCGAAAGTTCGTGGTTTCAGGAAGCGTCAGAAGTGTTTTTAGAGCGAGTTACGTAGTAGGCGCGGTGTGTTCGGTTTTAGTGTTTAAATATTTGTGTTATGACAAGTTACTACGATGCCTCGGTAGCTCAGCTAGGTAGAGCGATAGCCTCGTAAGCTGTAGGCCGCGGGATCAAAGCCCGCCCGAGGCTTTCCTTTTCATGTTCTTGTGTATTTGTGTTATTCATGTGGACAACAAAGTTTATTAAATCTTAATATTACAGATATTTATTCAGAAGTAATAAGAAGGCGGGACAATGCGGCATCTTCATCTACATGACGACAAACTTAGATGCCCATACGAAGGATGTGGAAAATCGTTCGAGAAGCCCACCGTCTTGACTGATTCATCCACAGTGCCAAGACAAACCTACTACGCTTGCCCCTATTGCCAGTCAAAACTAGATATACTCGTGGAAAACCTGAAAATCGTCGGCGTTAAGCCAACAGAATACCCAAAAGTTTTCGATTCACCAGCAAAATGCGCCCGGTACTTCGGGTTCCTGAACACTGCACCCAAAGACGCGCCAATTCCAGATGAATGCCTCGTTTGCCCAAAAGTGCTTCAATGCAGTGTTAGAAAAACACAAAGATAACCTGATTTTTGGTTTGTTAATCATTCCTTTCGAAAGTGTTATTTTTTTGGTTACACTTTATACTGCTAGAGGAGAGAGCAGATTGAAAAGAAGTTGTAGCAATATTGCTAGCACCTCTTTTCATAAACGTCTCATGCATCAAAACCAATACCTCTTCGCACTCATCCACTGTTTATGCAGAACAGAACAGTATCTGTCAACGTCTTTGCCCACGATAGATTAGGCACACTACTACAGCTACGCCGAAATAGTCTCAATCTTGTTATTTAGTACAACAGAAGCAATTAATTTTATAAATAATGACCTATAACGTATGGTTAACTCGCTACTGCCAGGGTGTCATAATGGTGAAGTTCAATAAAATCGACGAACAAGTCGTTGAATTGTTGAAAAGCTCTAAAGAAGCGCTAACACTTGTCGAGATTGCTGAAAAAACTGGGCAGTCTGAAAAGAAGATATTTAAAACATTGCGCAAGTTGTTTGAGAATGAGCTTATCGACACTGCGAACCGACGTTACAGTCTAAGAAGTCCTTAAGCTTGATTGCCGCGTCTCTTCTGTCTTGTGAGTTTAGACTTAGTTTTTATCAGTTCAAGTTTTTGTTGATGGTTTAGTCTTTTGACTTTTTTTTCTCTTTGCATTGCCTCTCTTCTAGAATCAAACTTTTCAACGTAGACGAGTTTTTTCGGCTTATGGATTCTTGTGTATCTGGCGCCTCTTCCATTTTTGTGAAGCCTAATGCGTCGATCCAGATTTTTGGTGTATCCTGTGTAGAAGCTGTTGTTGTCGCATAGGATAACGTAGACGCAGTACTGCACTTCCGTCAAAGCTCCAGTTGCTAGGCAACTACTGTTTTTAAGACTAAATATGCTTAACCGTTTAAGCCTAACTTTTTGTGAGCGAAAGCTTTTATTGGAGTTCAAAACTTACATTGGCAACACGTTCAAAGGATGTTTCATCATGGCTTTACAAAAAAGCGATTTCATCCTGATTGATTACGTTGCCAGAGTGAAGGAGACAAACGAAGTTTTCGACACCACTAACGAGGAAACAGCAAAAAAGGAGCATTTATACAAAGAAGGCGATATCTACGAGCCTAAATTAATCGTGATAGGCGAAGGTTGGGTTCTCAAGGCATTAGACGAAAACCTAACCTCAATGGAGATAAACAAACCCACATCATGCGAGATATCCTCTGACAAAGCCTTTGGTCCAAGAGACCCTGAAAAAATCAAACGGGTTCCTCTGAAACAACTGCTTGCCAGAGAAATAACTCCAACAGTCGGGTTGCGCGTCGAATTCAACGGAAAGATGGCCACAATTCGTGCCGTAGGTGCGGGACGTGTTTTGCTGGATTATAATCCTCCATTAGCTGGCAAGACGCTTGTTTACGAAGTAACTGTCCAGAAGAAGCTTGAAACTATTGAAGAACAGGTTGGAGCACTCATTCATCGCAGAATACCTGTAGTAGAGCAGGCAAAGTTTGACTTTGTTGTAAAAGAGAAAACCATCAACATAGAGATGCCAGAAGAAGCCTTTTACATAGAAGGAATTCAGGTAGCAAAAAGAGGCATCGTGATTGATGTGCAAAAGTTCTTCCCGAAAATAACTTCCGTCAAATTCACTGAAACCTTCAAGATTGAACCTAAAGCGGAAGAGAAGAAAACACAAAAGGAAGCAGAAACTAAAACCTAATTTTTCGATTTCTGCTTTAGAACCGAAAACCTCGTCTTCTTCTTCGGAAAGTAGAGAACTTGCGTTTTTCTCGCGATCTTTGTGCATGCTTTGCGGTTTGGGTTCTTCTTACTCAATATGGTGTATCTTTCAGGTCTTATTGACGCTGCTATCTCCAGAGCCTTTATTACATCTTCATTTTCGACACCGAGTTCTTGAGCAGTCGTTGGCGCACCCAAATTCTTCAGCGTGTCTCTGATGCGTTCCCAACTCATCTTATGGAGATAAGCCATCATTATCGTGCCTACACCGCACTTTTCACCATGCATGGAATGGTTTGGCTTAACGATATCTAATGCATGAGCAAACATGTGTTCAGAACCGCTGCAAGGACGACTGCTCCCAGCGATGCTCATGGCCACACCACAGCTTATCAAAGCTTCCAGAAGCACTCGCAAGCCTTCTTCATTATCAGGTTTAATCAGTTCAGCATTTTGCATCACAAGTTTAGCGCTCATCAAGGCTAGGCTTGCTGCATAGCCTCCATAGTATTCATTCTTGTTTTCATGTGCCAGCTCCCAGTCTTTTACGGAAGTAAGCTTCGCGATCACGTCTCCACATCCGCTTAAAGCAAAGCGCCATGGAGCCTGCATTATGATGTTCGTGTCAGCTATAATAGCAAGGGGTGCTTGGGCCATAACTGAATAGGGTTTTTCAAAACCTTTGATCGATGACAATGGGCTTGCGATTCCATCGTGAGAGGCGGTTGTGGGTACGCTGATAAACGGGACTTCCTGATGAGCAGAACTGCATTTGGCAACGTCAATTTTTGTTCCGCCTCCAACACCGAAAACAATCTGAGGCTTCAAAGCTTTGATTTTTTCTTCAACAGCCTTTACGTCTTCGATCGTAGCGGTTTCAACGAGAAAAGTGTCTACCGTCATTCCTTCTTCTTCAAGAAGGTCTTTCACCGTTTTTCCCGCAATATCATTGGTTTTTGAGCCGGCAATTATGAGTGCTGATCTTGAGAAACCCAATCTTCGAGAGATTTCGCCAACTCGGTATAGTGTACCGTTTCCAACGATGACTTCGCGTGGAAGCTGCATGCAATGATGTTTCAAAGACAAATCAATCACTATTCAAGCCTACGAGTTTTCTTTTCCATAGCCATTTACGTCTAAAACCTTTTAAACTCAACGGTTTCGTTGAAGAGGTCTACCGTTATGTCTTATTTCTCTAAACCGTAATGTTAATAAATCTCATGGTTATGAATAGATGATGCTACTTCCTTGTGAAGTAATTTCGTAACATATTGATTTTGGAGGAAAAAATCAAATGTCAAACAATGATTCAATAAATAAATCAGTGCTTAAAGGAACAACCACAACAGGCGTCGTCTGCAAAGACGGCGTAATCCTTGCCTCAGACACTCGTGTAACCATGGGCATGTACGTAGCCCACAAACATGGCAAGAAAGTGTACAAAATAGACGACCACATAGGAATGACAATCGCTGGCACAGTTGCTGATGCACAGTGGACAGTTGACGTACTGACTGCGAATGCACAAATGTATAGGATAAACAGAGACAGACCTTTACCTGTGGCTTCTGCTGCGAGGCTTATTGCAAACCTCCTATTTTCAGCCAGATACGTGCCATTGCTCACGCAAGTTCTCATAGGAGGCGTAGACGACACTGGACCACACATTTTCTCTTTAGACCCGTTCGGCAGTCTTACAGAAGAAAAATGCGCTGCCACTGGCTCTGGCTCCCCTGTAGTCTACGGAGTCTTAGAAGACAAGTACAAAGAGGGAATGTCCGTGAAAGAACTTTTACCTGCAATTGCTAAAGCAGTGAATTCTGCCATGAAACGAGACGCCGCGAGCGGTGACAGCTTCAATATTGCCGTGATTGATAACAAAGGCTATCACGAGCTTACTGAAAAAGAGAAGAAACAGCTTCTAGCTGCTTGAGGAAGTTAATGTGGTGGCTCGAAACTCTGAACGAGACAAGATAGAGATAAGCCAGTACATTTTGGAGCACGTGCCCAAAGAGGCTGAGGTTACTAGGATAGAGTATGAAGGATCAACGCTGGCTGTTTACACTAAAAAACCCGAGGTCTTAGTTGAACAGAGCAATCTTATCGCGGAAATAGTCAGCGTCATAAGAAAAAGAATAGTCATACGTTCTGACCCTTCAGTGAGGCTTGTAGAAGAGGAAGCTGAAAAAAAGACACGTGAAATACTGTCAGCCGATGCAGAAGTAACTGAAGTAAACTTCGACCCAAGTCTCGGTGAAATCATAATTGAAGCCAAAAAACCAGGACTTGTCATCGGAAAGAACGGAACAGTCTTGCAGGAAATCATAAAACAAACTAAATGGCGCCCTCATGTTCTCAGAAGCCCTCCATTACGTTCAAAAATAGTTACTCATATGCGTCATTATCTTCACTCTGAAACCAAAGAACGCGAAAGAATACTGCGAACCATAGGCGAAAGAATATTCAGACCAAAAACCTACGAGGTCGGAGACGTACGCATAACCGCGCTTGGCGGAGTGCAAGAAGTAGGACGATCCGCCTTTCTAATTCAAACCCGAGAAAGCAGTGTACTCCTAGACTGTGGTGTGAACCCTGGCTCTTCAAGACCTTTTGAAGCTTTTCCAAGGTTTGACAACCCTGCCTTTGAAATCGACTCTTTAGACGCTGTTGTCATAAGTCATGCTCACCTTGACCATTGTGGTCTGTTGCCGCTTCTCTACAAATACGGATATGATGGTCCAGTTTATTGTTCTGCTCCAACGTCAAATTTGATGACTTTGCTTCAGCTGGATTACTTGGATGTGGCAAGTAAGCAGGGTTTTACGGCCCATTATGACCAGAAAGACATTCGGGAATGCGTTTTGCACACGATGCCGCTTCGGTATGGCGTAGTGACCGACATAGCGCCAGATATTCGCTTGACTCTGCATAACGCAGGGCACATCTTAGGTTCCTCGATGGCGCATTTGCATGTCGGTGAAGGTTTACACAACATCGTGTACACTGGCGACTACAAGTATGCCCGAACGATGCTGTTAGAGGCGGCGACAACCGAGTTTCCACGGGTTGAAACCGTGATAACAGAGAGCACGTACGGCGGGCTAGACGACATTATGCCTTCGCGGATTGAGGCCGAAGAACGTTTAACTCGCATCGTAAATGAGACTCTAGAACGGAAGGGCAAAGTTTTGATCCCCGTGCCCGCCGTTGGCAGAGCTCAAGAGATAATGCTCATCCTTGACGGATACATGAAACGTGGGTTGATGAAGGAAGCACCTGTATTCATAGAAGGAATGATTTCAGAAGCCACCGCTATTCACACTGCTTATCCAGAATATTTGGGTAGAGAGGTTCGCCACAGCATACTTCATGACGAGATAAACCCATTCCAATCCGACTACTTTACTATTGTAGAGCATCCGAACGTGAGACAGGAAATCATAGAAGGCGAACCATGCATCATAATGGCAACTTCTGGAATGCTTGAAGGCGGACCCGTAATAGAATATTTCAAAAGCTTAGCCGACAGCAATGCAAACACAATAATCTTCGTGAGCTATCAAATCGAAGGAACAATGGGAAGAAGAGTACAGAGAGGCTTGAATGAAGTTACAGTTATGACCAACGAGGGCAAGATGGACATCGTAAAAGTAAGATTGCAGATAGAGTCGATTGAAGGGTTTTCAGGGCATTCTGACAGGCGGCAGTTGATTGCTTACATAAGTCATTTGCAGCCTAAACCTGAAAGAGCTATTGTGTGCCATGGTGAAAGGGCGAAATGCTTGGGCATGGCGAATTTCATTGAAAACAGGTTAGAGATTCAATCTGTTGCTCCTGCAATACTGGAAACTCTTAGGCTGCTGTAGGTATCGGCTCGTTTGACACAGGCGTTTTTTCTCGCCAGATTTTCACGTTCGGGGGGCAAATTACTACTCGCTCTTCGCCTAATCTGGCAATGTCTCCACCAACAGATTCAGCGAACTCGCACAGTTCGTTCACGGCACGCTTTACATCTTCTATGCTTTTGTCTGCGAGAGGCGTTATTCTAAGAATCAGGATGTTCCCTGTTTTAACTTCATTCTTCACGTTTTCCAAGTCTGATAATTCACGGAGAGGCATGGCCTTCAGGTATGTTTTCTCAGAAGCATCGTTAGCTTCGCTTGTTTTTTCTTCTTTCTTTGATTTGCGGAGTATACCGCCTAACCCCGGCAACCTTCTCCTCTCAGCAGTTTTTAATTGCTTTTCTAGAGTTTAAGTGTTTCTTAATTCTACGTCTGAATTAATATGGTTTGTCTATTTAAAGGGTTTTATGAGTCTAGGATTGACCTTTACCATGATCCAGATGTTACGATGTAAATTCTTTGAGGAAGTTCCATATTCTGTCGCCGACAAAATGAACGTTTCTTATAACGGCTCCTTGCGTGATTTTTTCTGCTTCGCTTTTATCATAAAGTATCTCACCTATCGCCAGAGGTTTACCATGTTTTTCATCAACAACAAAAACAAAATCACCCTTCTTGAACTCTCCGTAAAAACGTCTTATTCCAGGTCTCATGACGTTTGCTCCCTTGCATACATGAGGGATTGCTCCCATGTCAACGATGGCCTTTGGTGCCACAGAGAAATATTCGTTGAATATTAATGTTGGGAAAAGGTCTTCTCCAGTTTTGGCAAGTCGTGGTTTACCGTTTATTAGGTAGATTTTTGCGAATTCGGTTTCGAGAAGCTCTAAACTAGCTTTGTTTTTGATGATTTGTTCTATGTTGATTTTGAGTTTTTCTTCCGCTTGATTTAGGATGCTTTTTGCTTCTTTGTCCTTTAAGAAATTCCTTTTGTGTTTTACGGACATTACCTGTTTCTTCCGTTAGATAGGTTTAAATGTATAAGTTTAAGTATAAAAGGCATAATTGTATAGCTTCGAGGTTTCCAGAATGAGCGAAATGACGACTGAGATACTTGAGCAGAATCTTGGAAAGATAGTGCTTGTTAGGTTGAAAGGCGGAAAGAGCTTGCGTGGAAGATTGAAAGGGTTCGATCAGCATCTTAACTTGGTTTTGGAAGAAACAGAGGACACTACGAACGCTGAAAGCATGAGAAAACTGGGGCTCATAATCGTTCGAGGAGACAACGTGGTTCTTATTTCGCCGCCGCCTAGGTGACAACGTTGGGAAGTGGAACAGCCTCTTTTGGCAAACGTCAAGGCAGAGTAGTGCACATACGTTGCCGACGTTGTGGTAGAAGGGCTTATCACGTGAGGAAGAAACGCTGTGCTGCGTGTGGTTATGGTGCAACGCCGTCTCTTAGAAGGTATTCGTGGCGAACGAAAAACATCCACCGAGAAAGAGTATTATAAAATCTTTTACCTAATGTGACTGATAGTAGCCTTTGTCGATTTTGACGAAGATTAACGGTCCCTTGCTTCTTGCCAGCTCTCTTGCCTTCTTCAAGGTGTTGTTGACGACGTTAAACACTTGTTTTTCCTCGTTGGGGTATTCGTTGGTTTTCTCGCCTAACTCCATTTTTAAAAGATTTTCCGCTAGAATCGATGTGCCACAAATCTCTCCGTTCTTAACGAGTGTGTAAGTCACAAGTTCTTCCATTTCTTTGTGGTTTGCAAGGTTTTTCCACACAGGTTCAGCGTTGTTGAGGGTTTTCGTGGCTTTGTTCCATCTTTTCGAGTTCTCATTGCCTATGAGTAGTTTCACGCGTTCCTTCCATTTTCCAAGCCATATTCCAGTCCAAATCTTTAAAAACTCATCCAGTTCGCTTGGGTTTTCGTTATAAAACTTCTCAAGTCTTTCTACTAGTTCACAGTCGTTTGCTTCTTTCCCAACGAGATCCCAATGAACTTTGAGGTAGTTCGTTAGGTCTTGGCAAGCTATCTGGAGTACCTTGCGGTCTGATCCGAGAACGTCTAGCATTGGGTTTTTGTCTTTCAGTTTCTCTGACAACAGTATTTCTATTAAGTTCATTGGGTACTCCCGCTTTGAAGCCTTCTCCACTTTAAAATAGACCTTTGAGCGTGTAATAAGCTTTATTCGTAATGGCTTCTATAAGATTTTTCAATAACTTTCAGCTATATTACCGTTTTAGGAATATTCAAAGGCCCGTTTTGAACGCTATTTCAGGAAATCTGCAAGTTTGTTGACGTTTTTAAGAATTAAGTCTGGTTTCTCATTTTTTAGCTCTTCACTGGAGAAAATTCCAGATAAAACAGCAACCGTTATGGTTCCCGCCTTCTTTCCTAGACGTATATCCACAACAGAGTCTCCGACAACCATGCACTCGCACGTTTGAACACCAAGTTTCTCAGTGCACTGAACTAATCCTTCCAACGAGGGCTTCGGATGTTGTACATCCAGCGCCGTTACCACCACCTGAAAGTAATCCGCTAAACCAAATTTTCTCAATTCCTCAATGACTTCTCTTTTTGGAATGTGTCTCATAGTTATCAACCCTAATTTTGCTTTTTCTGCGAGTTTTCTCAATGTTTCAGAAATGTTGGGCATAGGCTTTGTCTTTTCTGCCGTTGCCTGATAGTAGGCTTTAAGGTACATGTGCAAGAATTTTTTTGTGTCAATGCCTTTTAGCAAGTCATCTATAGGAAGGTTCTGTTCGATACGTTTTGGAATTTCTGTCACCACGTTAATGTCAACGGTTTTCTGTCCCATTTCTTCAAAGGCGGTTTTCACTGCTTCCAAGTATGCTATTCTCGAATCTACGATAGTTCCATCCAAGTCTAAGAGTATGCCCTTAACTCTGAACCTCTTGTTTTCCATTCCTACCCTCGCTGTTGTGCCGCTCTGTTGACGTGATTTGTTTCGATAAGTTTTTATTTACGGTTAATTGTCTAAGGTAAGTACCCAATAAACATGCTTACGCAAAAATGTAAGGATTGATTTACGGATGGTTAGAAAAGCGCGAATACGTCTAACAAGCACGGACTACAAGAAGCTTGAAGAAGTATGTGGTGAACTGAAAGTCATTGCCCAGAAGACAGGCGTTAAACTGAATGGACCTGTGCCGATGCCTACGAAAAGACTGCGTGTTCCGGTGATGAAGTCGCCGTGTGGTGAGGGAACCACCACATGGGACAGGTGGGAGATGCGGATTCACAAGCGTCTTATCGATATTGATGCTGAAGAACGGGTTATGAGGCGTATTATGCGTATTCGTGTTCCTGAAGAAGTGCATGTAACAATAGAGCTTATCTAAGTTTTGCGTTGGAAGCGTCTGTGCATACTGCGTGATGTGTTAGAGCATGCTAGTTGTTTTGTCCTGCGTCTGAAAAGTTTTGTCCGACAAAATGCTGCGCTGGAGGAAGAGGGCTTGCTCGAAAAGACCTATCCCCCCTTATATATAGATTGAACTTGTGATTCTGTTGGGTTTTTTCATGTTATTGCTTTGAATCATGCTTCTTCTTGTAGAGTATGGTTGCGAAAAATGTTGCAACTATCAGTAAAAACGGAACCAAAAATGATGCAAACTCGGGAATTATGTACGCGTTCATGAGTGGGTAATGGTCAATGTTGCTGGCGTCGATAGTGTAGTTTGAGTCTCCTATGCCGTCGCAATTAGAATCGGTGCCGTTGTAATTGCTCCAGTAGTTTCCGCCTGATGGATAGCCATTATCCCAGTAGTCGGTTGAGTGGTGTACATAAGCTTGGGTAACATTGTTGTTTAGAAAGTTGTTATGGAAGATAGTGTTGTTCGAACAGAAAAAGAGACTGATGCCAGAATCTTTATTGTTTGCAATATTGTTTTCGGAAATGTTGTTTCCCGATGAAGAGGCAATAAGGAGACCAACGCCGTTGTTCGATATATTGTTTGTGAGAAGAGTGTTATTTGAGGAGAAAGAGAGAAAGATGCCTGTGGCGTTGGGGCAACTAAGCACATTATTTGCCGATATGGTGTTCCTGTTTGAATGATCAAGATTGATGCCGTAGTTATTATTGTCGGCTATGTAATTATGAGAAATGACGCTATTGTTTGTTTCTATTAGTATTGCTCCAGTATTCACTTTTGAGAGGTTGAGACCTTCTACTATTATTCTTTCACATCTGATGAGTACTACTTGGCCAGCATCGTCTATCCTATAATCTGACATGTTTTCAAGATACGCAAGAGGTCTTCCATTTACCATGTTATTTTCAACGTGGTTCAGATATGAATTGTGGTTGACCAAAAGGCCGTTGTTCACAAGCTCATTTTCTAAAATGGTATTCCCGCAAGATTCATCGATACTCAGGCCGCAAAATTCGTTATCCATTAGGTTATTTGCATGAACAGTATTGTTCGATGAATCCAAGAGACAGATACCACCACCGCTTGCTGTCACGTTGTTTCTTGAAATGTAGTTGTTTGAACTTGTGAAGATGTCGACTCCACAACCGCCTTCGAATATCTCGTTTTCTGAAATGAGAATGCCTGAACAATTCGAAAGACCCATTCCGATGAACTTTGCAGTCGCATTGTTTTCGGAGATCATACAACCTGAGGAATTATGGAGGTAAATTGCGCTGTCACTAATTTCTGTCAAGTTAATTCTGGAAATAGTGCTGTTTAAGCAAGAGTCAAGAGAAATCCCATCATTGAATGCTTTTATCCTCGTATTTCTGATCGTCACGTTGATTCTGCCGTTGAGACTTATCCCTGTATCACCCCACGCTCCGTGAAGCATATGACCCGCTCCATCAACAACAATATTGTTCCTCTCGATTACAAGATAATAATAGACATCATCAGCGAAAGTGTAGGTCACGTTGTCTAATGTGGATACAGGAACATCTGACGGTTCTATTGAACCATCAGCCCTTATGTAAACAGGTCCGTAACCCTTAATCTGTTGCGGCTTGAATGTTGGGACTAGGACCCCGACAGCAAGGATGCAAAGAAACATTCCACAAAGAGATGTATCCACCGACTACCCCTCTCTGAGTGACACCTATGATTGACGGAATAGAAAACTCTTTCGGATAAAGTCTCATTTATCCCAGCTGAATAATGGGCATGTCTCGCATTTCTCCAGAAATTCTAAGCCTTTCCTCGTGGTTTTGAAATGATGTTTGTCACCAATTTCTAAGAGCCGCTTCTCCTGTAGCATGCTTAAATATTGTTTGGCTTGTGAAAAAGAAAGACCGACCTCTTTCATCAATTCAGTTTTGTTCATCCCAGAGGAAGCCTTCTTCAAGATATCGATAGCGATATCGTGTCTGTCTCTGTTGCCCATACTATAACCACTTTAAACTAGTTTGTTGAACGTATCTAAGTCTTTCCTTTAGGCTAGAAGGTATTGGTAAGAAAACACTGTGAGCACTAGGCTTAACGTGAAAGCTAGCGCCCAAACTCTCTTGTTCCAACCAAACACTTTGAAACCGTCAAATATGCCAAAGGGAATCAAGTTGAAAAGAGCTATCCAAGCGTTAAACGCCGCACCGAGCGCAAATATCTGTTTGTCTGGAGCAAAAACTGTTATCGTCAAGAAAATTGTTGATAAGACAATGTTAGTCATGGGTCCAGCGATGGAGATTTTTCCAGTTTTTTCCTTGTCAGGATTTCCTGCCACCATTACAGCGCCTGGCGATATGATTTTGAAAAATGGCGAGATTATGGAAAGCAGTGTCAGCGCGGCGCCTACGAACGTTAGTCTGAACTCAGCCCAGAATCCGTTTTTTTGCGCTACGATTTTGTGAGCCATTTCATGCATGAAGAAGGAGGCTGTGAACATGATGGTGAACAACGTTAACATAACATAATCCACGCCGTTAGAATTGGTTAAAAGGCTCGAGAATCCAACCATGGACAATCCGACACCGATAACCAGTAAAGCCGCTATCACCAAATCCTGAATTTCCTTATGACTAAAACGTATCCCTCTTACCGCTTGTCCAAAAGGCGAATAAGATACCGTGTACTCGTATGATTTGGCTACTTGAGGTATTTCTTCTTTCGGCATGCGAGCAAGTTCTATCTTTGTGCACCCATGATTTTCAGGCAGCCGATGTTCAGAACAGAAATAGCCTCCACAATACCGACATCTGAAGGGAAGAAAAGTTTCGACACCACATTTCTCACATTTCATCCTTTACAACCTTTCCAGTCTAAGATGTCAGCTAATCTTATATGTTTCTCTTCAAAACGACTAAAGAATTGCATGTCTATTAAGGTGCTAAACGCTTAAAACATGCAACAGCAAGCATAATTTGAGCGTTCGCAGTTAAACATTGAAATAGAGATGAAGGGACGTTTGAAGGCTTTCAGTTTCGTTCATGCTGCAGATTTACATTTAGGCTACTCGCAGTATGGTCTAGAAGTCAGACGGGAAGACTTTGACAGAGCTTTTCAAGAACTCGTTGACAAAACCATTGAATTAAAACCTGATTTCATGATAATCGCAGGAGACTTGTTTCATAACGCCCGTCCATCAAACGTCACGTTGGAAAATGCCATCAGAAACTTTAATCGTCTGCGAGAAGCAGCTATCCCAGTATTGACCGTTGATGGATCTCACGATTCTGCACCAAACATGGTTACAGGCACCATAATAAACCCCTTAGACAGCGCTGGGCTCGTCTATCATCTGCCTAGGCACGAAGGAGCTTGCTGGCAAAAATCAGACTGCTGCTACGTTTATGGCATACATAACTACCGAACAAGACACAAAACCGAAGAGACGCTTCCACTCTTTCTTGAGCAGAACAAGCCCACACCCAATCCATCACTGTTTAACATCTTCGTTTTTCACATGGCAGTAGACCTTCCAAGCGTTAAACCTCCTTACATAGAAGCCGAAATCTCACCAGAAATGATTCCTGAAGGCTTCGACTACTACGCGGCAGGCCACGTTCACGAACCTTACTTGGAAAAATTCAAGAATGGTCTATTAGCTTACAGTGGATGCACCGAAACAGTGGATTATGAAGAAGCCAAAATTAGCAAAGGCTTCTATCACGTCAAAGTGAACGAGAAAGGCGAAGCATCACCAAAATTCATAGAACTCGAATCTACACGCAGGTTTGTTTTAGTTGAAGAAGATTTTACAGGCGTAATTCCTTCAAAAATCACAGAGCGAGCTGTTCAACTTGTAAAAGATGCTGATGAAGACGGTGTCGTTCTCATTCTAGTTCTGAAAGGAACTCTGCCTCTTGAGGCAAACCGTTCAGAAGTTGACATAGCGCGGATCAGAGCAACTGCCCAGAAGGCTTTGATTGTTCATCCGATAGTTTTGCTACGCGAAAGCGAAGTTTCAGAGGAGATTGTTCGTTCGATATTCGAAAGCGAGTTTAAGGATTTAAAAACAAAAGCTTTCGAGTATTTTTTGCAGATTTTTTCTGAACGTTACAACCGTGAAGAGGCAGAGAAAGTCGCGCGTGTTGCTGTCAGCTTGATTGAGCCCTTGAGCAAGAAGCAAGAGGAGAAGGTGAAACAAGCTGTGGAGGAGCTTCTGCCATGAAGATTGAAATTGTCCAGTTGGAGAATATTCGCTCGCACGTGAAGTCAACTGTCCCCTTTGCAAGAGGCTTCAACTGTCTCGTCGGCGGAGTGGGTTGTGGAAAATCCAGCATTCTCTACTCAATAGACTTTGCGTTGTTCGGAGACCCCCTCGGCAGAAGCTATGAATACCTGCTTCGTGAAGGCGCGGACAGCGGAAGAGTTACGGTTCAGTTTACGCAAAACGGCAAAAGCTACAAAATCTCGCGTGGATTAAGAAAACGTGGAAAGGGAATAAGCCAAGATGTTGACGAGTTGAAGCTTTTTGAAGGCGAAAACCTGATCTCAAGCGTGAAAAGCGATGCAATAGCAGAACAGTTCAAAGCCATCACGGGCTTGGACCGAGAACTTTTCCGAGAGATCGTATGGGTTAGACAAGAACATTTGAAAGAGCTTCTGAATGCTCAGCCTAGAGAGAGACAAAAACGTTTGGACGAATTGTTCGGTTTATCCGATTATGAAGCAGCATGGAGTAATCTTGCAGGCTACCAGAAAGAGTATGAAGGAGAAAGAAAAGCTTACACGAACGACCCTGACGTTGTTGGAATGGAGAAACTAGGCGCAGAATACAACAAAACTGCTGAAGATTTTTCACTAGTTGAAATAGAGCTGCAAGAAACAACAAAAAAACTGAATCTTGCGAAAAAAACGCTTGAAGAGGCTGATTCAAAACTCAAGAAATTGGAAGAAGTCAGAACTTTAAATGAAGAGTTAAAGCGGAAAGAAGAACGCATACTTGCGAACTTGACAAACACTCAAAACACACTTGTCTCTTCCGCTGAAAAAATCGAAGACAGGAAAAAACTCGTTGAAAACTTTAAGCAACGCTTAGCTACGATGGAAGCTCAAGTGGAGACTTTAAAATCCGAGCTTAAAACTGTTGGAATCCCTCCTGAGCAGTCGATTGAAGACATTGAGCATTTTATTACGGTTCTTGACGATAAACTCTCGAATTTACGAGGTGAACAAGAAGCAGCTCTCAAGATCATGCAGACTGACCGAAAAAGGATAGATTCCTTGTCTACTGAAAATGTTTGTCCACTCTGCCTTCAATCGTTAACCGATGAATATAAGGATAATTTGATGCAGAGAATCCAAGAGGAAAATTATCAACGACAAAAATCAATCAGTCAACTGCAAAGCGACATAGAAGAAATGCAGAAAACCAAAAGAAAAGTAAACACGGCGCTTTCTAACATGCAAACACTTGCGCCTAGACTCGCCGATATTCAAAGTCGCATAGTCGAAGAATCAAAATCATTAGATGGCCTTCTAAAGGAATTGGACACCAAAAAAACGCAGGAAACAGAATTTCACGCACAGCTTGATGTTGTGCGGAGTGAAATCAGCCGCTTTGATTTGTCTGCGTTAGAAATTGCTAAAGAACGTAAGGAAGAAGCCGTTAGAGACTACTATTCTTTAGAATCAGATGTAAGAAATAAAGAAAATCGTAAAGAAGACTTGGTCAAGCATTTGGATGAGCTTAAGAACAGGATCGATAACGCTCAGCAAAAAGTTGAACGGATAGAAAAAATAGTAAAACTCGTCGAAATCATCGGTAGCATACGCGACGCCTATAGGAGCATTCAGCCCAAGATACGAGGCGAATTCGTGAAAGTTTTGCGCAATTTTGTTCAGCAAATTCTCGACAGTTTAGTCGGTGGAGAAGGTCCGCTTTTGAACATTGTTATTGATGAGACGTACACACCTTATGTTAAAAGTGAAGGTGGTGTCGCGCGTGAAGTTTCTAATCTTTCGGGCGGTGAGAGAACATTGCTTGCATTTGCTTACCGCTTGGGTTTGGGTCAGCTGATTATGCAGTCCAGGACTGGTCATGGTTTGAGTATGCTCTTGCTTGATGAGCCGACTGAGAGTCTTGGAAGAGAAGATGGGTCAATAGACCGTTTGGCTGAGGCGATTTCACGTTTCAAAGCCATAGAACAGATAATTGCGGTCACGCACAGTGAAGCTTTCGCTGAGAAAGCTGAGCATGTGATAAGGGTTGAAAAGGAAGCGAATGAAAGCAAAATCTCAGTCGAAAGATAGTTGACAAGTTTTCCAAAACGTATAAGAACTGAACCGAGGATAAGTTCCGTGACTCACATGAAGTGGAAATCGATCTTTATTCTAATTCTGTTCATATCCTCTGTGTGCCTGTGGCGTTCAAAGTCAGAAACGGTCGATTTAAAAGCTTCCAGTCTTCCTCCTGTTCAAAACATTAATTCTGGCTTAAGATATTCTACGATTCAGGCCGCGATAAATGCTCCTGAAACCCTGAATGGGCACACGATTCTTGTTGAAGAAGGAATCTACAACGAGCACGTGACGGTAAACAAGTCGATATCCTTGATTGGAACGAGTCGAAATGGCACGATTATTGACGGAAATGGAACTGGAAACGTGGTTGCTGTTTCGTCCGACAATGTTACTATAGATGGTTTCACGATGAGAAATGGCACTTACGGCATCTACGTAAACGCTTCAGACAACTTTGCCATCATACAGTGCAATGCTTCATGTAATAATGGTGACGGTATTCATATCCGCTATTCTCAGAACTTCACAATCGAAAATGACATTGTTGGAAACAATACTAACCGAGGGCTCTTTGTTACTAATTCGCTAAAATTTGCTGTGAACAACAACCTTGTTTTTGGCAGTGAGAAATCATATGGACTTAACGTTAATGCTTCAGCAAACGGTATGATCATGCTGAATAACGTGTACGAGAACTTTTATGACGGAATAGGTTTAGGCTGGGATTCGACGAACTGCACAGTTTTTGGAAATACCGTATACAAAAATCAACAGTGGGGAATCTGGGTTGACAGCAATGCTGAGAACAACATGATTTATCACAATAACATCATCGGAAATGGAAAACAAGCAACAAGTCGATTATTTAACCATTGGAATAACAGTGTTGAAGGTAACTACTGGAGCAACTACACTGGGGTAGATCTTAATCAGGATGGAATAGGCGACACGCCACATGTTATTGATGCGAACAACACTGATTATCATCCATTAATGGGTCGTTTCTCAAGCTTTACAGCTTTCAACGGTTACAAAGTAAACATCATCTCTAACTCAACGATAAACGAATTCAAGTTTCTTAAATCTGCTTCGAAGAACACAATCGAATTCAAGGTTTCCAATACCACCATGACGCAGAAGATTGGCTTTTGTAGGGTGTCTCTTCTTCATGAATTAATGAAGCTAGATTCATATAATGTGACAGTGGACGATGTCACCCCACCTTTCAAGAATTATACGTTGTATGACGATGGATACAGCCGATGGATTTACTTTGCTTACAATCAATCAACAAACACCGTGATTATTGAAGGCACTGGGCCACTTGACACCACACCGCCAATCGTGCTAATCAACTCGCCACTAAACACGACTTATCCTGCAAGTGCCCTTCCCTTAACCTTCACCGTTAACGAACCTACCTCTTGGATAGGCTACAGCTTAGATGACCAAGCAAACATAACTATTAACGGAAACGTCACTCTGCCAGTGTTGCCTGAAGGAACGCACAGCATAAAAGTCTACGCCAACGACACGTCTGGAAACATGGGCTATTCCAACGCTATACGCTTTGCCGTTGATGCTTCGCCTCCAAGCGTTGTGATCCTTTCGCCTGAAAACAAAACCTACACAACAGTACTGGTTACACTCAACTTCACTGTGAACGAAAGCACTTTTTGGATCGGCTACAGCCTAGATGGCAGCGCAAACAGAACAATTACTGGAAACCTAACCTTTGTATTAGCTGATGGATCGCATCACGTTACAGTCTATGCCGAGGACCTTGTTGGCAATATTGGGGCTTCACAAACTGTCTATTTTAGCGTAAACACGAAGTCTCAGCAGTCGTGGATAGAAGCTTTCTTGATGTGGATTGTTGTCGCGCTGGCTGTAATTGCGGTTTGTTTGGGTATCTTGGCGTATTTCTTGAGATCTAGGAAGAAGTCAAGGCTTCAAAAAATCAAATAACATAATTGTGTTTACAATCTAGGCTGGAACCACTCCGACAGTCGTTACCGAAATGCCTCGCTTTTCAAGTTCATGAATGAACGGGTTTATGCCTACTGAATCGCTTGCAATGTGTCCTGTTACCACAAGATTTCCAGTTCCTTCAGCTTTAAGTTTCTCTAGATCTCCAAGACCAACATGGATGTAAACAACTGTTCCAATGCCATGTTTGAAATAGGTTCGTGCAATCTCGTAGCCTCCGTTTGTTCCAGCTCCATGCGAAACCACAACTTTCCCAGCTAGATTTTCGGGTTTTCCAACGCGAATTTTGATGTCTGTGGTTGCCTTCTTGAATTCTGGCAGTTCCTTTAAAGTTTCAACCACGTCTTCTACTGTGGAGTTGTTGTTGATTCTTTTGTTAATTTTTTCAGTCATGATCCGTCTTCCGATTTCATCTAACGGTGTATGAATGTTCATGTAAGGCATGTTTAACAGTCTTGCCACATCAACGGCATGGTCATAGTTCCGTGAATGTCCGTCAACTTCCAAATCTGCAAACTTCTTTTTTACTGCATTTTCAGCTTCTTTCTCTGGAACTCCTGCGGTAATCATTTGCTGAACGTGTCTTTTGAAGACCTTGTGAAAGTTTATTATCGCTGTTCCGCCTGCTGGATGATGAGCGATTACACAGTCGTAGCCTAGATTCTTTGCAAGCAAGAGTTCAGGAACGCCTGCGTCGATGCCGAAAAGAACCTTTTGGATTCCGCTTTTACTCACGTAGATTGCGCTGTCATCTGGGATCTCCTTTAAATCTGAAAGGTTCAAAGCTAATTTCATAATTTCTTCAGTATCCATACATGTCCCTTCATTTTTTTGAAATCGTTGTCTTGCTTATTTATTGAGTGAATAATGTATAAAGTTAACTTGCGAAATGATATCAATTGTCTACAGCTGTTAAAGGCGTTAAGATGCATACAAGAACTAGAAAATTAGCCCTTACAGAAGGAATCATCGCTGGAATCCTTTTCGGAACGGCAGCCATCTTCATAAGGTTCCTGCAAGATGTTGATTCATTTTCAATAGCTTTTTGGCGTTTAATCGTTGCATGTCTTGCCTTAGCCTTGATACTGCTGGCTTTTCGAAAGCCGTTTAATCTTGATCTAGTGCGCAAAAATTTTAAAGATCTCATAGTTCTAAGCTTTTTCCTAGGTCTGCACTTCATATTTTTCGTGTCTGCCGTGAAAGACACGACAATACTTAACGCCACTGTCCTCGTTAACACTACGCCGATTTTTTCAGTGCTAATTTCAAGTTTTGTTTTTAAACTTAAACCATCTCGCATCGCCATCTTGGGTTTAGCCATATCCTTTATAGGCATTTGTACGATCGCGTACGCTGAAACTACAGTTACATTCGCCACAACCAATCCAACAGGTTTTTCGCTGAACCTGAAGGGTGATCTAGAAGCAGTGTTGGCGGCTTTGGTTGAATCTTTCTATCTTAATTATGGCAGAAGAATAAGAAGCCAGATGGATATAGTGCCAATAATGTTTCCGATGTATCTGTTAACTGCCCTTGTTGTGGGAGCGTTAAGCATTCCTATTGCCGGCAAAATATTGACTCTTCCAACTGAAACAATGAGCGTTCTTATGCTCTTTGGTTTGGGCATACTTCCTACGGCGATTGCACACACATTATACTTTTCTTCATTGTCTAATTTGAAATCTTTTGAAACTGCAACTATGGCCTTACTTGAACCTATAGGAGCAACAATCCTTGGTGTAGCACTCTTTCAGGAGATACCTGATAAATGGTTCATTGTTGGCGCTGTTCTAGTTCTGGCAGGAATCTTGTTTGTGGTAAGAAACAAAACGAAAAAGAGAATTTAGCACATAGCTAATAGGGAAAAAGCTGAGGGTTCAGAAGCACTAGGCATGCTATTCTTCTTCGGCGGTTTTTTTCTCTTTTATGAGAAAAGTGTTTTCTTTCCCGCTTATCACTTTGAAATACTCTTTTAGCTCGCTTCTGTGCAGATATTTTCGTAGTAACACTCGCAGGTATTGTTTTGAAACGTTTTCCTTTTCGTTTCTTACAATCAACTCGTTTGCTGCTGTTTCGACTTCGGCTTTCGTTTTCTTCTCTATAAAACTGACCAATTCTTCTATGACGGTGTCGCCTTCGCCTTTAAGTTCAGATATGTCTACTTTGATTTCTACCATACTTTTTTCACCTCATTTTCTGACCATTATGATCCTAACTTGGTCGCAGGCGTCTTCGCATGCGTCTGCAATCATCTCTAGAGATTCGAAAAGCTGGCTTATTAAAACTACTACTCCTGCCCTTGGTATGTCTTCTTTTCCTAACATTTTTCTGGCTTTTTCATGCAGGTCATCAACCTCTTCTTCTTCGCGCTCCACGGTGTCTGCGGCTTGAAGGGCTTCTTCTGGTCTTGTCATCATCTTATTCACGCATTTTTGAAGAGATAACGTGCACTCTTTGACGCTGTTAACCATCTTCACGAATTCGTCTTTAATTGAATCAGGTACGTGTTCCATTGGGATTACGCTTAACACGCGTGTGGATTCTCTGCTCCAGTCTGCAACCATGTCTACTTTTTTCACAAGGTCCATCAGGTCAACTCTGTCCATCGGTGAAAGTTCGCCTTTTGAAACTTCATCCATGACTTTTCTTCGTAGACTGTCTGCTTCCCTCTCGTTGTTTGCTACTCTTTCGGTGTATTTCTTAATTTCCTTTTCATCTTTCTTTACAGCGGCTTGTATTGCTTTGCTCAAGTCTTCAACGATGTCTGTTGTTAAAGCTAGGTGGTGCTGTATGGTTTCCAGTGCTTTTGTTTCTCTTCTTTTTTCAAACCATTTAATCAGGTCACTCAACTGCAATTTCCTCCTTCAACCCTTTTTCTGGGTATGCAAACACGTGAGCCTTCTCAGGGGAGAAGCTAACGGTTACTTGTTCACCCATATTAAACCATTCTTCACTCATCGATGGTTTAACGATAAAAACTAAATCTTGATTCGCTAATCTAATCTCATACCTTATGGTTGTTCCTTCAAAAGTTATTCTCTCTATCGTACCCAATATAGAGTTTTTGCCTTTTTTTATTCCTTTCTCGACAATGAAAACTTCAGGTCTTATGGCGAGAATCACTCGCTCACCTTTTTTTGCACTATTGTTGGTAGTTTGAACTGTTATATTGCCGCGAAGGTCTAGTGTTAATTCCATGTCATCGACACTTGAAACATAACCCTCTAGAAAGTTTGATTCTCCTATGAAGTGGGCTACGAAAATGTTGTTTGGCTTCATGTACAACTCGTTTGGCGTTCCAACCTGAATGATTTTGCCCTTTTTCATCACAGCGATTCTATCTGAGATTGCCATGGCTTCAGACTGATCGTGTGTTACATGTATTGCTGTTAATCCTAGGTCTTTTGTCATTCTCCTAATCTCGTATCGCAGGTCATTTCTTACCTTTGCATCTAACTGTCCGAGTGGTTCGTCTAGCAACAGAAGTTTGGCTCCTGCAGCTAAGGCTCTGGCAACGGCTATCCTCTGCATCATGCCGCCGCTTAACTCATTCGGGAAAGCGTCCAAACGTTCATGCAACTTTACCATTTCAAGCACTTCATGTCCGATGGTTTCCGCTTTCTTCATGTCGAAGCCTTTCACTCTAGGACCGTAGGTCACGTTGTTCCAAGCGTTCATGTGAGGAAAAAGAGCAAACGTTTGAAAGACGAACCCGATATCTCTGTCTTCAGGCGGCACATCATTAACTAATTTGTCGCCGATGTAAATTTCACCTTTATCAGGGTTTATTAACCCTGCGATCGATCTGAGAAGAGTTGTTTTCCCACATCCGCTTGGACCTAGCAGAGAAAAATATTCGTGATCTCTAATGTGAAGGTTGATGTTGTCAAGAGCTATCACTTTGCCGAATCTTTTTGACACGTTAACTACGCGAACATCAGGCACGGTTGAGCTTCCCTCCAAGGATGCATACGTAATTTTGAGATTTTATCGGATTATTTGAAGGCTGTATATTAAGCATGCTAGTATCTTCCTTTTCCTTTAACAATAAATCGTAAAGTTAACAAGATAATGAACGAGAGTACAATTAGATAGCCGCAACCTAAGCCTATATCCAAGGAAGTTGCTGGCACTTTTTGTTTGACCCAGTTGACGAGTATTACTGGCGCTGTTTGCAGCGAAGTTACAGCTATGGTTGCTCCCGTTTCGCTTATGCTTCTCGTAAAAACCATTATCGCTCCTGAGAGCAGAGAATATTTTGTCAAAGGCAGAACGATCGTTCTGAAAACTCCCAAAGGTTTGGCTCCTAGAGTTCTTGATGCTTCTTCCATGTCCAAGTTTATTCTTTCCACAGCCGCCGACATCGACCTCACGAAGTATGGGTATGTGATCGCGAGGTGAGCAAAGATCAATAACAGCATCTCTGGTATGAAAGAGAAATTTTCTTTCCAGAAAATTGCGAGAGAAACACCTAAGGCTATCGATGGAACGATCAACGGAATGTTGACGAGCAAATCCAAGATAGCTGACGGTATAGACCCGAGTTTTTTTCTGGCAATTATTATTGCCATCGGCAACCCCATAATGACGTTCAAGACGGTGACTACTGCGGCGAGCATGTATGAAAGACCGAGGCTTTGCCAGTAGTCTCCCCAAATACCCGAACCTGACAGCGACTTAGGAAAAGTGTCCGTGAATATTGCTTCAAATGCTGGTAACGCAACAAAAAGGGCTGGAATAAGTACGATGAAGAGAAAGATCGCGATTGTGATGGTGTTTCTCGAGTTTGCAGCTTTTGAATAGCTTATTTTTCTTTCAAATGTTGGCCAGAACCTCTTTACTGGCAGTTTTAATTTTGATCCGAGTGCTCGGATGGCTATGAATATCAGGAAGGCTATGGCTATGAGCAGAAAGCTTGCTAGAACGATGGAGCCTTCATAATTTGTTGTGCTTACTAATCCTGCAGTGTAGTCGTTTTTCATGTTTTGTATGAAGACAGGTCCGTTTTCGAATGTTCCAGCTACGATAAATGTGGCTCCAGTCTCGGAAAGTGATCTTGCGAATGCAAGTATGAAGGCAGCAATTAGTGAGGGTTTTATTATGGAAAACGTGATCGTTCGTGCTGCTGTAATTGGCGGAGCACCAAGCGTTCTTGAAGCATTCTCATATTCTCGCTTGTAATCAAGTAGCGCTCCAACTATGACTCTGACGACTACTGGATAAGAGAAAGTAAAGTGAAGCAGTATTATCAGAAGCCAACCTGGCGAAATCAAGCTGTTGCTGAAAAGAGAAGATATTCCTTCCGGCTTGCTCCAAAAAAGAAGCAATGAATAGCCAAGTGCTGCTGTAGGCACGATAAATGGGATGTCGACAAACGTGTCAAGAACGTTCAGCCACTTTGATCTTCCGCGGCTGATGAGCCACGCCATCGGAATCCCAGCTATTAAGTCCAAAGCAGACACGAGCAAGGCTATTGAAAACGAATTGCCCACGGCGCTAAGTGCACGCGAAACAAGAGTTGAGTTGCCCAAGACTTGCTGCATCATGTCCCATTTTACTATGATTCCCAGTATTGGTGGAAGGAGTATTAACGCGAAGAAAACAGCAACTGCAGTCAAGTATACCGTGTATTTGACGGTTTTTTTCGATGAAAGGTTCTCTAGGGTTTCTGTGATCTTAGATTTTGGCAACGGTTTTTCCGCCTACGGTGCACATCTAGCTTTTTGTTTTCTTTTTCATTGCCTTTCTTCATTGATAAGTTTTTCAATAAGCAAATGTCAGTTCGCCCGTCGAGTCATATCACTGCTTTGGCTCTATTGACTCTCTGCGTCATCATCCGAACAGAAGTGAATAATGACAAAACTTAAGCTTTTTGCACTGCAACCAAGTTAATAGCATAGGTGAGATGATGGACGTTTCAGAAGCCATTACAGGAAGAAGAAGCATACGCGCTTTCAAAAGAGAAAATGTTTCGGAAGAAATCGTTGAAAAACTGGTTGATGCAGCTCGATGGGCGCCTTCCGCAGGCAACATTCAACCATGGGAATTCATCATAATCAGAGAAACAAGAATCAAAAGAAAGCTTGCTAACGCCGCTTTAAATCAAACCTTTATCGAGGAAGCCCCAGTCGTGATTGTCATTTGTGCATGCGAGATTCTTTCTTCGCAACGTTATGGTGATCGAGGCAAAGAATTATACTGCTTGCAAGATACTGCTGCTGCCGTTCAAAACCTTCTATTGCTTGCATATTCGTTCGGGCTAGGCACATGCTGGGTTGGAGCATTTAAGGAAGAAGAAGTAAGAGAAACCCTTAGAGTTCCTGATGGAACGAGACCTGTTGCTATAGTTCCTGTTGGTTTTCCAGCGGAAACGCCTCAACCGCGAAGAAGAAAACCTGTAAAAGAAATTTCGCATCACGAAGTTTTCTAGTTTTCACTAAACACAATTGCGTGGGCGTCGCTTACAGCAATAAAATCAATTAAGAAAGCGTTGACATGAAATTGTTAATAGCTCCCTAACCATATTCTATCAACGAGGCATAGTCATTGAAATACGAATTAATCGCCGAAGCTTACGAGAAGATTGAGGCAACAACTAAACGGCTAGAAATGACTGATCTCCTGGTCGATCTTCTCAAGAGCACGCCTAAAGAAATCATCGACAAAGTCGTGTACCTAACGCAAGGCAGATTGTACCCAGACTTCGTTGGGCTTGAAATCGGAGTGGCTGAAAGACTGGCAATCAAAGCTCTTGTACGTGCTTCTGGACGAAAGGAAAGTGAAATCGAAGCAGACCTGAAAAAAAGCGGAGACATCGGAGAAACTACGCAAAGCTTCATAGCAAGCAAGAAGCAGGTGACTTTTCAACAACAACTTCTCACGGTTCAGAAAGTCTATGAAACGCTTGACAAGATGGCCAAGTCTTCCGGCTCAGGCGCAGTTGACTTGAAAACTGCTCTTTTAGCCGGTCTTTTGGCTGCAGCAACACCGAAGGAAGCAAAGTACATAATGCGAACCGTAACTGGAAACCTGCGTTTAGGCATAGCAGACATGACCGTTCTGGATGCGCTAGCGATAGCCTACGGGGGCGGAAAAGAATCCAGAGAGCTCGTAGAACGTGCTTACAGCATTTCTTCAGACCTTGGACGAGTGGCAAAGGTTATTGTGGAAACAGGTTTGGAAGGAATAAAGAAATTTGAAGTTTCAGTTGGCGAACCTATAAGACCAATGCTGGCAGAAAGGCTTTCCTCCCCTGAGGAAATTCTGGAAAAACTCGGCGGCAAATGTGTAGCCGAGTACAAATATGATGGTGAAAGAATTCAGGCTCATAAGAAAGGCGACGAAGTGACACTGTTTTCTAGGCGTCTTGAAAACATTTCAGCTCAATACCCAGATGTTGTGAGCCTCATCAGACACCATGTGAATGCTAAAGCCGCAGTCTTAGAAGGCGAATGCGTTGCCGTCGATCTGGATACGGGCGAAATGTTGCCTTTCCAAGAATTGATGCATCGGCGACGCAAATACGAGATTGAAAAAGCGATAGAAGACTATCCTGTTTCTTTGTTTACGTTTGACATGCTTTATGTTGATGGAAAAGATTTGACTTTAAAACCCTACCCGATTAGGCGCAAGGCGCTTGAAAAAGCAGTTAAAGAAAGCGAAAGAGTGAAAATCGCCAAATCCTTAACCACAAACGATCCGAAAGAATTGGAAAAATTCTTTCTTGAGGCAATAGAAAATGGGTGCGAGGGTCTAGTTTGCAAATCGATCGCTGAGGATTCAGTTTATCAGGCAGGAGCTAGAGGATGGCTATGGATAAAATATAAGCGAGATTACAAGAGCGAGATGACCGACACCGTTGATCTCGTCGTAATTGGTGCTTTTCATGGCAGAGGTAAGCGCGCAGGAACTTATGGCGCACTGCTGCTAGCTTCATACAATCCAGAGGCTGACACTTTCGAAACAGTGACTAAATGCGGGACAGGTTTCACAGATGAAGACTTGGCTAAACTGCCCAAAATGCTGAAAAAACATATAATCTCGCATGAGCATTCTCGTGTGCAATCTTTTCTTGAAGCAGACGTTTGGTTTGAACCTGTCTTAGTGCTTGAAATCCTAGGCGCTGAAGTTACGCTAAGTCCAATTCACACATGTGCAATGAATTCAGTGCGAAAAGGAAGTGGCTTAGCCATCAGATTTCCAAGGTTCACTGGAAAGTACAGAGATGACAAGTCGGCTGAAGATGCAACAACTTCTGGAGAAATCTTGGAAATGTACAACAGCCAACTGAAAAAGATCAGCCAAACCTAACCCCTTGTTTTTGTCTTGTCCTCGCTAAACGATTTATAATAAAGCAAAATACACGCACATCAGTATCAACCCAGCTATAATTAGCGCTAATGCCCAAAATGTGAAGCCCTTAGGTTTCCACGCGTCTTTTCTAAATATATCCGATGGTCCAATTACTTGCTTGTCTGCAACTGCATTGGCTGTAGCCGCGAGTAAGGCCGCTTGTCGACTTGCACGGTTAATTCCTCCTGAACCTAGGAAAAGCAGAATGCCAAAAGTTATGAATATGATCCCTTCCAGAAACGTGACGTTGGTCGGCGTTATTCGTGAATTAAAGGAAAGTAGCCAAAAATTCAAGGTACAAGTTATTAGCGTAATTATGATTGAGGTGGTAAATAGCAAAGAAATGTTTCGTAAAATCACTGTGTTCATCAATTGTCGATAGAATAGAGGGATGGTCATAAGTAAATGTTTTCGTTGTGTCATTTCAGTCCTTGCTTGTCAAAACATGATTCTATGTGTTTCACTAGTCTTGTTCAAATTGCTCTTTTAGCTATATCGTTTAACGGAGACTCTTTCTTGACTATCGGTGATTCGGCTCCTCTGACCAAAGCTTAAATCAATGATCAAAAATCGTGTAATGTGAGGTTGTAAACAATGCAAATAAAACTCCACACTATTGCCCCCTTCCTTGTTTTGGCTCTTCTCATCGTAGGCACAATTGCAAACGGCGTCATTAGTATCGCATCTGCGAATTCGCAAACGGACAAGGAACCTCAATTGGTTGATTCGAGTTCAGAAGCTGCTAGTGTACATGTCTCACCCGAAGGAGTCTCAGGCATAAGCGTGGGCCAAGCCTTTAATGTGACCGTTTATGTAACGGGTCTACAGGGCAACAATCTGTACGGGTTCGATATACTGTTTTCATGGGATACTGCTGCTCTGCAGTATGTGAGTCATGAAGCAAAGACGCCTGTGGAAGCACACCCTGAAGGTATTTTGGCAGAGCCTGTGAAAGAAATAAAAGACGAGGTCGATACAACAGCAGGCGTGTATTGGCTCGTATGCGCATCAATGCTGCCTGCTGAACCATGCAACAAAGACGGCATAATATTCGTAATAACATTTGTCCTTCGTGAACCAACTGAAAATCCGTATACGGTCACACACGTTATGCTGGCAAACAAGAACGGCGATCCGATATCTACTCAAGTGATGACACCTATTGACCTGCCATCATTTCCACCAACTTCAGAC
>DATKKK010000092.1:0-4764 GCA_035542975.1 Bathyarchaeia archaeon | reverse complement strand
GCAAGGAGCAGGAGACCAAGGAATGGTGTTCGGCTACGCAACGAATGAAACAAAAGAACTAATGCCCCTCCCCATAATGCTCGCGCATAAACTGGTAAAAAGACTCTCTGAATGCAGAAAAAGCGGAATTTTACCCTATCTACGACCAGACGGCAAATCACAGGTCACGGTTGAGTACATTAACGGAAAGCCAAAGCGTGTAGAAGCTGTTGTCATTGCTGCGCAGCATGTTGAGAATGTTGAAAGGGAAAAGTTGCGGAAGGATATAATAAATCAAGTCATAAACCAAGTCATACCGCTTAAAATGATGGACAAACAAACCAAATACTACATCAACGAAACGGGTAGATTCGTAATCGGCGGAACTCTAGCCGACTCGGGATTGACAGGGAGAAAAATCATCGTCGACACGTACGGAGGCGTCGGAAGCCACGGAGGCGGATGCTTTTCTGGCAAAGACCCATCAAAAGTTGACAGATCGGGCTGTTACATGGCAAGGTACATTGCGAAGAATATTGTCGCCGCAGGGTTGGCAGAGCAATGCGAAGTTCAAATAGCCTACGCGATCGGAGTGGCGCGACCAATTTCTGTGATGGTAAACACGTTTGGCACTGGGAAGATACCTGATGAAAGAATTCTGGAATTAGTTAAAAAACACTTTGACATGAGACCCAAAGCAATCATTGACCATTTGAATTTGCTCAGACCAATCTACAGGAAGACAGCGGTGTTTGGGCATTTTGGACGGGATGATCCAGATTTTACGTGGGAAAGAACTGACAAGGCTGAAACCCTTAGAAAGGACGCTGGAATCTGAGCAAAGTAGCGTAAAGATTTAGGCTCTTAATGGTCTGCAGTTTCTGAGTATGTGGTGAAGAATGCTTCGCTTCCCTGTTTCACGAGGTTTCTGAGCGCTTCAACACCGTGGCGTTTTTCGATTTCTCGAGCCATGTGACAGCCCGTGATGTACCAGAGCCTTGTTTCTTTTCCGCTCATTTTGTCAAAGACTCGCGTTGGAGGTTCGTCAACTTTTTTGTTCAAATCGCCTTTGAACTTGTCGAACAGCCTAAAGTATTCATCAATTCTTCTTGCTCTTTCCGCGTCGTTCAAGAGTACCTTATAGTCATTGTCTAGCAAGCCACCTTCAGACATCCTAAGCCTCAAGGCGCTTAGAATGCCCATGCCTTCAAGATGCGTGAGAAATTTGACGATTTTCGACAATTCACCGTTTGTTCTGATATTCCCAAGCTGAGGCAAGGGGTGATATCTCACGTAACCCGCATGCGCAAGTTCATGAATCAAATAATAAACAGATTCACGCCTATCCATGTTAAACTGTCGAAAATTCAGGTTCAGAGCAACATTCTCGTCGAAGACGATATTATCGTAGCTTAGATTAAGATAAACAGTCGTATTGAAAGAATGCCCTCGGGGAAGATATCTCAGAACCTCTTTCAACCATTTTGTTTCTTCTTGCATTAACAGGTGGCTTTTCACATTGTTAACGTTTTGTTCAAGTTTTGGACTCCAAGAGAGGTTGGACAGTTGCGTAGCCCAAAACTCTTCAATAGTCGCTTGAGAATCAGGGGAAGACCACAAATAATGAGCGTATGCAAGCTTGTTTCCAGGCGCAGAGACTAGTTTTTCGAGGTTTTGGTCAGATTTGTTTCGCAGAAAATTGAGAGAAGCCTCTAAACCAGAATCGTCGAACACTAGGACATACTTCTTGCCTAAGCTTGCGGAGTCCAATGGTGTTTCCAGCGACTGAGTATCTTTTCAGTCTACTCAGAGACATAAACGTTCACACAAAAAAGTTGTCCTAGGCTTCAGTAGTAGTGACATCGCATAGGTTGAAGATCACGGCAAAAGTTGAGACAGTTTACACTCAAGTGTAAATTTGGCTTAGAAATGGCGTGTCGCGTTTGCTACTTAATCGGTTAGGGTGCGGTCTGCCCTTTGTATACCGTATAGCTGATGTATGGCGGTTGGATGTCGTGTTGCCAGTATAGGCACATTATTTCTCCGCGGTGGTGAATCTCCTCTTCAACTATGTGCATTAGGATGTCTTCGGTTTTACTGTGGTTGATGCTTCCGTCCCTAAGTTTGTATTCGAACATGCTCTGAAGCTCCTGATTTGTAAGTTTCTTCAAGTATGCGTTCGTCTCGGCTTCCACCGTGTCAGCGTATTCTCGGATGGAGTTGATATCCGCGTATTTTGCAAACGGAGCGCCATAGATGCCTTCTGTGCTTTTTCCGCTCAACCGTCTGATCCAGAAGTGCTCAGCCTGCAGACTGTGAATGAATATGTCTCGAATCGAGTCAAAGCTGGCTCCACTACTTTCAGTGACTGTTTCCCACGGGATTTCTGCCATACTCTTCAAAAGTCTACGACGCGAATACCAGTTGTATCCAAAAAGGTCTTTTATGTTCAAAGGTTATCTCCGCAAAAACTTTACTATTAGTTTCTAATAACGTTTGTCAGAGCTTTTTCTGTTTGTTAACATGGCAAGACCGTGAAAATAGGATGGTATGGACGCAAATCCTATCCTCCGAAACAGAATATATATTAAAAGGGGTCATCCTGAAACGCGAAAGATGATGGCTACATATGTCAAAAAGGAAGCGTAAGAACGTGAACCTTCAAGTGGTAAAAGCCCATAAAGCGTCGTTCGACTACTCCGTCGTTTTCAAGAAAGGAGACAAGGTCAAGATAGGGCGCGAGGATCCTGAGATGCCTGGTTGGTTTTGGTGTGAAAATGAGGCCTGTGTGTGGTCATGGGTTCCTGAGGAGTACCTCGATAGACACAACAAAGAAGGAACGATTATTCATGATTACGACACCACCGAGCTTACCGCCGCGATCGGAGACTTGCTAGAGTACGTAACAGAAGTTAGGTTCTGGACCCTCTGTAGAGATCCTTATGGCAAGAAAGGTTGGGTACCATCTAGAAACTTGAAGCAAGTGAGCATTTAGCTTTTTTCTCATGTTGCCGTAGGACAAAGCATAGATCACATGCCAAAAAAGAGAGTTTGCGGGGAGACTGAAGGATACATCGTCATTAGACAATCGGATGTAAGCTCGTCTTGTGTTATCAATAAACAGGCGTACGTCAAAATTGGTCATTTCAAGTGCTATTTTCTGCAAATAATCAGCTATTTCAGCTTTATTTTGTAAAATCAGCGTTTAATGGGGTCGCTTAGTTTGGAGCCCACGTTTAAACCCTCATTCATAAGTCAGATTCTTGTATTTTGTGATCTCAAGCTATCGAGGCTTTCAGTTAAAAGAAACTCTTGACTAGGCGTTGAAGCGCACGCTTCTAATCACGTTCGACAAAATCGCCAAATGTCACGTGGATGCGGGGGTGATCTGATACATAATAAGTGAATAAATAGAATGCTTGTGCTGCCGAGTGTTTTTCTCCAAATATATCCTTACATTCTATCTTGAGGAAACCATTAACTCTCGTAATCTCTTTTCTATAATCCTTCTCGATAAATGTTGGTAGACGGGCTAGCCCTGCGTCCTTGCCAGGCAAAATATGACTTGGAACTGATGGCATACAGTTAAGTACTTCTTGATACTGCGGTTCTAGCCGTTTTTGGTCGCTAAGAGAGACTTTTTCGGATCCTATCCATATTTCTTCTGGTACCCACGTAACTGTCGTAGATAATGCGGGACCAAGCCCATAGTTTCTCAATTGACCGTAAAATATCATCTCAAAACTTCCGTGTTTGTTCTTTTTTGGTCCAATTCTGATGGATTCTGCGTCTTCAGGAATGTCGGGGAACATTTTCTTAACAAAGTCGGGATCAATGCCCGGTATGGTTTTTCCTGCTTTCTGAAATTCTATGGGTATCTCATATCCGCCTATTTCAAAACCCAGATACGGTCTTTGACGCAGCTTTCTGTCAGTCTGAACCTCTCGTAAGGCTCTTATGGAAAGCCATATTGACGTTACAATACCGACGAATGAGACAATTGAGAGCACGATTTGTGCTATCATGCTAAATTCGGCTATATCCATTTGAGCTCACACTATGATGTGACAGACGCTATATCATCCTCAACTTGCGTATATAAATCAAATCCGTAAGCAAATATCTTTCATCAGTTTCAAGCTATATCTGTCTTCAGCGAAAGTATAAACAGGAAGCCGAGTATTTCTCCAAAACCTTAAAAAACAACAGCATACGAATGATTCGTGATGATGACAATGGCTAAATGCTGTGCGTGTGGTGCGGAAATAGAGCTATCAGCGAGCTTAATCAGATGCAAGCATTGCGGCGGAACGTTGTGCTCTGATTGCGGAGATGCTGCAGTCAAGAGTAATCGTTGTCCAGCATGCGGAGGACATTATACCAAGTAAAAAAAAGAGCAGCAGCTAAAGCAATTACACGCCTACCTCATAAAAAACATCCCATGAATCGCGCGAAATGAATAAAAGAAAATCTGTATATTTCATGCCTCCCAACGTAAAACACAGGCGTAAACTGGTTGCTCAAGCACTGTTTTGACAAATACGGGTTAGTTCAGCCTTATTTCGTGAAATAAGACTGTTGGTTGAGTTATATAGGTTAGAGCCCACGTTTGAACCCGCGCGCAAGGCCGTCTAATTCATGGCTTTAAGGCGACCTGCGTGTAAACACGGTTTATCACATGACTGGCATAGATGGCAGGAGATTATCTTCCGAACAAGGTTAATAGGTAAAATGTAAACAACAGTTTCGGAGTTGGGCAAGATGGCATTTGATATAGTCAAGTAC
>DATKKK010000091.1:0-6546 GCA_035542975.1 Bathyarchaeia archaeon | reverse complement strand
AGAATATGCTCCAAATGTTCTCGCCACTTTTAAAGAAGAAGTAACCAGCGAAGACGCCAAAGAGAATAACATGCACAAATTGAGTCTGGAAAAAGGTCTCAATCCAGCCTAATTGGAAAATGTGGATGTGTTGTAGAGAGAAAAGCAAAGTAGAGGTAAATATGCCCATAATTAAGCCATACCTTAATGAAATTCTTGTTTGAACATATCCTCTGTAAGCGACCTCTTCGGCAAACGCTCCAAAAACCGTGAACAGAAGTTGAAGGGTGAACGCCAGCGGAAGAAGATAAACAGAATAGTTTTCGTAGCCGCTCAAATCCGGAAAAGATGTAAACTCAAATCTACTTCCAATAGCGAAACTAAACAAATACCAAAATCCTAGATAAAACAAAGCGAAAACTATACCAGCCAAAATCATTGAATGCCTCCTCACCTTGAAGACACTTGATAGGGATTTTTTCGAGTCTTTCTTTAACAAGAACAAGGCAAGAACAAAAACGGCAAAATAAGACAGAGTCAACATAACAAATATCAACTCTACATATTTGAGTGAATACCATAACGGGTATCGAACTTGATAGATCAAATAAGAAACTACGAGTAGAAGTAGTGGACCGATAAAAACTCGCCAACCACTTTCGGAATCCATGTGAATTGGTTGATTTCGACAGTTTACATATAAAACTATTGCAGAAACCCTCTAGGGGGTAGGTCGGTATTGATTTTTTTACGCTAAACGAACATTGAAAACCCAAACTGTCAAAACTCAGGAATTAAGACGGGGTAGCCTGTATTGGCTGTTTTCAGTCTCAAACCATCATCAAAACACAGAAGCCAATTCCACAAGTTATCCTTCTGAGACCTCGTTTTAATCTCAGCAAAACTACGCTTTAAATCATAAGGAGGAATCAGCCACAAACAACAATTCAACCTATAAATAGGGGGGCTAGGCTCTCTCCGAGAGCAGTTTAGGCTGCTATTTTCCGTCAAACCGGCAACACCAAAAATCAAAAACCACAGCTTCATAAAACAACAACACCGTCCACTTTTCTCGGAAAACCCTAAAAGCAAAACAACACCAATCAACTAAAAACATGAGCTACAACGAACTCCGCAAAGACTACCTCCTCGACCGCTGGGTTGTCATCGCCACCCAACGCGCACGAAGACCAACAGACTTCACAAAAACCCAAAAACCCACACCACAAACCCAAAACAACGCAACCTGCCCCATGTGCCCAGGCAACGAACACATGACACCACCCGCCATACTAATCTACCAAAAAACAAGCAAAGGCATCAAAAAAACCAAAGACCAAAATGGCAAAAGAACCAAAGACTGGCAAATCCGCGTCATACCCAACCTCTACCCCGCCTTCACGCCACCAAACAAAGAAAAAACCTCAAACCAAATCAAAAAAACCAGCAACCTCGCACCAGCCATCGGACACCACGAAGTCATCATAGAATCCCCTAACCACAACGAACACCCAGCCGACGCAAAACTCACACACCTAACACTAGTCACAAACGCCTACATCTACAGACTCAGGATACTCTGCAAAAAACCCTACGTCAAATACGTCTCCATCTTCCGCAACCACGGACTAGAAGCAGGCGCCTCGCTCAGCCACGCACACAGCCAAATCATAGCCACACCTTTCATCCCAAAAACAATCCAAGAAGAAATGAAAACCAGCAAAAAATACTACACAAAAAACAAAACCTGCATATTCTGTGACATAATAGAAAAAGAACACAAAAGCCCAAGACACATCCTGGAAAACAAACATTTCACCGCCTTCGCTCCATACGCCAGCATCAACCCCTTAGAGTTCTGGATACTTCCCAAAAAACATCAAACCACCCTTCTAGACATGACAGAAACCGAAGCAAAAAGCTTCACTGAAACCCTAAAAACATGCTTAAGCGCATTAAAAACGCTCGTAAACGATCCACCCTATAACTACGGCTTCCACCTAGCCGCAGACAAAACTGCCGCCAAACACTACCATTGGCATCTAGAAGTCTACCCGAAACTCGCAACATGGGCAGGCTTCGAAAAAAGCACGGGCGTATACATAAACACCGTCACCCCCGAAACCACCGCCGAAAGCCTGAGAAAAACAATATCACACTAACTTCTGCAAAACTTCCCTCTCATACTTCGGTCTAACTGGCACAACCTCTTCCACGTACGCTCTCAACAACTCGGCAACACTCCATGCCTGCGCAACGCACCCCCTAGGCAAGTGCGGTGCATCACCATCAAAAACCTCACTCAAAAAACCCAAACCAGCCTCGAACACCTGCCCAGTCAACAAAGGAAAGAGAAAATTCTTAAACACAAACTCACGCCTAAACTCCGAAGAGCCTTTAACTTTCAAGTAAGCTGTCGTAAACGGACCAAGCAGCCAAGGCCAAATCGTACCATTATGATAAGCTCTATCCCTGCTTCCCCTGTCACCAGCATAAACACCCACATATCGTGGATCGCTTTTTGCAAGCGTCCTCAAACCAAACGGCGTCAAAAGCTCACGCTGCACAACATCAACAACACCTTCACTCTTTACAGCATCCAGCATCATAAAATCCAGAGCAACCACCAAAACCTGATTAGGCCTCAACGAACCATCTCGCTCGTTCCAGCTTATCACATCAAACAAACAATTCCTTTCCGCGTTCCAGAACTTCTCAACAAAACTTTTCTTCATCCTATCAGCCAACAGCCCACATTTTTCCGCTTCACCAATCTCATTAAATCTATTCGCCAATAATTCTGCTATTCTCAAAGCGTTATACCATAATGCTTGAACCTCCACGGCCTTCCCACTTCTAGGAGTAACTGGCTGACCATCCACCATTGCATCCATCCACGTCAACCGCTCTCCATGAGCTAACAGACCATCAAAATCCACATGAATGCCAAACATCGTCCCTCTAACTTGGTTTTCAACGATAGCCTTCAACGTTTCCCAAAGCTGTTCTCGAACAAACTTGAAATCACCCGTATGTTTCAAGTACTGCCAAACCGCGTTCACAAACCACAACGTCGCATCAACAGAATTGTAAACGGGCTCGCTTTCAAACTCGGAGATAAAATTTGGAATCAAACCCTGCTTACAATGCTTATTAAAACTCAACAAGACTCTTCTCGCATCCTCAAACCTTCCAGTCGTAAGCATCAAGCCAGGCAAAGAAACGAACGTGTCTCTTCCCCAAGCCTCAAACCAGTAATAGCCCGCAATCACAGACAACTGATCGGCGCTTGAGCCTCTGACTATGAAAGCGTTCGAAGCAGAAATCAGCCAGCTTAGCCAATCATAAACTGCTACATGCTTGTTCTCTTCATAAAACCCTGTCAAGAATCTGTCATGGCGACTGGCTTCATTCTCGTACAATGCTTTCACATCATAAACAGTCAAAGGCATTTCATTCATAATCTCTCGTGCAACATTCTCATCCTTATCCGCGACCGTAGTTATCGCAAAGCTTTCATCCCTCTTAGCTTTTACAAAAGTCTCAAAATACCCTGGTTGATAACAATCATCCAAGCAGCTTTCTCCACGTGCAGCTTCTTCTCGGAAGTATACTCTCTCAACCCATTTTTCCGTAGAATAAAACCGTCCATCAGTGATTGCCATAACCAACGTGGATTGAGGAGCGTCCACCTGAATTTCAAATGCTCTGCTCTCTTGTTTTTGGATTAGACCTGGTGATGTTTTCCATCTGTTCGTTACAGAATGAAAAGGTCGCCAATTCATCAGCGGAAAAACCCGTATTCCAACGTCAAAATCGTTTTTGTTCAGGATTCTGTACAGTGTTATTGTCACGTTTTTTTCGTGAGGCATGAAAATAGTCTTATGAACCACTACATTCTGCACTGCATAAACGTATTTCGGAAACGGCGAGAGCGAAAATTCTTGAAGCAAATCATACCCTTTTGGAAAAATGCCTGTTTGAAACTCGTTTGCGCCCAACGGATAAGTGTTGTTTTGAATGCTTACCTCTTCATCTAGCTTTGAGAGGCAAACTCTTCGATCGCCAGGTGGACGAAGGGCGCCAATAAGTAATCCATGGTATTTTCTTGTGTTGATTCCTAATATTGTTGAAGAAGCGTAGCCGCCTAAACCGTTTGTAATAATCCATTCTTTTCGGATTGCTTTGCCAAAATCGGAAAGTGTTTCCTTGTTAAAGTTCATAATCTGCGTTTTCATTTAAGGCATCAGCTTTGCCACATTCTTTTCTCTCGCCACACCAAAATAGTTTGCTACTGGATTACATTTGGTTCTAAAAAGCAACACATGCGGCTTTTTCAGTTTATACTCTGTCAAGGTTTCAGCGTAGCCCATGCCTTTCGCAAAAATCAAGTCAACTGAGTTGTAAACGTCGAGAAATTCTGCTGAAACCTCGTTTAGAACCAAACCGACAGTGTTCGTGCCCGTTGTTATGACTTTGTCCGCAACCTTGCTTATGCCCGAAGCTTCTGCGTCCTCCAGAGTAGCGTCATTAATGATTGGTCCGCCTTTAACCGCTACAATCACAGTTAAACCCATGTTCTTCAACTGCTCAACGAGCAAAGTGTCAAAAACGATCTCCCCAGCATTATCAGTTAGATAGAGAACGGTTTTCGCCTTTTTTGCCAGTTCATAAGCCTTTCCCGTGTCATCTACTGCCAAGTCTTTTGAGGCTTCACGGATACTTTTTCTCAGAGAAGTAGACGTGAACTTGTGGCCTGGAATGTCAAATTCCATTATGTTGCCGACAATCGCAGATAGACAAGCCTTCTTGAACCTGTCCTGTTGGGTATAGCCCTCCTCAACAATCCTTCGGGCGTACGCTAGTAGTTTTAGGGCTTTTTCGTTGCTTAATCTCTTGCTTCGTTTATACGGGTCGTTGTTGCCGCTGATTCTGCTTATTAAGCGGTCTCTTTTCGTGCCTAAATCAGCTGGAACGGCTGAAGGCGTGAACTCTTTTGCCAGCAACCGCAGAACGTCAGTCATGGCTCTGAAGCGTAGTGCAGGATTAGTTGTTGCTTCTCTTGCTTCAGCTGCTGCTCGACTCAGTATGCACGCGCAACACTCATGTTCGACTTTCAAGGCTGTCCAAACTCACCCTACTTCATCGCGTCTGCAAATTCACGAATAACCGCATATGGGTCTTTCGCCTTTACGATGCCACTAGCAACAAGCACGCCCTGCGTTCCAAGCTTTGCTGCTGCTGACACGTCTTCGCCGTGACTTATTCCTGCGCCGCATAGAATCGTCACTTCTGAGTTAACTTTTCTAACAAGCTTAATCGTGCCCATAATAACTTCGGGCTTAGCCTTCGAAACTGGGATTCCAGAGCCTATAAGCTCAGGAGGCTCGATGGCTATTATGTCAGGCTTAAGAGTTGCAACAGCAGCGCTTATGCTCGGGTTGTTAGCGCAAACAAGCGAAAGCAGCTTTTTCTCTTTCGTCAACTTGATTATTTCGTCAATCTCCGAAAGTTTAAGCTGTCTCTCAGAATGATTAATCAACGTTCCAACTGCACCTGCTTCTTTTACGGAGTCTGCCAGAACGTGTCCTGTGAAGCCGCCTGGTTTGATTGGGTCGACGTGTTGAGCAAAGACCGGAATTTCAACGGCTTCTGCAACGGTTGCTATGTCCACGAACTGGGGAGCCACTCCCGTGGAAACGTTAGTTTCATGGTAGACTTTTTCAGCATTTTTAGCTAGTTCGACGGCTTTTCGTCCTGTTGCCTCGGAATACGTTTTGAAATTGACGATTATCATCGGTGGTCTAAGCTTTTCCTGCATTGGTTTTCACCTGTTTGTAGCGTTGATTCTGATTGTTAATATGGTTTTGGAATATAAAGCCTAAAGTTTGGTTTCACTAGCATACTTTTTCTCAGAAATACTCAACGTGCGTCAAGTTTTCTTAGTAATGCATTTAAACTAACATACGAAATTGATTTGATGATTCGTGTAGAAGGTTATATCATGAGCATTGAGCTTCCCGAAGCACATATTCTTGCGAAACAGATGAACAAGGAGCTTAGAGGCAAATGTGTCAAATCTTATGATTTGCAGGACTATAAAAAATTACAAGCCATCGGTATGTTGAATAAAAATATAAAAGATTTTGACCAGCTTGTCAATACAAAAGTTGAATCCGTCACATCCCGTGGCAACGTAATACGCGTTAAACTCGACGATGGAGTGAATTTGATTCTTGACCCTGAATATGGTGGTGAAATCTTCTATCATAGAAGTGGAAAAGCGATTACAAAAAAGTTCCATTTGGAAGTTGTTTTTGATGACGGCACAATATTAACAGTAAGACTGACTAGTATGGGCGTCATTCAAATAATGAAGGATAATGATCTAACGCAATCCTATGTTTATAGAAGAGACTTCAATCCTGGAGCACTCTCACCTATAGATGAAGATTTTACCTTAGAATGCTTTTCAAATCTCCTTGCGAACAATAACAGAGCGCTCAAGTCTGTGCTTGTAGGAAAAGATGCTATTGTTGTAGGATTGAGTAACAGTGCTTTCCAAGA
>DATKKK010000090.1:0-15643 GCA_035542975.1 Bathyarchaeia archaeon | reverse complement strand
ACTGAAGTCGTTATCAAAACGCCTGTGAAGGAAATCGTTATTGAAGAGCCTGAAGTAGCCATATTGCAGGTTCAAGGACAAAAAATCTATCAAGTCACGGGCGGAAAAATCAGCGAAAAGATTCCAGAACGCAAAGCGCCTGTCGTGTCAGAGGAAGACGCAAGGCTTGTGGCAGACCAAACGGGCAAAACCCTTGAAGAAGCCAAGAAAGCACTGGAAGAAAGTGGGGGAGATTTGGCTAAGGCGATTCTTCTGCTTCAATCATAAATCTAATTTGCTGGTATGAGCCTTCTTAAGGCGTAAGGACAGCACAAAACCTCTGTTTGAACGTTCTCCAAGTATTCCATTAGTTTTGCTTTAAGCAAAGCTAAAGCTTCCTTGTTCTTCTGAATTTCTTTTACATGGAAGTCTTCGATTTCAAAGACTTCTGCGCGTGGATGCAAGACCATGGCAGCAACAATCTGTTTATCGCTGTCTTCTATTACGTAACAATGCTGCGGCACGATCTTCAAATGATCCAGCGTGTGTTCTCTTGCATCTTCGTAGCCCTTTGTCAGGTTTGAATCGTGGTCTAAAGCCACCATTCTAGCTACTGGTTCTACGTCTTCCGTTTTCATGTTACGAATATTGAACATTAAACACCACCTCCCCTATTATTTTCAAATCTGATTATTTCAAGAAAGAAACTCTGATTTTGCTAAACTGTAACTGTGGATCTTTGTTTATGGAGATTTTATTCAAAACCGCCCCCAATGAAAGGGCATACGAGAACAACTCCTTGTTTCCTAATAAAAGACTTGCGGAAACGGTTAACCTAAGGTTTAATATCGTTCCGTTGGCTTTAAGTCTAGCATCATCTAATAGCATGGTGGGAGCGCAGAAACCAAAAGTGTTCGACATCATATCCGTAGGCAGTCTCTGCATAGACTCAATTTACTTACCAAACCGAAACACGCCCTTCGTCGTTCTAGGCGGCTCTGCGGCTTACGTTTCCTTCGCAGCCAGACACTTAGATGCAAGAGTTGCCATTTTGTCCAAAGTCGGCAGCGATTTCCCTGAAGCCTACAACTGGTGGCTTAAACAAGAGGGCATCGACTTATCAAACGTTATCAAAGTCGAAGGCGCACAGACCACAAGGTTTGAACTAAAGTACAACGAAGACCTGTCTGATCGAACTCTAACCTTAAAGTGTAAAGGGCCACATCTCACTGTTGATGATTTGCCACGATCATTGAAAGCAGACGCCATCCACATCACGCCGATAGCAGGCGAAATCACTTATGAGGTAGCGGAAAAACTGAAAAGCTGCACTGATGTTTTATCTCTTGACCCACAGGGGCTGGCTCGAAGTTTTGATGAAGAAGGAAAAGTCACGCACGCTCCGTTAACGGATAAGCGCATTCTAGGTCTTGTCGATATCTATAAATCCTCTTTTAGCGAGATTGAAGCCATAACGGGTTTGTCAAATCTTGAGTTGGCAATCGAGGCAATTCACAAGTTCAGCGTCAAAATAGTCATAGTCACTTTAGGTGCAGATGGCGCCGTGGTTTCCACCGGAGACGCAACCTACAAGGTTCCAGCTTACAAGCCTGAGAAGGTTGTAGACCCCACGGGGGCGGGAGATGTTTTTATGGGTGGTTTTTTGGCTGAGTATGTTTATGGTGAGAATTATTTGCGGTGCGCTTGTGTCGGCTCTGCTGCTGCTTCACTCGTTGTTGAAGGGGTTGGTCCGACTTTTTTTGGCGAAAAGTCTGAAATCTATCGCAGAGCAAGGTTGCTCTATGAAAAAGAAATTAAGGGATGACGCATATTCTATTGGAAGAGGTACATAACTTTGGGACGAATTGACAAAGGCGTAAAATGTAGCGTGTGTGGAAAGGAAGCTGTCCGCTCGTTGGCAGTGGACAAGGTTAGGTCTGCTGGGTTGAAGGTTGGCGTCGGTGAGAAACGTGCCTACCTGTGCAAGGAACATTATAAAGAGTACAAGAAGAAGACTAAAAAAGACAAACAGCTTGAGAAATGGCGTTTCAGTGGCTGATTGAAGAGGTAACCCCGTATGCGCATGTTGCAATTGCATTCAAACTTCATCGAGTACAAGCCCGTGCAGAAAGAAATAGCCACGGCTGAAGAAGCAGAAAAGAAAGAAGTGCGACTTGAAGAAATCGTGGTGCTTTTTATCGCAGTAGAGGAAGGCGATAATGAAACCGCCGCGCAAAAAGCAATAGACGAAGTTCGCGCTTTTCTTGGAAAGCTGAAAGTAAACAAAATCCTGATTTATCCGTATGCGCACTTGAGTAGTAACCTGTCAAAGCCTGCTGAAGCGCTTGAAGTAGTCAAAGCCATGGAAGCCTACGCTAAGGAAAAAGGAATAGAAACATACCGTGCGCCGTTCGGTTGGAACAAGCAATTCACGATTTCCATAAAAGGGCATCCGCTTGCAGAACAAGCACGCACTATTCTGCCAACTGAAGAGAAGGAGAAAAAGGAAGAAAAAGTTTCAGAAGCAATTAAAGCAGAAGAAAAGATGCAGTCTTTTTGGCATATTCTCCAGCCAGACGGAAAGATGACTCCCGTCGAAGATTTCAATTTTAAAGGTCACGAAAACCTCGAAAAATTCGCGAAATACGAAATCTCCAAGGTCAGAGCAAGCCAACAAATGCCCCCTCACGTGCCCTTGATGAAACGGTTGGAAATAGCTGACTACGAAGCAGGAAGCGACCCTGGAAACATACGTTGGTATCCGAAGGGGAGGTTGGTCAAATCCCTGCTTGAGCAGTTTGTCACCGCCAAGATGACTGAGTATGGCGCGATGGAAGTTGAAACGCCCGTCATGTATGATTTTCATCATCCAAGCTTGGCAGACTACATGAACCGTTTCCCTGCAAGACAGTATTTGCTGAAGTCTGATGATAAGGAATTGTTCTTGCGGTTTGCTGCATGCTTTGGTCAGTTCCTGATGGTTCATGATGCACAGTTCTCTTACAAGCACATGCCGCTAAAAGTTTACGAGCTTACCCGTTACAGTTTCAGACGAGAGAAGAGCGGCGAAGTCGTTGGTCTAAGGCGTTTGAGAGCTTTCAGCATGCCCGACTGCCATGCTTTCTGCACGGATCTGGCTCAAGCCAAGAAAGAATTCGCAGTGAGGCTCAAGCTTTGTATGCAGATTCAGAAAGAAATAGGCTTGTCTGAAAACGATTATGAAGTAGCATTACGGTTCACCAAGGACTTCTACGCTGAAAACAAGGATTTCATCACGTCTTTAGCTAAAATCGTGGGCAAGCCAGTACTGATTGAAATGTGGAAGGAACGCTTCTTCTATTTCGTGCTGAAATGGGATTTCAACTTTGTAGACAATCAAAACAAGGCTGCGGCCCTGTCAACAGACCAGATTGATGTTGAAAACGCTCAGAGGTACGACATAACTTATGTTGATGAAAAAGGCGAAAAACATCAGCCGTTAATTCTACATTGTTCGCCGAGCGGCGCGATTGAAAGAGTAGTTTATGCGCTCTTGGAAAGAGCCTACAAAGACCAGCAAAGCGGCAAACCTCCGATGTTTCCAACATGGCTTTCGCCGACACAGGTGCGCATGATTCCGATATCAGACGATTTCCTCGAAGACGTTGAGAAGTTGACTGAAAAAATGGAAAAACACTGTGTACGCGTGGACATTGACGATCGACAGTTGACTTTGCAGAAGAGAATCCGAGAAGCTGAAACAGAATGGGTGCCCTACGTCGTGGTTGTTGGACAAAAAGAACTAGACTCTGGTTTGTTGCCCGTGAGAGATAGAAAAACTGGTGAAATGCGCAAGATGAAGCCTGAAGAACTCGTGAACGAAATTGAAAAGATGACAAAGGACAAACCGTTCAAGCCGTTGCCTCTGCCTAAATATCTCTCGAAAAGGCCACAATTCCACGGTTGACAATGCTGAAAACGCGGGGAACTGCCAAAAACTATATCAAACCTCAGTTTTATACACTAACTCCTCTAACATAGGGGACAAAACTTTGGAAAAAGAATTACAGGTTTACATAGACGGCAGCTACTATCCAAAGTCTCAAGCGAAGATTTCAGTATTTGATCATGGACTTTTGTATGGGGATGGCATTTTTGAAGGAATCCGCGCCTATAACAACTCAGTGTTCAAGCTTAAGGAACATGTTGACAGGCTTTACCGTTCAGCGCACATGATAATGCTTGAAATTCCGATGAAAAAAGAAGACATGATAAAAGCAGTTCTGGACACCTTGCGAAAAAACGACTTGAAAGACGCTTACATCCGTCTTGTCGTTACCAGGGGAGTTGGAGACTTAGGATTAAATCCGAAAAAATGCTCGAAACCAACGATAATCGTGATAACCGACACTATTGCCTTGCATAAGGGCGAGGCTAAAGAAAAAGGCGTCACAGCTATGCTTTCTTGGGTTAAGAGAGACCCCGTGGACGCAACTTCTCACGAGATTAAATCACTCAACTACCTCAACAGCATACTAGCAAAGATTGAAGCAAACATAAGCGGAGTTGACGAAGCCATATGCCTCGACAAGAATGGCTTCATATGCGAGGGCGTAGCAGAAAATATCTTCATAGTCAAGAACGGAAAATTGTACACTCCACCGAGTTATACAGGTGCGTTGCCGGGAATAACTGCTGAAGAAGTGATGAAGCTTGCTCGAAAGCTTGGGTATGAAGTGAAAGAGAAGAACATAACGCCTTACGAGTTGTTCAACGCAGAAGAAGTGTTCTTCACTGGAACTGCCGCGGAAGTGGTGCCTGTGAGGGAGATAAACAAACGAACGATAGATACTGGAAACCCAGGTCCTATAACGAAGAAGTTGATGGAAGAATTCTCTAAACTGGTTCGTGACTCAAACCAAGGAATACCCATCTACAAATGAAGAAAGCTATCGCCCTTTTCTTCTTTTTCTTACACGGATCATTTATTAAATGAATAAGAAAACTGATCTTTGTTTCAAGTCAGTTTCTTTGTAGCTCCAATTTTTCGTTTGTAAGCAATGGTGAGGAAGGCGGTTGCTGTCATAAACAGTATTAGCACAAACAATGATGAGTATTCGTAGACTATGACTATCTTGAGCGTTGAATGTTGGTAGCTAATATAAATCCATCTGTGAGTGCCATTGTCACATAATGTATTGTTCGCGAAGTATGGCTCTGTTCCATTTACTGTAACGCAGGGAGTTGTCATCAGAGTGTGGGGAATAAGGATTCTGCAGAAGCCGAATGTTTGATTTGTAGTAGCGTTAGAAGCGTACATTATAATCGTGTTATTAGATTCCAAAAACTCGAAACTGTTTATGGTTGAGTTCGAGATGACATCAACATAGCATTCTGATGTGACACAGTATCTGTGCAACATACCCATTAATGGGTAATTATCTGTGTTGTTCGCGTCTGCGACGTAGGGATAATCTCCGATTCCGTCATGGTTTGCGTCTGTCTCAGCATAGTCGCCCCAATAGTTTCCTCCAAAAGGATATCCATTATCCCAGACATTAGGATAGTTAGAATCTTCGTTATGTACATGAGCAAGATTGTCCATCAGGTTGTTGAAGAAGAAACAATTATCTGAAGAATAGCCAACATAGATTCCAATGCTATTTCCTGATATGTAGTTGCGACTAATGTTGTTGCGGTCTGAACTGATATATAGTTTTAAACCAACCGCATTATTTACCATATTGTTAAGAGTAACTGTGTTGTTTACAGAATGGCGAAGGTAAATGCCGTAGTGATTATCTGCAACAGTCAAGTTTTGAACCAAGCAATCGGAGGTGAAGGGCAGGGCGACTCCTTCGTAATTATCTTTCATTTCCATGTTTCGGATAATCACCTTTGTCGAGTTTGCTACTATCAAACATCCTATGTCTGGATAGACTGAAGGTTCTATGGTGATGTTTTGTATGTTGGTCAAATAGACTATGGGTTTCTCATTGACACTATTTGACATATCTACGTCGTTCATGTATTCCGAAGGCGTTCTGCCATCTACTTCAAAATTATACTTGTTACTAAGCATCGTGTTGTTCCGCATAGTTATATTTGAACAATCTATAAGGCAGATTCCCAACTCGTTTTTAGTCACATTGTTGTATGACATCACAATGTTTTTGCAGAATTCAAGCTCGATACCATCATATGTATTGTTTTGAACGTCATTTTCACAGATTCTACTGTTTTCTGAATTGTATAGCGTTATGCCGAAACCGTTGTCCCTCAAGTTGTTTCCTACAACAGTGTTGTTATCACAGACATTTCCTAAAGAAAGGCAGACCCCGCAGGTTGTAATGTTATTGTCCGAAATGGTGTTATTATTACAGCTAATCCAAAACTCGATTCCAGAGCGTGAGTTGTTTTTCATTATATTCCCCTGTATAGTGTTTTTTGAGGAATAATCAAGTAGACTCACAGCAATATTGTTGTTTTTTATAATATTTCTTGTAATGTTACAATTATTAACATACATCAGTTTTATTCCTTCATAACCAATTCGGTTATCCCAGCCGTTCATTATGGTGAAACCAGTTATCGTAACATTGGAAGCAGCAAGCGTGACCACATCATTGATCCCGCTTCCATCGATAATTGTTGTTTCCTTATTTTCGCCAACAAGCATAATTGACTTGTTTATGAACACGTTTTCGTAGAATGTTCCGCTTTCTACGAAGATTGTGTGCCCATTTATGGTTTCTGAAGCATTTATTGCGGACTGAATTGTCGTGTAGTTTATTCCGGTGTTAAGGTTATGAACCAAATATCCGCTTGGAGCCTTTACTATTACAACTGAACTCAGTTGAATGCGTGACAAGGAAGTCATTAGGACACAAAGAATCAAAACGGCTGTGTGTCTTCTATCCATGATACATCATCTGTTCTTGATAATGTTTGCTTACTTATATAACTTTCGAAATAACCCTAATTGATAATTGCAAGACCTCCAACCCGTCACCCGTAGATTTGAAGTATTTGAGTAAAATATGTTATTCAAACAATCTACTTACTTTCTTTTCCATGAATCGTTCCAATTCATTTAGCGCTTGCTCAAGCTTTTCAACTGGTGGTAAGATGACTCCTCTAACGTGCCCTGCACCGTAAACTGGGTCAAAGCCAGAGCCATGCACGAATAGCACGCCAGTTTCTTTCAGCAAGTCTAAAACAAATTCGAAGTCTGTCTTCCATCTCGTTCCTACTCCATGAATTTTTGGAAACACGTAGAAGGCTGCCTCTGGTTTCGCGCAACTCACACCTTCAATCTCATTAAGCCGTTTCCATGCATAATCTCTTCTCTGCTGAAGCTTTCTAACAGTTTCTTTCACGTGATCTTGAGGCCCGTTCAACGCTGCCACGCCTGCCTTCTGAACTGGAGTGTTGGCACAAAGCCTTATCCTCGCTTCTTTTTCGACGCATTGTTTCAGTTCCTGCAGTTCGTTTTCTTTATCATGGAAATAGACGTAGCCAAGTCTCCATCCAGTCATCAAGTGTGCTTTTGAGAAACCGTTTAAGCCTATTATCGGGACGTCTTTTGTCAAATGTGCTGTGCTTACGAATTTTTTCTCGAATATTATTTGATCATAAATCTCGTCTGATAAGACTGGAAGGTCGTATTCTCCTGCCAAATCCAACATTTGCTTTATCACTTTCTCTTCGTAAAGTGCGCCGCATGGGTTGTTCGGGTTAATAATGGTGATGGCGCGAGTTTTTTTCGAGATTTTTTTCCTCAAGTCTTCAATGTTTGGTTGCCAACCATTCTCTTCAACTGTCTCATATGTAATTGGTTTTCCGCCGAAAAATCTGGCGTACGAAAGATACGGCGGATAGGTTGGTCCGGGAAGAAGAATTTCATCTCCAGCGTCAATAAGTGCCGCCATGACCATTTGGATGCCCTCAGAAATTCCCTGAGTAACAATCACGTTGTCAGCGGCAACATCAACACCGTTGATTCTTTTTTCTTTTTGACTTATGGCTTCTCGCAGTTCAGGTAGCCCTTCAGAAGCGGAGTAAAAGTTTGCTCCTTCCTCAATCGCCTTCATTAACGCTTCTTTGATGTTTTGAGGAGTGCTGAAATCAAACGCAACGGGGTCGCCTATGTTTAAGTAATAGATTTTTTTCCCTGTTTTTGCCACCTGTTTTGCGTAGACGATAACGTCGCGAATTGCATATTCAATCGTGCGGGTTCGTTCAGTAACTTTTACCCTTGCCAAGTTATCTCCTTCCAGAACTCAAGTTTCTGAATTAAAAAAGAAATAAAGGTTGTTGTTTGCGTATCGCTAAGTTACCGTGATCGTACCATTGAACACTAGGTTTTCAGTAGTGTACACGCTTATCGTTACCTGTGTGAGGTCTATAGAGCTCCAGTTCCATGGGAAAGTAAGAGTAACATTATTGCTTGGTTGGATTAAAAAGCCAAGGTTTTCGCATTGGAAGACTGTCTTGTTTCCAAGAATCACAATTATTTTGTCGAATGTTGCATTAAAGGAGTTGATGCTACTCGTGATGGTGACATTGAACTTTGTCTTATCACTGGTTTTTCCGTGTCCTTTAACGTCAAACTGAACATGAGGCAATGCTAAGATCTGTGAAACAATCACGTTTGAAGCGTTGACATAAACATAAACTTTTTCTCCCCGGAGATCTGCCCAGTTCAGGGAACAAGTGAATTGTCTCCATTCTCCTATTGGCACTGGTTGCGATGTAATGCCAGCTATTGTGTTGTTTACTTTGATCTGTGTGACTGTTATGTTTTTTAGTGAGACTGGCGTGTTTGTTACGTTTACTAGGAAATAGGATGTGTTGTTTAGGCTGAATATCGGTGATATTTTGAAGACGATTGATTGTGGGGATATTACTGTTCTTGAAACAGCTGTGAAATTCTGTTTTGTATGCACGGTTATCGTTACGTTTTCATCACGGTGGGTTGTCCAATTCCAGATACAATGATTGAAAGTTACAGTCTTGTTTACTCCAAGTCTGTAAGTTGAATTAAACGTCGGAGTTGTGAGGCTCCCATTTATATCCTGTATTGAACCATTACCATAAGTCAAGGCTATCTTGTTTATGTTAACTGCGTTCTTCGATACGTTCGAATTTGAGACTGTAACGCTGAATTCGGTCGAGTTAGTTTCGCTGAATTTCACGTCATCTATTGATAACAGCACACTTGCATTGACGTTCGAGGTCGTTTCCGCATAGTATCCTTCAGCGGTTTCTACACGAACAATTTTATCTACAAGATTTTCCCAATTATACTCGCACACGAATGAAACAGGGACATCATTATTTGTCAAGTTCTGCGGCAATGTTTTAGACAAGTTTTCTCCTTTCAAACTGAACTCGTTGATGAGAACTTTTGTCATTGTAAGGTTGATTGCCGAACCTACCTCATTCGTGACCGAGGCGCTGAACTGCGTGCAACTTGCGTTTGCATCAAAGAAAACTTCCAAATCCATCTTTACAAATTTTGTTTCCACTGTTCTTGTTGCCCCTGAACCTTCTAATGGTAACACATGTATAGTGATGTTTTGCCCTGCGAGTTCGCCCCAGTTTTCGAAGCACTTTATGGTTTTTGAAGTTGCTCTGTCCATCTTTATGGGAAGCGTGTCGGGGTAGGTTGTTGTGACATTGTGTGTTACGTTGCTTTCTCCTGCTGTCAAGTAAATAGTTGTGATGTTTGTCGAAGAGATAGAATTTGACGGATTTATTATCGTGAAAGTGAAATAATCCGCGTGATCAACGGGGAACGTAGCGTTTGTTATCGTTAGAGCTACTGTGTTTTCGGGTTCCAAATAAAAGTTTCCCATCACCCACCAGTAGGACACGAGTGAACCTACCGTGGCAGCACATAATATTAACAAAACCAAAACTAAAGTTGAAATTGCTTTCTTCTCTTTTATTAAGCGCAATTTTCTTACCTCGAACATTAACGATTGGTGTAAATCATATTTCTAAGAGGTAAATAAGCATTCTCTATCTAGTTTTCAGTGTTTACTACATATTTTCGATTACTTGCGTTTTCGGAATAGGGTTCCTCCATCGATTTGACAAACGAATTCAAGGCTTTATATTTGCAGAAACCATGTTCGATGTGTGAAAGAAAAATAACGGGGGTTAACTGGTATTTCTCAACTTGCAAGATTTGCTCATGTTTCCTTGTGGGGTGAAGATTGAAAAATACCTAACTTCCAAAATGTGGAAACAAACTAAAGTGTGAATTCCTTCTTTCTTGTTATTAAATAGGCTGTCAATAGTGTTGCTACCATGAACAGCGACAGAATCATGAATGAAGTGTATTCTGGAACTGCTGAGGTCGTAAAGTATCCGTTGACAAGTGTTTTTGGAATCTCGAAGATAGTTCCACCCGGCTTAACAATTCCAGCAAGCGTCGATTGCGGATCTAGCGTTAGGGTGCAGCTCCCGTTTTCTTCAACCCAGAAAGTTATTACTGCAACTGTTCCGCTGCCATTAAAAGAGCCTGCAGGAGCAAGTGATGCTGCAGCAAGAGCATATTCTCCAGAAGTCTGATTGATTCTATCAGTTACAGTGAAGACTTCGTTGTGAAGGACCCCATCTGGATGATCTTCAACGCCCAAATGAGAAGTGGCAGCAGTCGCTTCAAGTATGGACGGGTCCCAGCGAAGTAAAACTTGGACACCGTACAACATTTGTACGTCAACTATTTGTATGCTTACGTTGAAGCTTTCTCCTATCTGTTTAGTAACCGCTTGCGGCACAACCTCCAACACCGTACCCGAAGCTTCAGCGGTGCCTCTCAGCATAAAAAGTGAACCTAGCAGAAGTAGAAGGCAGACAAATAAAACCTTGATATGTATTTTTAATAGTTCCAACTGTATCTCCTTGCTAGGTTGCTGCTATCCGTTCACTTTCAAAAGAACGGGCTTCAGCCTTGCGGGTGATCTTCATTAAAGATGGTTCGGCAAGATGCTGAACAAATATGACGGAGCAAGTGCTGTTTTCGCAGAAGTACTTAGCTTTGCGCGTGCTCTTTTTCAATGGTTTCCCGCATTCTGGACAATCAACCATTTCTGAATCCCCATTATTAAAGAAGAGAGATGACGTAAAACTGTTGTGAAACTCGGATAATGACGTGAGCTCTATTTCTGCTGGTCCTCCAGACATATCGACGCTAAACACGCTTACCTTAATCCCAAGACTGCAAGTTGTCCCTAATTCGCCTTTAACCTTCATTATGGCAGAGCCATATTCGACATAATTGTTCTACAACTGAATAGGCTAGATAAATCGTTGACTGTTTAGATGCGTTATACTCTCGCTAAAAGCTAAACTATTCGAAAAATCATGAACAAAAACTAAATAATATGCTTGCCAATTCGTTGATGATTTCAGCCTTCCATCCTCAAAATTCAACCTAAATCCTCAAATGAATATAAAAAAGAGGGATTTGCGGAAGATGTCTCCAATTGAGCGCAGTAATAGGCATTCTCTCATAACATGCCTTCAGTCTTGGCTAAAGAGCTAAGTTTAAATCTTTTTTGAGGTGTAAGTGTCTACTCAAAACCTGACGGTGAATCTCATGGCCGAATATGACGTGGTCATAGTTGGGGCGGGAATTTTAGGTTTATCAACAGCTTATCATCTGAAAAACAGCTTCCCTGAATTGAACATTTTGGTTGTTGAAAGGTTAGGTGCAGCTGGTCAAGGTAGTACGGCGAAAAGTGCAGCTGCCTTCCGTTGTTTATTTCACTCACGTACCAACTTCGCCATAGCTGATTCTTCAGCTGAGTTTTACAGGCATGTTCAGAATGATTTGGGTTTTAACTTGAAACTGAGGTGGGCGGGGTATCTTTGGTTGTTCGATAAAGACGGGTACAGCAAGATGCTTCCTGTTCTGAGAGATCTGGCCAATAGAGGCTTTCGGTACGTGGAGTATGATGAGGGTGATCTTGCCAAAAAGCTTGACATGCACACGAACTTTGCCGATGACGAAGAAGCGTGGATGATGGGGCTTGGGAACGTTTACAAGGGCATCGTGATTCCTAAAGCAGGTTTAATCGATGTTGATCTGCTTGTAAAGTTTTATGAATCCGAATTTCTAAGGATGGGAGGAAAAATTCACTATGCCACTGGTGTGCAAGAGGTCTTGATTGAGCCGCGTCAACCTCTAGGAATGCCTGGTGAGCCATACTTTTGGCAAGATGCGGTCATTACTGGCGTGAAAACCAGTAAGGGTTTGATTAAGGCTAAGAAAACGATCGTTGCAGTCGGGGCTTGGATGTCTCAGCTTCTTGATCCTCTTGGGATTGACTGCTTTATTAAAGCTAAGAAAAGACAGATTTTCTCGATCAAAGCGAAGAGTGAAGCGCTCAAGAAACTCTTGTTCACTAAGGATTTTTCGGACGCTGGATGTTTGCCTTTTACCATTCTTCCTAAACCGTCAGCGTATATTCGACCTGCGCCCGAAGAGGATGCACTTTGGCTGGCGTACGCTGACGAGTTTCCAAGAGCGTTCAAGGTTGAAGATGATCCTCAGCCTGAAGAAAACTATTACCAATTTGGCTTGTATCAAGTGTTTGTGAAATATTTTCCACAGTTCAAAGATTGCCAGCCGTTTTCGGCTTTCGCTGGCTTGTACGAGATTAACACCTTGGATGGACAGCCTTTAATTTTTGAGGAAAACGGACTGATGGTGGTGGGCGGCGCGAGTGGAAGCGGGATACTAAAGGCGGATGCTATTGGAAGGATTGCCGCGGCGCTTTACAAGGGAGAAGAGTACGCTTTGCTCTATGGCGATCGAAAATTCAAAGTTAGCGATTTGGGCTTGAAAAACCGTAATATAGAGCCTGAGAAATTGGTGATTTAGCTCTTTTCTCGTCATTAGATTTATTTACTTTTGAAAAGAAATATGACTGTACGCATTGTTTAGGGATGGTTTAGCTATTGTACGGTTGGAATGGTAAATTCCTGCGAGTGAATCTGAGCAAGAGCAAGGCGGTTGCAGAGCCTTTTGAGGCAGGTTTTGCCAAAAGTTTTCTGGGCGGAAGAGGGTTTGCGGTTAAGATTCTCTGGGATGAGCTTAAACGTGGGACTGATCCGTTGTCTCCTGATAATAAGCTTGTTCTTGCGGCTGGTCCTTTGAGTGGTTTTGCTTTGCCCAGTAGTGGTAAGCTTATAGTGGCGGCGAAAAGCCCGTTGACTGGCGGTTATGGTGATGGAAATGTTGGAACGCATGCTGTGGTTCAGATGCGAAGGGCTGGGTATGATGCCACGATCATCGAGGGCAAAGCTTCTAAGCCGACGATAGTGCTGGTTCGAGACGAGACTGTCGAGTTTCTCGATGGCAAAAACCTTTGGGGCTTAGATTCTTTTGAGACCGAGAAGAAGCTGAGAGCTTTGTACGGGCCTGCATCGGGCGTTCTCTGTATTGGTCAGGGTGGAGAGAATCTTGTAAAGTTTGCTAACATTGTTTGCCAAGAAGGACGTGCGGGTGGCAGACCTGGTATGGGGGCGGTTATGGGTTCGAAGAGCCTGAAAGCTATTGTTTTCTTGGGTTCGAGTGATTTGCCTGCGGCTTATCCGAAGGACATGAAGGAGTTGGGGGCTGAGGCTTACAGGGAGATTTTGACGAAGCCGAATTACGCGTTTTGGAAGCGTCAGGGTACGATGAGCACTATTGAGTGGAGTCAGGAGAACTGTGTTCTTCCGACGTACAATTATAGTGAGGGGGTTTTTGAGAAAGCTGATGCAATTGGCGGTTTTGCCGTGGAAAAAGCCAAGATTGGTCAGCGTGGGTGTCCGCAGTGTAACATGATATGTGGGAATATTGTTAAGGATTCTGACCGTAAGGGTTCAGAGCTTGATTATGAGAATGCTACGATGCTTGGTTCTAACATTGGATTGGGTGATTTGAGGCAGGTTGCGGCTCTTAACCGTGTTGCGGACGAGTATGGTTTGGACACGATTTCTTTGGGCAACGTTCTGGGTTTTGCGATGGAGGCTTCTGAAAAGGGTATGATTGAGGAGAAGATTGGTTGGGGTGAGTTTAAGGCGACGAAGGCTTTGATCGGTGACATTGCGTATAGACGTGGTTTGATGGGTAACTTGTTAGCCGAAGGGGTTCGTGCTGCGTCTGAGAGCCTTGGGTTAGGTTCGAGCAGGTGGGCGATGCATGTGAAGGGTTTGGAGATTTCGGCTTATGATTGTCATTCGACGCCTGGTATGGCTTTGGCCTATTCGACTTCTTCCATCGGCGCTCATCATAAGGACGCTTGGGTGATTTCGTGGGAAGTCAAGACTGGGAGAGAAAGCTATGGCGAAGAAAAAGTTGACAAGCTCATTGAGTTGCAGCGTATTCGCGCTGGGGTTTTTGAGTCTTTGACGGTTTGTCGTCTTCCGTGGGTTGAGGTTGGTTTTGAGCTTGAGTGGTACACGAAGTTTCTGCATGCAGCTACTGGTTTGGATATGACCTGGGATGGTTTGAACGTGATTGCAGATAGGATCTTCAACTTGACGCGGGCTTTCTGGATACGTGAGTACGGTAAGAGTTGGAGTAGTGAGATGGATGTTCCGCCTGCGCGCTGGTTTGAAGAACCGACTAAGAAAGGAGCGTTGAAGGGCGCTAGACTTGACAAAGCAAAATACAACACGATGCTGCAGATGTATTATCAGAAGAGAGGCTGGGACGAGCATGGAGTGCCTAGAAGATCTACGTTGAAGAATCTTGGATTAGGCGATGTTGCGAAGCAACTTAAGGGAGTAAAACTGTCCGAATAGTGTTTTCCATTTTTTGGAATTAAAAAGAGAAGAGGATATGCTAGTATGCGATTGCGGCTCTGATTATTGTTTTTGCTTTTTCTCCGCAAACGATGCATTTGCCTTCTGGTTTTTCGTTCGTATCTTCTGGAGTACCTAAGACCTTTGCGTTGCCAATCTCGAGTTTGTGTCCGCATTCTGCTTTGCCGCACCACTGGGCTTCAACGATTCCGGCGCGTTTTTCCAAGAGAGCTTTAGCGTCTTCTAGTATTTCTGCTTTGTGAATGTGTTGTTTGGTCCATTGCCATGCTTTTTGTTTCAGGTCTTCAGTCATTTCTTTCATGAGTGTGTTCAGGGTTTCGGTGAGGTTTTCGCGTTTGCACGCTTGTTTTTTCAGGGTGTCTCGTCTTACGATGGTGACTTCGTTTCTTTCGATGTCTCTTGGGCCGATTTCTAGGCGGATTGGGACGCCTCTGAGTTCCCAATCGAAGTATTTTGAGCCAGGGGTTACGCCTTCTCTCAGGTCAACGTCCACTCGGAACCCATCTTTTCTGAGAATGTCAGCTGCTTCTGTGCAGTGTTTGTTTATTTGTTGCGAGTTGCCTTTGTATGGGATTGGGATGATTATTATTTGTGTTGGGGCGATTTTTGGTGGTAGGATTATTCCGTGGTCGTCTCCGTGTGCGATTAGGACTGAGGCTATTCCTCTTCCTGAGATGCCGGCGCATGTTTGCCAGACGTGTTGTCTGCTGCCGTCTTTGGTTTCGTAGGTTATGTCGAAAGCTTTTGAGAAGTGTTGTCCTAGGTTGTGCACTGTTCCGATTTGTAGGGTTCTACCGTCTGGGCATATGAGGTCGAAGGCGATTGAGTAGTTTGCGCCTGCGAATTTGTCCCATTC
>DATKKK010000089.1:0-9213 GCA_035542975.1 Bathyarchaeia archaeon | reverse complement strand
GATATGGGTTAACGCGATTGCTCCAGGAGGAATTCTGACTCCGGGCGTGAAAAAGCTGCAGCAATCGATACCAGCTTCTGGAGGCTTAGATTTACAGAAAATGCTTGAATCGTTGATTGAAAGGATACCTATGAAAAGGCTTGGTGAACCAGATGACATTGGCAAAGTTGCCCTGTTTCTGGCTTCAGACATGTGTTCATACATGACAGGAGGACAGATCGTTGTTGACGGCGGAGTCCTCTTAACGTGATCAAGTGATGTGCACGAACCAGCACATGGAGCAAAGCCCAAGCAGAAGAAAAAGATAAAGCTTTACCCTTTTCTCTCTACTTCTCACTCTCACCTACTCCTACTCATTCTCTCTGACTAGAAGACACAGAAACAGACAGGCTGAGACTAGAAGAATTACACGAACGAAAAGACGGTTTTGCAGAAAAATCATAGTAGAAACGAGATAGACTGTTATGGGTTTTGGGGGTAAAATCTTATCCAACCAAACCAACATTCGACCGTCTTTTCAGTATATTCATAGGCTTATAGACAAATTGCCATATCTAGTTTCTCAGAAATGAGCCCATTTTTTGGAGTACGCTTTTTCATTCTTCAAGTCCAAGTAATCAATGTATACGTCGTCGTTAGAACTTCCACCTGTGACTGCAAACGTAGGCTTGACTCTCACTATTACCATTCCTGGTCTACGTTCCCATTCTTCAACTGCTTCGGGAAACCTGCGTCTCATCATGTCTGTGTATTTCTTAGTTTTTCCATCCAGAAGCCCTCCCAATATCTCAGCTACTCCCTCCATTTGGACTTTGTCTTTGCAAAAGGCGACCTTTGGGTTCTTCTGAATTTGCATACACTTGCGAGAGCGTCTCCATGTGAAAAAATAAAGGTCTAACCCATCAGTAGCAACCAGCACATTTCGGGCGAGAACCCTATCGTTGTGAGACGTTGCCAACACCATTGTTTCGCTATCCTTTGACTCTAGAAACCTAATCAACTCTTCTTTTTTCTCTCTGAAGTCTAATTCTCTTCTCATCTCTTCCTTGCCCATCCTTTTCTCCTCCTAACCATCCTGTGGCGACAGCAAATTAGAATTAACGGATATTTTGAACCTTTAACTATTAATGTCCTATTAGTGTTTTGGACATGTTAGTTTAAATCGTTGTTGTACCAGGAACACTTATACGTTTCATCGGGTCTGAGTACAAATTCACTAGGCTAACGTTGTGATTCTCGCAAATTTCTCTCAAAGGCGTATTCTGCAAGACTTTGTCTGTTCTTCCTGCATCCACCGCAGGTCCATCACCCACAATAATCTCACGATTCGAAAGCCAACCTAGGAGAGCATCAAGCACTTCTGGGTGTGTAGTTGCGGGGTAAGGTTCAGACGACACTATATTGGGCTTAACGAAAACTCTCTTTGCACAACTATTTTCTGAATATATCCGCTTCGGTGCCTCCTATTCTTGTTTCTTTTGATTTTCAACAAGTTTACCATATTTCGCTTCCAATTCGATCAACTTAGCTTCGATGCCTCTATAGTCCACATAGTCAGCAAACAATTCCTTGTAAGTCCTAACTGCCTGAATAATACTCCGAAGTCGTGAAACCTCTGCTCTGCTAAGCCCTGGTTTCTGAAGAGCCTCCATCGCCGCCACCAACAGTTTTAGCGCCTCCTCCACACTCGGCAACTCCTCAGGCATCTCAAGCTCAGTTGTCGTCGGGCCGCCTCTTTTCTCAGGTTCGACGACAAGTCCCAATCTACTCAGCTTCTTCTTAACACCCTCCAGCTTGCGTCCCAAACGATCAGCCAAAACCTCCGGGTTCCTAACACCTTGCCTCCAATATTCAACCAACTTGCGTTCTTCCTCTCTAGTCCAATAATAGCTCTTAGGAGAATCTTCCAACGTTCATTCAACCTCTTTCTTCAAGGCTAATCCAATGACAACTCCCGTCGTATCTGGAACGATGAGAGAGAATGCGATCCGTCTCCAACAATCATGGCGGAAACGGACCGCAAGCAAGAAGCAATGCAAAAGCTATTCTATTTAACATATGCGCCGTAACGCATAGTCAGGTAAGGGGAGAGCTGAGTGAAAATGACATAAGACGGTCGCATGCTTAGAACGAAAAAACCTTCCACATTATGTTTCAGAAAAAGGGTTGTGGTGGATGAACCGCATGCTTTTTCATTTTTCTATTTCTATTCTATTCCCCATTTCTTCGTAATCTTAACCAGAACAAAGATTACGAAAGCAACAATTATGAAAGTTATCAACGCTGCCACGAAATGTCCCACTGTAAACGTTTGGTTACCAACCGGAAAGCCGTAGTCAGCTAGGTTCGCTAACCCTGGTATAGCAAGACCGATTGCTGGCATTATCAAATCTGTGACTAATGCTTGCACTAGAGCGCCTAGATAGATGCCCATGATGAAAGCCACAGCAAGTCCCATGACCTTATACTTTGACAGAAAATCCATGAACTCAGCCCACATGCCTTTCCGCGGTGGCGCTGTTGGGGCAGGTTTTGGTTCCAAAAGCGTTCGGATGCGTTTTAATTCTTCTATCATTTCATCTTCTTTTGTCAATATGACCACACTTTAGTCTCTTAGCTTTTCAACGGTTTATAAGATTTTTGCGCTTTGCTTCAACGCTCTTATAACCCTTAGATAACTGCATATTCGATGCAAATTGCTTTATCAGAAGTGTATCAGAATAGTCTGCATGATGTATGCTTAAATTTTGTATTCTCTGCCTTTCTCAGGCGGCAATGTTTTACTGTTTAGGTTGCGCATGAACTTGGCAAACAAATCTGCGTATTCCGTGTGTACCGGAAATATGCTGTCCGCATTGATTTCTTCCAGGAGAGCCTTTAATTGGAGTGGCATTATGTGTCCAGAAACGTGTGCATGGTACTGAGGCAGACCGTAATGTCTAAGCCAATTAACCAGCTTTTCATAGTCAATCTCCATTTCCTCGTTGAACGGCTCAGAAGTTGACAAAACATAACAACTGCCTGCTTCAGGCTGTATTCCTAAAAGCTCTTCCAAATCGTAAAACGACAAGGCTAAAATTGTTTTGCATTGCTGTTTCGAGATGTCAGAAGCGTTTTTCACTTTATCAGGATACTGCTCCATGATTTGCTTTTCCCATTTATAGCTTGTTGCCTTGGATTTTCGGAAAATCATAAGGTCGTCATCATCTAGGTTTGGCACATTCAAATTCTTATCTGTGCAAAGCGCTTTTAACAAGCGAGCTTGCTTAAGTGAAACCGCAAGACAACGTTCATTTTTCTTTGCCGTTTGAAAGAAACTGTTCAGTCGATCAATGTCTGCATAAGCAAATTCAGCGAGCACGATGCCCTCGGCGTTTCTAACAATGCTTTCTAACTTGCTTTCAACTTCTTTTTCAGAAGAAATCGTTGCACCCGTCAAGTTTGTAGCCTCAGTAACGACGGCCGCAGGTTCGGATGCCTTAGCCTTTTCAACAAATTCACGTGTCATTTCAGGCTTGGCACCGTGCACTCTGAAATCGCCCGTATAGGCGATGGAACCATTAGATGTGTGAGCCACAAAGCCATAGGCGCCTGGAATAGAATGATCAACGTGAACTGGTTCGATTGACAAAGAGCCGATTACAATAGGCTTGCGGTTCGTCCTAAAAGGACAGAAGTTCAATTCTTCCACGTCAAATTCCAAGTCAGTCCTGCGTATCTCGCCTAAGGTTTGCAGAATAGTTTTCGTGGTTTCGCCACAGTAGACTGGAATTTCGCGCTTTACGAAAGACAAGTAAGCGACATGATCAAGATGGGCGTGAGAAATAAATATGGCGTCAATGTCTGGTTCTTTCTCGTCAAACCTGTAAATGCCTTCGAGTTTTGGGAGGATTCCGAGTTCCTGAAGGCTCTTCTCGCTTTTCGGTGAAAGAAACGGTGGAGAATAATATTGTTTTTTCATGGCGAACGACATGCCGAAATCGAAGAAAACCTTTGTGTCTCTGTCCTTTAGGAGAATCTTGTTTCCGCCTATTTCGTTGACTCCGCCGTAAAAGGTTAGAGTTGTTTCGTTTTTAACCATGTTTAACCCTTCAGCTTATCTGCGTTTCTGCATATGTTGGAAACGGCAAGCATGATGTGGGGAAGAGTGAACACGCTGAAAACCTTAGTGTATTTTGCGGTAGCCGCTTTCTTGACGGTTTCAATTTTTCCGCCTCCTTCGAGATAGCCTCTTATGAAAGCTTCCGTAATGCATTCAGCAGTGCGAGTTTCAACGAACGGCGGAATATCATGCCCAGCATAATATAAGAATTCAGCAACATCCCAAACCTTATCACCGTTCCTCGCCGCCTGCTCAAAATCCATCAAGTAAATCTCTCCATGTTTTCCCATCATCACATTTTCAGGCTTCGTGTCACCTAACGCAACGCCGATGGCATGGACTTTCGCAAACCTTTTACCCAATCTCTCAATAATCGTCAAGTCTTTTTTCACTTCGCTTGAAGACTTGGAGACTGCAAGTCTCTTAATTACGTTCCTTACGTTTTCGCCTTCTACATACTCCATAAAAACTAGACGTTCAGTCGGACTTACATAGAGGATCTGGGGAACATGAAAACCCTTCGAATTCAACAACTGATTGATTGCAATTTCTCTTTCAAGCCTCGAACGTCCTAAAACCGCAAACGTCCGAGTCCCAGCCGTCCACAACGTAAGCGGAAACCACTTGATACTCGACCAATCTTTAAACTGTTTAGCAACAACCCTTTTCTCTTCACCATCAACAAAAACCCTGATCAAGTAAACATCATTCAAAACTCCGCCTATGCCTTCAATCTTTACCTCAGCAACTTTGCTTGTTGGAAACGCTTTCTCGATAAACGATTCCACGTTCATTCTATTCGCCAAAGAAACACGTCCGCGAGCCGTGGAGACAAACAAGTACTTCTGAGGGACTTCAAGCTGATTAATGATTTTTGAATTCTCTTCAGTTGCATGCTGAAGTCTGAGGAGTAGCTCCCGATTCTGAGAAAGAAAGTTCATGATTCTCGGAAAGGCTCCGATTAAAGACGCAAACAAGGTTCTTTGTGCAGGCTTAAAGAGATTAGTGAATCGCACTTTGTTGCTTTTGCATTTATCCGCGAACTCTTTTGAGATTTTCACGTAGCCATCCGATGAGTAGATTACGTTTGCTTTTTCTAACTGTTTCAGCGCCTCTAGATACCCATTGAGAACTCGTCCAATTCTCTCGATTTTACCTTCCTGCTGGATAAATTCCAATGAACTGTACATCGTTGGCGGAAAAAGTCTCGCTCTACTCAGCATGGTTTCGTACATGAAATACTCAGGCTTAATGAACATTTCATAGGAAAGCTCTGGAAAACCTAATACAAGATTTTCTAAAAGCTCTATAACCAAGCGTTTCTTCAACTTGATTTCTTGCTCACGAAAGTATTCAGGATTCACTAATGTGTCATAAGGAAAGATCAGTCCACCAGCCAACGCCTCGCCGAGAAATCCTCTGTCGACATCTCGTTCAAAAACCCATTGATCAACCGCTAGAATAGCCACGTTACAACCATCAAAAACCTTAAAATAAGACATCAACCTAGGCTGAAAACCACAAATAACCAGCAGAACGTCCACGGTTTTTTTGTCGATAGACAACCCCAGAGCAAAATCACTGCATCGACACGCCGCAGTCACCTTGCCCGAACCAGCAACAACACTACAAAAACCAAGAATCTGTTCAACTAAGTCTTTACTTAAGTTTTTTGTGTACTGTGCCAACGTTTCACCTAAGGAGGAGAGGCTGCTGTTTAGAATAGAATCTGCATCCAGCAACATATATTTAATGCTTAACAATCAAACCGTATGTTCGCAAAACTTTTAGAGCTTTCACGGCTTTTTCAGGCAAATTGTACACAGGAACATTTGAATTGCGCAAAGCTTTGTGCACCAGCTCGAAGTCTTCACCTCCTGCAGGAACATCAACAACAGGTTTACGAGAATACTCTTTTGCTACTTTTGGAATTACTTTAGCGTCTGAGGGCTCAAAGAAAGTCGACTTAAGCATGTTAATCACGAGCACGCCGTCCACGTTCTTGTCGCTTAAAACGAGCTCGAGCACTTTTTGGTATCGATCCGCTCTAGCGTCGGCAATCATGTCTATGGGGTTGGTTGCGTCAACGCCAGGATACAAGCTTTCAATTGTAGTTTTGATCTTCTCAGATAGTGTTGCAAGTTTTAAGCCATTTCTGGCGACTGCATCTCCTGTTAATATGGCTGGTCCGCCCACGTTGCTTACTATGGCCACGTTGTCTCCTTGCATGGGCGGCTGCTTCGAAAGTGCTATGGCGGCGTTCATCAACTCTTCAACGTTCTCAACTCGAATAATTCCCGCCTTCTTGAACGCAGCGTCGAAGACTTCATCTGAACCAGCGATTGAAGCGGTATGCGATTTGGCTCTTTGTGCAGATTCCTTTGTTATTCCGCCTTTTAAGGCCAGTATTGGTTTTTTCTTAACAATTTTTCTTGCTTCTTCTATGAATTTGCGTCCGTTCTTTATTCCTTCCATGTAGAGACATATGACTCTAGTGTTCTTGTCCTCGCCGAAATACTGCAGCAAATCCACGTCATCAACGTCTATTTTGTCGCCGACGAAGGCGAATTTGCTTATTCCGATCTTGTAGAAGCATGCCCAGTCGAGTAGGCATGCGCCGACTCCTCCGCTCTGCGAGATGACGGCAATGTTTCCTTTCGTCGGCATCGTGTTCCGTTCAAAGGTCGTGTTTAAACCGTTGGCAGTGTTTATCACACCCATTATCGTGTTTGGACCCAGAATTCGCACACCGTATTTCTCTTTAAGCTTGAGCAATCGTTGGCGTTGTGGATTTTTGTAGCCACCTGTGATCATGACAAGTGCTTTGACGCCGGCTTTCGCAGATTTTTCGGCTTCAACCACAGACTGGTCTGGAGGAAGCATGATGACCGCGAGCTCAGGCTTCTTCGCTGATTTGTATAAGTCAGCATGTCTGTTTTTTCCGTCAACGTCTAAAACGTAGGTCTTATCACGGAAAAATTTTTTCATGTTGTAGGTTACGCTTTTGAAAAGTTGCGGTGAAGCCATTCCGACTTTTTCTTTAATTGTGCTTGAGCCTATCAGAATGACGCTTTGCGGTTCAAAGATGGTTTTCACTTCGTCCATAGAGTTAACCTTCAAATCAAGCCCGTCAAGGTTGGAAGGTAAGAAGATATGTCATTTATGTTCATAAATTTAACCGTGAAAAACGTTATTTTCTTTCTATAATCTTCATGTAGGCGAAGGCTGCACTGAACGTGAAGATTGTGGAAAAGACAATAACGTTTGCGACCATGTTCAAGGAGAAAGGCATGTAGTTTGGAAGCAGGAAAGAGCGAATCATGTCTGATGCGCTGCTCAACGGGTTGATTTCAGCCAAGGTTACGAGAAACTGTGGGAATTTACCATCTTTTCCTAGCTGTTGAATTAGGGAGAGTGGGTAGAAGACGCTGCTGCAGAAGAATAACGTGTAGTAGACCAAGCCTCGGGCGGTTATGAATTTTTCTAGGCTTGCCGTTGATACGGCTATGGCTATGCTTAAGCCAGAGATGCCCGTGGCTAGCAAGAAGAGGACGGCTAGGATGAGGAGTAGTTGGGTAAAGGTTGGGAGACCGAGGAAAATGAAGCAGGTTACTAGAAGAGGCGACATGTAGAGCATGCCGCGAAGTCCGCCTGAAAGCACGCGCCCAACAGCTAAATCGAGCCTTGTCATGGGCAAACTTAGCATGTAATGATGTACCTCTCTTCTACGTTCCATGTTTATCTCACGACCAATCATAAACGCGGAGGCAAATAAACCCGTGACGGCGAGACCTGGGGCAAAGAAGTTGAAGTAGCTCGTGATTTGTTCTTGCACGCTTGTGCTTAGCATGCGGTTGTAAACGATGGCCATTATGAACAAGTCAGCTAGGTTCATGCTAATTAAGCCTACGAGCCACCATTTGTAGCGGAAGAAGTTGCGGAAGTCATGTTCTAGCATGTAGAGGATTCCTTTCAACTACTGCCAGCCTCCTCCTTCTATGCGTCTGTCGTAGATTACTACGCCTATAAACGTGAAGAACCCGAAGAACGCTATTACCCCGAGCAAGGGCAGTAAGGGGTTGTCTAGGGTTATGATGTTGGTTCCCCAGCGGAACAGGTCTGAGACGAACGTGAGTGGGTTGAAACTTGCGACTCCACCGTACAGAGGGTTTGCGCTCTGAACGATCGCCAAGGGGTACATGGCGGTGCTCAAGCGGACGATAAGGGCGTCTAGGACTCCCATCAGAATGTCAAAACGGTCGCTGGATTTTATCGCCACGGCTATCGTGATGCTCATGCCTGAGACGCCGAAGGCGAACAGGAAAAGCGCAAGTAAAGTTACTAAAAAGTTTAGAGGGTTAAGCGAGCCTATGACGTATAGGGATAATGCCATTAGGGGTCCCACGTAAATGAATGCTCGTAAGCCTCCGCCTATGGATCGTCCTAGCACTAACTGCTTTCTTGTGACTGGTAGGGCGAGTAGGTATTCGAAGACGCCGTGTTCGGCTTCTTCGTAGATGTCGAACCCTATGAAGATGGCTGCTGAGTAGAGTGTCATGACTGAAAGTCCTGCCACGTAGTAGTGGAAGTAGTCTGGAACGATTTGTGTGTTGATGAGTTGTGAGGCAATCAGTCCGAACAGGACTATCTGTGAGACGAACCATATTGCGCGCATGATGATCAGGAATTTGTACTGGAAGAAGAGGCGGACGTCTCTTTCGACCACGAGCAGAAGCTTGTTCGTCTAGAGCTCACTCTCCACCTTTCTGAGCCTCTTCAATCGTCAAGCCCGTGTAGTGTACGAACACGTCGTCGAGGCTTGGTTCGGTCATGTGTATTGACTTGATTGGCACGCTTTTCTTGACTAACATGTTCATCATGCGAGGGACAAATTCTTCGACGTTGTTCAGGTAAAGGCGTAAACTGGAAGGTTGTATGTTTACTATGTCCACGACTTCCTTGAACCCCTTGAGTTCCTTGATAATCTGTGCTGGCGGCTCTTTTTCAAGCTGGATTTCCACGATGTCACCGCCTGGGATGCTGTCTTTAAGTTTCTTGGGCGTCTCGCATACTAGCAGTTTTCCTCTGTGCAGTATTCCAACGCGGTCTGA
>DATKKK010000088.1:0-14724 GCA_035542975.1 Bathyarchaeia archaeon | reverse complement strand
TGGGGCTGCCCGGATTTGAACCGGGGTCACGAACGCCCGAGGCTCATAGCCTAGACCAAGCTAGCCGACAGCCCCTTACTGACGTTTATAAAAATTTGAGCATAAAGATAAAGTGTTCCCTTAAGCTTTAAACTCTTACCGCAGATAATACTCTGCCCTTGAAAGGAGGCTGCTGGTAGGCGTGTCTGTTCCGCATCGAGTGCGAGGAGTCAAAATCCTCAAGGCTGTGTCATCACCTACCAGACTGCAGATTTTAAACCTGTTTTTTGACAAGGGACCTCTTTCGTACAGTGAATTAATGAGTTCTTTGAAGATGAACCCAAGCAGGGATGCGGGAAGGTTTGCCTATCATCTGAAGTTTTTGCTAAAGGCAGACTTGATTGAGGCGGACGTGGAAGCAAGAAAATACTGCTTAACTGATTTGGGTAAAATGGTTATTGATGTTGCGGATCGTGTTGAAAAAAAAGCCTCTAGACAAAAAGGGATGCTGGTTCGCACGTCACGGTTCGCGCTTGAAGAGTTTGATGCCAACAAGATCGCAAACTCGCTCATAAAAGAAGCAAGAATGCCCGCTGAACTCGCCCAAAAAGTAGCAAAAGAAGCAGAAAGACAACTGCTTAAGTCGAAAACAAAATACTTAACCGCACCACTCGTTAGAGAAGTCGTAAACGCAATCCTGATCGAAAAAGGTTTAGAAGAACAAAGAAACAAACTTACCCGTTTAGGGCTTCCCGTTCACGAAGTTGCCGCGCTCGTAGAGACAAAAAGCAAAGCTTCTCAAGAATCAGCTTCCATTCTTGAAACAGCAGGAAACGCAGTCTTCAAAGAATACACGCTCCTGAACGTTTTTCCAAGAGACATCGCAGACGCCCACCTTTCTGGCATATTCCACATCAACGGTTTAAGCTCTTGGATATTGAAGCCAAAGGAGGCTATGCATGATCTGAGATTCTTCTTCCAAAAGGGCTTAGACCTTGAAAAGATAAACGCTGTTCAGCTTTCATGCCCAGCACCTAAAAGCTTGGAATCCGCACTGAATGCTGTATTAGGCATTGTTCTTCATGGTGCAAGAGAAATAAGCGAAACCCAAACCTTTGACTACTTTAACGTTTTTCTCGCTCCTTATGCAAAAGGACTTGAACCTTCAAAAATCAAGGACTGCTTACGACTATTTATCTTGAACATTAACATGTACGCGAACGCTTCTTTGGGTTTCGAACTGACTGTTCCAGATTTCCTGGTTGAAAAACCTGCAATTGGTGCTTCTGGAAAAAAAGTAGGCAAGTATGGCGACTTTACTGAAGAAAGTCAACTACTAGCTTCCCTCATCATAGAAGTCATGGAGGAACAAAGTGCATTCAAACCGATTTTCAACCCAAAAATTATCGTAAAAATGCGTTCACAAACATTTGCAGACGCGCGAGCCAAAGCGATTCTTCTTAAAGCTCATGCTCTAGCTTCAGAAAAAGGCGTATTATACTTCGCAAACCTCACTGGAAAAGCTCAGCAGCACATCGTTTTTTCAGCTTCAGGAGACAAGCTTGGAACTGAATTGAGCGGAGACTGGGAAATCGACACTTTACGAACAGGCTGCTTAGGCAGTGTTACCATCAACCTTCCTAGAATAGCGCACGAGGCAGAAAAAGACAAGCCCAAGTTCTTTGAGATTTTATGCGAGAGACTGGAAATGGCAACTCACGCTCTGGAGATTAAACATCGAACACTTAAGCAACATGACCAAAAACTGCTTCCATTCTTGATGCAGGATGCTAACGCTGACAAGTATTTTAGGCTCGAAAATTGCTCTTGGATTATAAATTTTGCAGGTTTTAAGGAGACTATGGAAGCATTCTGCGAAAAAAATGCGAGTGCAGATGAGAAGACTTTGGGGTTTACCGAAGAAACTGTGCAAACTGTTAACGAGTTTACGCAGAAGACGGGTAGAAAACGTGGAAAACGTCTTCTTCCAGCAGTTTTGCCAAGTCTTGAGGCTTCTGAGAGATTAGCACAGCTAGATATTGAAAGGTACGGCGTTGCGAAGGTTCGCTTTTCAGGAACAAGAGAGAAACCGTTCTATTCTACAGTTGACAGACTAACGCTTCAAGGCAACAAGGTATCTTTCGACTCGCCGATAGTTGAGAAGCTGCAAAAACTCCGCGCAGGTGGCTCTTTAGCCGTAATAGAGCTTGGAGAGGTTGAATACAAACCAGAAGATCTCATGTCTGTCACCGAGCATATCATCGAAAGCAACAGTGTTGAATTTTTCACGTACGACCGTAAAATGACTTACTGTGTAAACTGCAAGAAAAGCTGGTTTGGTTTGCTACCGAAATGCCCATCATGCGGGGCAGTGAGCATATTAACTATTCTGGACAGGTTTGCTTCCGTATAAACTCGGCTATTTTGCTGCGCCAAGAATCAACGCTAAAAGTGCCATCCTGACGACTATGCCGTTCCAAACTTGCTGAAAATACCGCGCATACTGAGTAAAATCCACTTCAGGAGCTATCTCATCAACTCTCGGAAGAGGATGCAAAATTATGAGATCTTTCTTTGCTTCCTTCAACGTTTCAAGATCTATTCTGTATGAACCTTTGACTTTCGCGTATTCCGCAGGGTCTGGGAAGCGTTCTTTTTGTATTCGCGTGACGTACAAAACATCGATTACGGGAATTATTTTTTCGAGGCTTGTTTTTTCGATTACTGGAATCTTGCCTTTTATAGTTTGAATGACTTCTCTTCGCATTTTCAGGGTTTCTGGCGAGATTAAGTACAGCTCTATGTCGTAAAGACTTAATGCGTAGGCTAGGCTGTGGACGGTTCTTCCGTATCTGAGGTCACCTACTAAAGCTATTTTGAGCCCGTCGATTTTGCCCTTTTCTTTTTTCATGGTGTACATGTCTAGGAGCGCTTGGGTCGGGTGTTCTTCTGCGCCGCTGCCTGCGTTGATTATTGGAATTTTTGCGAATTCTGCGGCAAGTCTGGCTGCACCTTCCAACGGGTGTCTCATGGCTATCACGTCGGCGTAGTTCTCTACGGTGCGGATGGTGTCGGCGAGGTTTTCACCTTTTTTTACTGATGCCATTTCTGCTTCTGCAAAGCCTATTGTAGAGCCGCCGAGTTTTTGCATGGCTGCTTCAAAGCTTAAGCGTGTACGTGTGCTAGCTTCGAAGAATAGTGTTGCGAGAATTTTCCCTCTGAGCATTTCCGAGCCTTTTTCAGCTAGGGGCTCCATGGTTTTGGAAGTTTTGAAAACATGGTTAATTTCTTCTAGTGAAAAATCTTTGATCGAGATTATGTCTCTGTCTTTGAATTCCAAACTTATACCCAGAACAACAACTCTATACATCTCCTAAATAACTCTTTTACCCCAAAAGTCGAACGCGTTTTGAACCTTTTGTTAAGATCAAATCTTTTATCTATGTTCGGCATATAGCCTCTGTTCAGGTGCGGTTTTGTATGAGTGAAAGAGAGTTATACGTAGCAAAGATTAAGGATGGCACGGTTATCGATCACATCACAGGCGGGCATGCTTTGGATGTTGTTAAGATTTTGGGTATAACGGGTCGCGAGAAAGGAACAATTACTATTGCGATTAACGTGCCAAGCAAGCGGTTTAGGACGAAGGACATCGTGAAGATTGAAGGACGCGAGTTGAATCCGAAGGAATTGCATATGATTGCGTTGTTGGCTCCACGTGCGACGATTAACATTATTCGAGATTATAAAGTGGTGAGAAAACAGGAGGTAAAGTTGCCGAAGGCTATTGAGAACATTATCAAGTGCGCTAATCCTGCGTGTATCAGTAATAGTAATGAGCCTGTGAAGGCGAAGTTTTATGTTGAGTGCGATGAGCCTTTGTTGTTGAAGTGTCATTATTGTGGTTATATTGTTGAGAAGAAGGATGTGCTTGAGCAGTTTTAGTTTTATGTTGGAGTAGCCGAAAGTTGAGATAATGCTTATATCGTAAGATACACTATTTTCTAGTGTCGATATGTCCCCATAGAGACACGTCGTATATGTGTAGAACACAAACACACAAGGTGAAAACACATGTTCGAAGGTCACACGTTTGAAATAATCGGAATCACATTATGGACAGCCTTCATAATCTACGCAACATGGTACTTTACATCGGCAAAACACTATGCTCCAATAACCTCTAATGAAGCCAAGATTCTGTGGAAGATTCACAAACAACTAATCCACTGCAACGGCAAGAAATGGCGCGAGTTGAAGCGTGGGAGCAAAATCATTGGTTTCGAATGCGAATGCGGACACAAACACATACAAAGACGCCCACTCGTGATTAAAGCTCCCACACTTCGAAATAACACAGAAACTTACGCTGATGCGAACGTCTACTTGCTTAACAGTGTAAGCAGCACGCGAAAATCAACGTAGATACTGAGGTTCAGAAAAAATAATAACAAAAAACTGAACTTAACTGTTATTATTCAACACTTTGATGGAGCTGTTTAAGCAGATCATTAAAATATTCTTTTTTCAACATTTTGCCTTTTCTTATGCCTAAGCACTCTTCAGTAAAACAAAACTCATGCCCGCCATCTTTTGTCACTTTTAATTCGAAGGGATAAAACCTGCAGATTACAGGTCTCAGCATGTAAATGATGCAACGATCGTCCTTAAGAAAAACGCATTTTCCGTTTTGTGCTGTTTTTCGCATCTCATAAACATAGGGGGAATGCCCCTTAATTCTCTCAGCGAATTCCGTGATGGTTTTTGATGTTGCTTCGGAAATTCGCTCAGTTTCTTTCTTCAATAAAAGAATACGTCTAACGCGTGTTTTTGTGTCGCCACAACAAAGTGCACATTTCAAGCATTCAAAACGAACCTTTGGGTAATTGAAATTCACGTGCTCTCCCAAAACATCTAATGATACATTAAAATAAAAACTCTTAGGAACATACTACTTGTTGCGGCTAGCACGCATTCTTGCGGGCTATACAGCATTTTATTGGCTGGCCAACAATAATTCTTAATAAGCCTATAAAGAATCTGTTTGAGCGTGCGATGAAGGAGAGAACAGATGACGGAAAATTCTGGCACAAAAATAGTGTTAACGGCTTCGGCCACTGAGATGAGTGATTTCTACAATAGTCCCTTTATTGCTTTCGTCGGCGGATTCGCCAAGGGTCCTGTACCTTTGTGGCTTGTTAGAAAAAAACTATATCCGCACGCGGGACGCGGTAGTGATGGAAGGGCAAAGTACGCACCATATGGTTTAAGAAAAATAGAAGCGGTTCTTCTGGAAAGCGGTTTTACCGAGTCTGAAGTGGCGGTGGTTCACCCCTTCGACTTGGACAGGTTCGTGGGTCCAGAAACTAAGGTAGTGGGAATTTCTACCATGGACCCAACAGGAATGGGCTACGTGAGTAAGACTTATTCTTCAATAGTCGGTGGAGGCGAGCCTATGAACACTATTGAGTTCAAAGCTCTCGTTAAACACCGAAGCATTCAAACCTATAAGCCGAAGGTGATTGTGGGCGGTTTTGGCGCGTGGCAGCTTGAACGCAAGAAAGTAGCGGAAAGCTACGGCGTAGAATGCGTGGTCATCGGTGAAGGAGAAGAGGCAGTTAAGAAAATTTTCCGCAAAGCAGCTAATGGAGAGCCTCTTCCACCCGTGGTTCGCGTTGAGAAGAATTCTGAGAACGAGCAGGTACCAATGATTAGGCACATGGCTATCCATGGATGTGTCGAAATCTCCAGAGGCTGCGGTCGAAACTGCCAGTTCTGCACGCCTACCATGCAGAAAAAACGTGACGTGCCAATGGAAAAAATCATGAAAGAAGTGGAATTAACCACGCGAGAAGGTAGCGACCACATAACGCTCGTCACTGAAGACATCTTTCTGTACGGTTCTAAAGACAAGACTTTCATTCCAGACAGAGAAGCTGTGTTGAAGCTTGTTAAGAGCGTGGCAGGGCATCCTGGAGTAAAGGCTATACAACCCGCACACATGTCTCTGGCTCCTGTCGTTCACGACCCTGAATTGATTAGGGAAATGGCGGAAATCCTAGTAGAGTATAACTGGTACAGTCATGGGAAGAAACGCATTGTGACTTCTGAGACGGGCGTTGAGACTGGAAGCGTTAGGCTTATGCGGAAGTTTATGGCTGGAAAGATGCTTCCTTTCAAGCCCGAGCAGTGGCCTGAGACAGTCAGTCAAGCTTTTGGAATATTGAATGATAACAATTGGTATCCGCTTGGCACTCTTATTGTGGGGTTGCCAGACGAGAAAGAAGAAGATGTTATCGAAACGCTTGAATTAATGGATGATTTGAAAGATTACAACGCCTTCTACGTGCCTCTGTTTTTTGTTCCGCTTGAAAACTGTTTATTGATGAATAAAAGCGGAGCTGAGCTTGATTCTCTTACGAGGGCACGGTGGGAGTTCATCACTCGCTGTTGGGAGTACAACGTCAGAATCTGGCGGGACACTTTTCTGGAACAGCGAATACAGAACCCAACGTTCTACAAGCTTGTCAAGCAAGTGGCGATCCCTATGGCGGCAAAGATTGCTGAGATCTACTATGGAATGAAACATGGACCTGAGATGAAACAGTTCATAAGAAAATTGGTAACCGCATAACCTGTTAATTGCTTTTCTCCACAAGTCATAAAAACTCAAACAAAGAACTAGATGAGCGTGTGATATTCATAAGGTTGTTTGGTTAGTGAGAAGGAATGGTTGACAAAAGAATCGAGAAACTTGCACAACTTTGCGTCCGTTATAGCGTGGCTGTGAAACCTAAAGAAAAAGTTGTTATAAGAGGCCCAGCGGCGGCAGCTCCGCTGATGACCGAAATTTATAAGGAGTGTTTGCTTACTGGTGCTTACCCGTGGATGTTGCCAAGCCTTGAAGTTGACTACCTGTTTTTCAAGATTGCCAAGAATCATCAACTGAAGTTTGTGTCTCCGTTCGTCAAATTCATCTACGAGAACATGGATGTTAGCATAGGCATATTCTGTGAGCCGAACCCGAAGAGACTGACGAACATAGACCCTGCCGTGATAAGGACAAGCCAGGCTTCGAGGAGCGAGCTGATGGAAATCTTCTTCAAGCGGGTGTCTGATGGAAGCCTTCGATGGACGGGTTTGCCTTTTCCGATAACTGATCAGGCGCAGGAAGCTTCGATGGCTTTGCCTGAGTATGAAGACTTTGTTTACAGCAGTTGCCTCGTTGACAAGAAAGACCCGATTGGCGAGTGGAAGAAGATTCGCGTGAAACAGGAAAAAATCTGCAGTTTCCTGAACAAAGCGAAGAAGATTCACGTAGTAGGCGAAGACACCGATTTGACTTTCAGCGTTAAGGACAGAAAATGGGTTAACTGTAGCGGAGAAAAGAATATGCCTGACGGAGAAATCTTTACCGCACCAGTTGACAATTCGGCTAACGGCAAGATACGTTTCACGTTTCCAGGCATTTACATGGGAAGAGAGGTGGAAGACATTTCTTTCACGTTCAAGAACGGCAAGATCGTGAAGGCTTCTGCCGCCAAGGGTGAAGACTTGCTGAAGGAGTTGATAAAGATTAAGGGCGCCGATCGTATTGGCGAAGCGGCTATTGGAACAAATTATGGTATTACGAGGTTTACAAAGGAGATGCTTTTCGACGAGAAGATGGGCGGGACTGTACACTTTGCTGTTGGTGAGGCTTATCCTGAGGCGGGTGGGGTGAATAAGTCGGCTATACACTGGGATATACTGAAGGACATGAAGAAGGGCGGAGAAATTTACGCTGATGGCGAGTTGTTCTACAAGAACGGCAAATTTCTAGCATGATACAAACTTCACTTGAACACTTTTTAGATTCGATCTTCGCGTTCGGATGTGGTAGGTATGGCGAAGAAAGTAATGCCTCCGAATTGACTGATTCGTTTACCAGCAGACGTTTCTGCCTTGACTATTATCGTTTTTACTCCTTTATTCCGTGAAACCTGTAACAATCTGTGAACCCTGTCTTTGTCCTTATTATCAGCAAGAAATTTGTCTGTAAGCATCAGATGTTCCATTCGGAAACCATCAGGTTTTTCTCGGTCGTAAATCATATCTTCGATTTCTTTGAGCGAAAACAAAACGAGCGAGCTACTGCTGTAAAGATGTTTTTCCAACGCGTCGACGATTTGATCGGCTTCCACTGAAGTTGTTTCTGCGATCAGTTTGCGGAATTCTTTGGTTTTAACCATTTCAGCCACCTTGTGAAGCTGATCGGCGGAGCCGACTAGCTCGACGAACGTTGCCCTATTCGAACTCTTCGATCGAATAAGGTATGCATGATGTTTTCGTACGTGGTCTAAAAAGTCTGCGGCATAAGTGGTTTTCATCGGAGCTGTAACCATGATACTTCTTACCCCCTCTTTGAGTGCTGGTCTCAACGCATCAACCACAGATTCGTGAAAATTATATAGAACGCTTTCGTCTGTTCTCTTTCCGTCAAGCTTCAACGTAAGGTGTAGTTTTACGACTTGACTGAATACTTGCCACAAAAATGCGTGGTCATCTTCCAAACCCACAAGAAGCGCTACCGGATACCCGCGTTTGTAACCCTTTTTTCTCTTCATCTTCGTCATCCAACATTATGCTGAGGCTTTGGCTCCTCAGACTAGAAGGGTCATTTCCCATTTACACCATTGTCCGTTCGGGTGCTTATCTGGCGGACAGACCAAGCAGTTCACTTCCACTTTTGGGTTCAACGTTTTCGCAAAGTTCTTCAAATAGTCAAACCGAACTCGCTTGCATGGAAATTCGGCAAGACTTTTGTTCAATCGTGCTTCCTGCGTCCTACACCTGTCCACGCTCAAAGTAGCTCGTTTATCGTTTATTTCAACAGTTTTAAAAGGCTGGTCTAAAGCCCAGCTTGACTTGCGCAAAAGCTCAACGATCTTTGGAACTTCAGGGTTTTCGGCAACTTGAAACATTTTCTGCAAGCTTTTCGCTTCGATCGCTGCCATGGTTGCCCAGACTTCCGCATCAATCTCCGTCGCAGCCTCAGTGCCGAACTTTTTTTCTATGCCGAGAAAATATAAGCCGTCAATGCGCCATAGGTTTCGAATCTGTAAGAATAAATAGTCAAGCAGCTTTTCAGTTGGCATCTTTGCCAGTATCTCTCGGTCGCTCTTGCTTCCAAGCGGATATTCGCTCATGTTAAATCCTCGCTTTTACATCTTAGCTTGAGTAATCTTTTAAACCTACCCAGAAAATAGAAAGTGAAGCAAACAGGCGTGAAACGTTTGGAGCACTTGTTAGAAGTAATAATCCTAGGCTTAATCCAAGGCTTCGCAGAATGGTTGCCGATCTCGAGCACGGCGCATCTCATAATAGTCGAGCATTTCTTTGGTTTAACAGCCACACCACTCTTCAACATAACCCTGCACGTTGGAACGCTGATCGTGGTCGTGTTCTACTTTAGAAGAGAGGTTAAAAACATTCTCTCAGCCTTGTTTCACCTTGACTTCAAATCAGAATACGGTCAGTTCATACCGCTCATAATCGTAGCAACCATCCCTACGGCAGTAATAGGCCTGCTTTACGTGGAATTCCTTGAAAACACTCTGCAGACGATTTTAGTAATCGGAATAACTTTCCTCGTGAGCGCCACTATAGTCTACATGTCGAAAATCGGGAAGGAAAACATGGATTCCATAAGCTACGCCATGGCGCTCGTAATAGGTGCAGCTCAAGGTTTAGCAATTTTCCCAGGTCTTTCAAGAAGCGGAATGACAATCTCAAGTGCACTGTTGCTCGGGTTAAAAAGAGAAAAGGCATTCAAATTCTCCTTTCTACTTTCTATCCCAGCCGTACTGGGAGATCTAATTGTGGAGGCTTACAAACAACGTGGCCAGCTAGTTGTTCAAGGAATCAGTTCTGCAGAGCTTCTGGTTGGAATAGCGGTGGCAATGATTGCAGGTTACGTCGCCATAAAACTTGTTTCGAAAACGGTGGCAAGCAGAAAATTCCATTACTTTGCAATCTATACTTGTTTGCTCGGATTAGCCTTGATTGTTCTATATCTAGGCGGGTTCTAACCATCTAGGCTTGCCCGACAAAAACTCCGTGATAAACTTTGCAAACTCACGATTCTTCATATAAATATCTGCCAACTCTTCATTGAGCAGAACCTTGAAGCCTTTGCGAAGAACCAGCGAGACCCTTTCAGCCACACCCGCATTCCTTCCTCCATCCTTCAGCTTCTCCTGAAGCAACACGCATGCATCAGTGTATTTTCTGTGGATTTGAACCACCCATCTTCCATTCTCAACGTACGGTCCAACAACCGCCTCAGGCTTACTTACATACTTTGCTAAGAAATTCTCGCATTCAAGTTCCTTGTCAAGCGGCGGTCCAAGATGCTTCTTCACTAGCGGGACACAACAGTCTTCAAGCTCAAAAATGAACATGCACAACGTCTTCTCGTCGCTCCAAACGACATCTCTCAGCATCTTGAAGTCATTCAGTTCAACGAGCTTGCGCAAGGAACGTTGAGATTTGTAAAGCTGCCCCCACAGGATGTCTGGAACCACATCAATCTTGCCGAAGAGTACTGTCACGATTTTTGAGCCCCTTTCTGCAAGCGTCTTCTTCAGTTCTTTTGCAGACAAGGCCACAGTCTCAGGGGGGTAGAAGAAACGTTTGCCAGGCTTGTTGAGAAAGGCTCTTGCTGCAGCCACAAAGTTATGCAGCTTCTCCACTTGCACGGCTGACGCCACGTTCCTGCCTTTATCCACGGGGTCAACCATAACCAACGGTTCCTTGAACAGAAGCTCAAGCTCATTTTCTCTGCCTTTGTAGTGCTCTTCGATGTCAACGACTATACGTTTGCTGTTGCCAGCAAAAGCCTTCAGCACACTCACAAAACCGCCATAACGCAACACAAGAAGCTCACACAAGTAACCACTAAAACCGCCCACCTTGATTTCTGCGCCGTAAACGCCTACACCCTTCATGAACCTTTTGAGCAACCGCACCTCGTTGCGCAATTCGGTATCCAGATGCTTTCGAATGTAGTTTGTGTGGTAAGGCGTTCGGTCAGTTGCACTGTGCCAGTCTCCACGCTTCACATCATAACAAGGCACGATGTTCACGCGCACGCCATCCACGAAGGCTTCGAGATAAGGATGCTCAGCGAACCTTTCGACCTGCTTCGAACCCCTAGTGGCTTTCCTGGCAACTCTCAAGCAGACTTTTCCGAGAGATTCACGCGGAATCTTGGTCGACACACGCATGAAAACATCAATATCGGGCTCTTCGCTGAGCCACGTGTCCTTCGCCACAGAACCCTCAGCACGCACCTCAGCTTCAACACCTAACTCTTCGCACGCAGAAACCACTTTCTCCTCAAGCTTCCTAGCCAAAACCAAGATTTTATCTCGATCCTTCTTGCTAGGCATGATCTGTTTCAGAACTGCTGCACAAATTTTTTCAATGTTTTCCTGCATAATCATAATCCTTTCTCTGTTTTTACGGACAAAACTCTTTCAGTGTTGAGTAAATGGGTCCTTGCGGAGTTAAGTCGCTGCTTTTTAGTCTTAGACATGCAGCCTTTAGAGATCCAAAATCCAAGTTTACGTTTTCATCTATACATCGAGCAAGCTCCGCCTTGTTTCTGCCCGACCTCACGCGAGCAATCGTTAAGTGTGGACTGAACCCTCTCGAGTCAGGAGCAAACCCTAGACTGCGCAAACAAGGTTCAAGTTGACTGAAAACACTCCGCAGTTGATCGGCACCTTCAGTTATTCCAGCCCAGACAACACGCGGATAATTCACGTTTGGAAAAGCACCAACCCCGTGAATCTTAACATCGAACGCTGTGAATTGAACCTTTTTCATTTCTTCAAATATTTTTTCAACAGTTTCTGGACGGATGTCGCCGAGAAATCGAACCGTGACGTGAATGTTCTTGGTTTCAACAGGTTTCAAATCTGCTCCAGTTTTAACTAACAAGTTCTGAACAGCAGCCATCTTCTTCAGTATCGTCTCGCTGTCAATGTCAAAAGCTATGAAGCTTCGTATAGACCCCGTCATAACAGTTCTCTCGCTTAAACCTTCACACGTTTCTTTCATAAATGCTTTTAACATGAAACACAAATCTGTTAGCACGCAAACATAATCGCGGAATGGTGCGTAATGGCTAACGATAAACTCGTCATCGGCGTGGCAGGAATGCCAGGGTCAGGAAAATCGCTCGTTATGAGTGTTGCAGTAGAAAGCGGCTACGATGTTGTAGTGATGGGTGATGTGGTGAGAGAAGAAGCAAAGAAGAGAGGTTTAGAGCCGACGCCTGTAAACATTGGAAAAGTAATGCTTGAGCTGAGGCAAGCAGAAGGAGACAGCGTCATAGCCAAAAGATGCATCCCACAAACCGCAAAAGCAAAAACACAGAAAGTTTTCGTAGACGGCATAAGAAGCTTGAGCGAAGTTGAAGAATTCAGAAAGAATTTCTCACAGTTTACTCTCATAGCAGTTCATTCTTCTCCAGAAACAAGGTTCAAACGATTATACCATCGGCAACGAAGCGACGACCCAGCAAACTGGAAGATTTTTAATGAAAGAGACAAACGAGAGCTAGGCGTCGGATTAGGAAACGCCATAGCCATGGCTGAGTACATGATTATCAACGAAGAAGACTTTCAAACCGCAAAAAGAAAAGCAAAAGAAAACCTGAAAAAGGCTGAGGAAAAATGGAAGAAATAAACGTTCATGTAGAAGCCGAAATCAACCCGACTGAATCCCCAGAAAAAGTCAGAACAGCCGTAGAAAACATCTTCGGCAACATCCAAACCAAGATTCAACCTATAAATAGGGGGTGTCTACTAACTGCGGAGAGCAGAGAACCCGAGGCTCTCACCAAACTTTACAATTTACTGCGACGAGAATGCATCCGTTCTGCAGCGAGAAAAGTCTTTTTTGAAGGAATTGATGGAAAAACCGTTAACTTCTGTCTTAACAAGCAAGTTGCCTACGCAGGACACGTTTCTTTCTCAAAAGAAAGGGCGGAGTCGCCTCTAGGACCTATAAGAGTCAAGATAGAGACTGAAAACCCCAGAAGACTCATCGACTGGCTCACTTCAATTAACGTTTAGAAAAATAGAGAACGGTTGATGCGGGCATGTCTTTGAAAGCTAACATAACCGAGAGAGGAGCAGTTCAGCTCGGCAACCATGTTGCATGCGACGCCTTCGACCAAACTAAACCATTAAGAGTAGTCACCCACGCCCACTCTGACCACATGATTGGACTGCATGAAAGTCTCCGAAAATCCGAAAAAGTGGTGATGACCGAGGTCACTAAAGATTTGATTGACGCTTTGATGGGACCACATTTTTTGATGCAGGGTCGCGTTGAAACTGTTGATTATGGCGAACCAGTTCAGCTTGGAGAAGAGAAGATGACGCTTTTTCCAGCTGACCACATTTTGGGTGCGGCACAGGTGCTTGTTGAGAATTCGGAAGGAACAAGGGTTGCTTACACTGGAGATTTTAGGATTGAAGACACACCTGTGTTAGAGGCGGATGTTCTTGTCATGGAGGCTACTTATGGAAACCCAGCTTGTAAACGCCCATTTCAAAAAGACGTTAATAACATTCTGATTTCTCTCGTTGAAAAGGGATTGCAGCAGGGTGCAGTGTATGTTTTCGGGTATCATGGGAAACTTCAGGAAGTCATGCATGTTCTTCGGGAAGCAGGAGTGAAGGCTCCTTTTGTTGCGCCTGAAAAAATCTTTCACATATCCAAAGTTTGTGAACAACACGGAATGCACATTGGTCAGTTGATACTGGCTGACGAAAAAGAAGGAAAAGAACTGCTGAACAACAATTCATCATGTATAGCCTTCTATCACACTAACGCAAAAACCAAACTAGAAGGCGACGTTCTACGGGTTATTGTTAGCGGCTGGGAGTTCAGCAAGCCATGCCGACGAACGGGTGAAAAAGAATACACGATAGCATTGAGTGATCATTCAGACTTTGATGGTTTAGTAGAGTATGTTAGACGCTCCAAACCAAAGCTTGTAATTACGGACAGTTTTCGTGATGGTCACGCAGAAACGTTTGCAAAGGAGATCTGCAAGCGTTTTGCGATCCTTGCAGAGGCGCTTCCAAAGACGCAGAGCGCTTCATAGGTGGGTAATTTGAGTTTTAGCTAATTTATGATATATTACGACGTAAGATTTATCTCTGTCAACATCCATTATTATGTAATTCGGATTTGGATTCCGAATTCATACGATTTAATAAACAGAAACGAAAGATTCGTGCGTGCGGTTCACAAATTGGCACTACCAATGCAGCCAGAGTTCTTCATACTGCTAGGAACAGATCTATTCCTAGCCATAAGTCTACTCGTATGCTTGCTAGACAGGTATTTCCCCTCACATCTGCCATACCTATACCAAGTAGCAGCCTTAGCTGGCTTCGGACAACTCCTTGTCAGCAGAAACTTCACAGATCTGTTCGGAGATTACATGCGTTTCTGGTACAGCCTCATATACTTGACTGTGGCTCTGGCAAACATTATCGCAGTCAACGCCTACCTTGGCTTCTTGAAAAAACTGCTGAACTATGCAAGAGTGTTTCTTTTCACCGTAACTGTCCCAGCCATGTCTGTCACTGTATTCTTCTTAGCCAACTACGCCGAAATCGCCGCATTTCCGTTAGTAATGACACCAACCATGTCTTGGGAAGGCACATTCATCGCGATAGT
>DATKKK010000087.1:0-3656 GCA_035542975.1 Bathyarchaeia archaeon | reverse complement strand
AATTTCTGTTAAATTCAGCGTATATTTCGTCGCATAACACAAAAAAGTCGTATTCTCGTGCAACCTCCAATATCTCTTTCAGCTCTTTTAAATTTGCCACGGCTCCGCTTGGCCCATGAGGGTTCGTCAGCACAAGCAAGCTGGTTTTTTCTGAAGCAAGTTTCCTAAGCGCATCAGCATCCAGTCTGTACGCTTCTTTTTCCTTTCTTTCAAGCCTCTTAACGCGTATAAAATGGTCTTGTGTTTGGCGTAGAAGCGGCTCGTAGGTTGGATATTCGACTATGGCTTCCGTTTTCTTCGGGTTTCTTTCCGCAAGATACCGAATTATTCGCACGTTTTGACCAGAGGCTCCTTCACTCGTGATGAAGACGTTTTCAGGTTGAGTACGGTACCGTCGTGCCAACAGCTTAGCGGTTTCAGGGTTGCCATGATGATAATTTACGCTAAGGTCGACTTCACCTAAATCCACATTATACTTCAAGCTCGTTATTCCGCTTGAGCGCAAATCGTATTTTGCTTCGTGAGTGCGAATGTACCATTCAAGGTAGACTGATGGATGCTTCATACCGAAGACCTGTATGCTCTTATCTAGCTTGATGCTTATCTCTTTCTCTTTAAAGAATGTCGAAGTAAAATACTGTTATGCAAAAACGAAAGGTTGTGGTGAAGACTCGTGAAGATTGCAGAGACAAAAGAAGGCTCGATTTTAGAAGTGTTTGTCAAGCCAAAATCAAGAGAGTTCAGAATTGTTGTTGAGGGCAGCGAGGTTGAAGTCTATTGTAAGGAAGAACCAGTCAAAGGCAAGGTCAACAAAGAGCTAGTTAAAGGATTTTCAAGGCTTTTCCACAAGGAACTATCGCTGATTTCAGGGTTTACTTCCAAACAAAAGAGACTATTGATAAAGAACACTGAGAAAAGTGAAGTTGAAAGGGTTCTATTGACTTTGGGTTTTGAAGCGTAATATAGCGGCTATACCGCCGAAAGAGTTCTTGAGCATCTGTCCCTCTTCTGTCTCGCCAGAAATTATCTCCACTTCTGTATTCGTGTACTCTGCTATTTTGGCAAAATTATCTATCAAGTCTTCAGTTTCTGCTACTGCTAACGTTGGCGTCTTACATTTCGGACAGGGTTTTCCCGAAAGGCTCTGCTCAAAACTTGTTAACAGTTGGCTTTTCATTGTTTGCTGTTCTTGATAACCACAAGAACTACATTTTACGGTAACCCTCGTATAGTTTACTTCTTCAGAAAGCAGCAACGTTTTCACGGCGCCAGCTTCCAACGCCCTCCTAACATCTTCTTCACCATACGTCACCAACCCTGTGTCATGCCCAATCTCGTAGAGAAACTGCTGCATTATCTTCCTCTCTTCCAAGTAACGTATCTTCCGCATTATCTCCGGAGCCTTATCAACAACTTCCTTCACACCCTGCTCTTCAACATAAGCCGTGTCGATAACGTCTAGAATCTTGTTCTTCAACATGTAATTCAGGTATTCGCCCTTCTCAAAATCATACTTGGTCGGACCTGGACCAGCGAGGATTATGCCCTTCAGATTATCAATCGGAAGAAAGATCTCGTTGACATGCTCGCCTACACGAGTAAAGTATTCTTGAAGCCTCATCTCCCTGAGCCTTTCATACCTTCTGGCTGATTGTCCTCCTGCACGAGTTTTTCCCGGCACCCCAGAAGTCATTTGTCTGACTATTTCGAGTCTTCTGCCCTGCAACGTGGCAATCGTGGCTTCCGAAGAGTCAACGAGTACTATACCATAAGTCTCTTTTTCTCTCAGAAGCTCCTGCAAATGCTCTGTGTGAAAACGTGCATCACACCTGTACAAGTAAATGCGAATCGGTTCGGGCGGAAGAATCACGTAAGTTTCGATTCTTTCGCTTCCTGCACCATTCTGTGGTATCGCCCCACAAAAAATCACCAACCCATTCTCAGGAGCTTCTTTGAAAAGCTTTAGACGTTGCTGAACTTTAACGATAGCATCCATGACGTTCTTGCGAGTAGTCGTAGACTTTATGTTCGAAGCCGTACCATACTCGTCCCTTAGTGTGGCCATAACGTCGCTTATCTGTTTCCCAGGCGGAACGTAAAGCGACACGAGTTCAGTCCCGCGCCCTTCCTTACGAGCTAGCGTGTCCAGTGTTTTTCTCAACCTGAACAGTTCCAGAGAGGTTTTTTTCTCGCTGCTCAATTGATTTTCACGTTGAACGGTTTATTCATAAGCTACATTATGAAGCTTCAAATAAGAGTTTGGGAAAACAAACCTAAACGGCTTCTATTATCTCTTTTAAAAACGCTTTGTACGGGCCAAGCTTGCCCCCGTAATTGCCAGCTGAAAGTCTAACCACTCCATGAGTTTTTGCCGCTGCCTTCACACTAACACTCATAGCATGCTTGACCGCTTCAAGAGTCAAACCGTTAATCACAACCTCATACACACAATTGACACCTTCGGGCACCTGCGAATCTGGAACAAGCGTTCTCAGTTGCGGGCAAAAAGGGTGGTTGGTTGAAGCCCGAAGCTTATACTTCAAGGAACCGGCCTTCGAGCCCGAACGACAGATTCCGCCCGGAAAGGGCAGGATGACTTCGCTTGCGTAGGTTTTAATTGCTTCTACTGCTTCTTCTGCTGCCTTAAGTCCTGATGGTTTGTCTTGAGCGAGGATTAGGAAGTTGCCGCCAGCCACGGCTTCTGCCGCGCCGAAACTGTCTTCAACGATAAATTCACCTTCCATAACTGGGATTTTCCAGACTTTTCTTTCTTTAACCATGCTTTTTCTTTGAAAACCATCACCAAACAAGCGTATGCTCCTGCCGACTTTCAGTTTCCTCTTCGCATTCGGCATAGCGTTGAAGGCTGAGGCTGTCGGACATGTCATCACGCATTGTCCGATGCGAAGTATCATCTGATTTTTCAAGTCAAACCTGTTGCGATTGTACACTTGAATTAAGACGCCTGTTCGATTGTCTGGTGTTTTATCTGCAGGCACAATGGTTTCTATGGCTGCCTCAGCTGGGGACATTATCACGCTCGTCGCCAAGCCAGTTGCTACCTGCGCGGCAGTCAAAGCCCATTTTTCATTGTCAGCCGTGATCAATACTCTTCCAGCCCACATTGGGAACATTTCTGCAAAAGTGTCCGCGATTTCGCAGACATTTCCAGATTGGCGATGTTTAACCTTGAAGAAACCTGTTCGTTTTTCGATGATTTGCAACTTGTTTTCATTTTTATAAGAGCTAGATTCCATGTTAGTATAGCCACCTGACATATAGCTACGGCATCCAATACTTCTCCAGTTCAGCTTGAGAACCCTTTTTCTTTTCGAGCCTTTCAACTACGGCTTTTTTGGCTATTTCGTAGGCTGTTTTGTAGTCAAATATTCCTTTCGGTTCTTCTGCTGCGCTTTTTATTAATTCGACTTCAACCACGTTTTTCAGCTTGCCAATTGCCAACGCACCTATGCCGAGAAAGTTTGGCAGAAATTCCTCGCCGTCAACATTTGACTTCAACTCTTCCACTCCTAACGGAGGAATGGCGTTGATGTCAGCCACTATCTTACAGTTTTTTCCATACTCTTTAAGTATGTTTAACGGAAGAAGCTGAACCCCAGCGGCTCCAGCAGAAAGAATCACATCAGCCTTTTCTA
>DATKKK010000086.1:0-15886 GCA_035542975.1 Bathyarchaeia archaeon | reverse complement strand
GATGGATTTCTCACTTTCGCCCTTGCCTCTTCACTCTTCGGTAAGGTTGTGTTGACAAACCGTTTAAACGGTTCAAAACTCGCCTTTTCAATTGTGGCGACTCATGCTTTCACCAAGCGAGAAGGAAAGTTTCTATTTGGCCATGAATGACCATATGGCTAAAACCACTCGAGTGATTGGTTCACTTTCACTGGAGTTATCTCTCCAAGAAAATATTTTGGGAAAACGGTCGGAGTAACCATACAACCCCAACTATCAGAGCAAGCAAGAAAAACAATCTCGACGTGAGCCGAATCCTCGGACAAGAATCAGGCTCAATCCCAGACCACATTTAACAAGAAACGAACACCGTAAGCTCTATATCTCTTACTGAAGGTTCTCTTCCGAGAGAAGCTCCGCGGGCCCGTGGCTCAGTCAGGCTAGAGCGGCGGACTCTTAATCCGTAGGTCGCGGGTTCAATTCCCGTCGGGCCCGCCACACAAAAACTCTACTAGCGAGGAACTTATTTCATGATTAACTGGCAAAAACTCCTGAACGGAAGCCCAATCAACTGGCTTCTGGAAGAAACCAACCCTTCAGTAAGATACTTCACCCTACGCGACATCCTAGAAAAAAGCGAAAATGACCCGCAAGTAACGGCAGCACAAAAAGCAATCCCAACCTCCAAGATAGTAGCCAAGATCATGTCTAAGCAGCATGCTGAAGGCTACTGGCAAGACCCAACAAGACCTTACCAACCAAAATTCAAATCGTCCTTTTGGCAGATAATGATCCTAAGCCAGCTAGGAATGGACAAAAAAGACGAACAAGTTCGAAAAGCCTGCGAATTCATTTTTAAGTTTCAACTGGACGAAGGCGGCTTCTACGCAGGCTCCAGCATACAACAACTGTTAGCGGAATACGAAAGGCGACAGAAAAAAGGAAGAGAACTTCAAATGCCACCAGACGAGTGGGCAAGACAAGCCTATTATCAACAACAAATGTCCTGCTTGACTGGCAACATGTCGGCAGCGCTGATCCGCATCGGCTACAAAAATGACCCCCGACTGCAAAACGCTTTGGAATGGCTCGTGAAAATTCAGATGAAAGACGGGGGATGGCAATGCCCATACTGGCCAGCACACGCCAAGGACAAACACAGCTGCTTCATGGGAACGATCTGCGCACTGGAAGCCTTCAGTGAAATACCAAAACAAGACCAACCCAGAGAAATAAGGAAAACAGTGGAAGAAGGCGCTGAATTCATGCTTATGCACCGACTCTTCAAAGCAGATCACCATAACTATAGGGTTATAAAGGAAGCATGGCTCAAACTCGGCTTCCCATGGTTCTATAACTACAATATCTTACGCGGCTTAGACATTCTCACCAAACTTGACTACACGAAAGACGAACGCCTTGCCGACGCCGTTGAAGTCTTGATGCAAAAACGTCGAAAAGATGGCACGTGGGTACTTGAAACTGCGCCGGTTGGAAGAATGCACACGAACATCGAGGCAAAAGGCAAACCAAGCAAATGGATAACCCTAATAGCGCTGAGAACATTGAAGCGCCTAAGTTAAACGGACACAAATGTATCGACTGTTAAACTATTGCGAAAAACAGTTTTTTCATATCGTAACAAATATAAGCAGCCATCATCTCATCCAAAACCTCGGTGTATTTAATGGAGCTTTGGAAACTTCGTTTATCAATGGTTGGAACCCTAGCCGTCATATTCGGTTTGTCCACGCTCTTTCTAGCTGTAATCCTAAGCCTAGTAGGTTCATTAACCATAACCACCTTAGCCATCTTTGTCATCGGTTTAAACGTTGTGCAGTGGCTGATATCTCCATACTTGATCGGCGCTCTCTACCACGCCAAAGAATTGCCCGCAAACGAAAACCCAGAGCTTCATCAAATGGTTGAAAACCTCAGCCAAAAAAGCGGCGTGAGCACGCCCAAACTGATGCTCGCACAGATCCCACTCCCGAACGCGATGGCATATGGCACTCCCTTATCTGGCAGCCGAATAGCCGTCACAAGTGGATTACTGCAAACGTTGAATTCAGGCGAAGTTGAAGCCGTAATCGGACACGAGCTCGGGCATCTGAAACACAAAGATGTGCAAATAATGATGTTCGTCTCACTGTTACCCGCTTTGCTTTATTACATAGGCTTCTCGCTTACCATGTCATCCATGTACAACAGGCAAAAAGAGGATGGCAGCAGCAGCGCAATAATAGGCATAATCTTCATGATCGGCTGGTTTGTTCTCTACCTGTTCACGCTCTCACTAAGCCGACTACGCGAATACTACGCAGACAGACACAGCGCAACCATCGTTGACAATGGCTCACAAAAACTCTCAACAGGCTTGGCAAAAATAGTCCACGCATCCAAGAACATGGGAAAAACCAAAACTCAAAAACAAAACCTTAACGCCTTCAAAGCACTCTTCATCACAGACCCTGACCGCGCTGCGATAGACTCCGCCGAGATATCAAAGGTCGCTGGTCAAAGCGACCAGAAACTAGTTGAAGGAATCCTATCCCAGAAACTCACAACCGGCGCTAAGATCGCAGAAGTGTTCTCAACACATCCAAACATAATCAAACGACTGAAAGCTCTCCAAGAGACAAACTGAAAAGAGTTTTCAACACTCTTTTTCTTGCAAAAATATTAAAGACAGCAATAGACAATAACCAAACCTAACAAACGTGATAAACAATGCAACTTGACAAGATAAGCCAAGAAGCAGAAAGACTGACTGATGAAATGACCAAAGCTCTAAGCGAACTAATCCGAACACCAGCCATAGGTCCAGAAAACGGAGGAACAGGTGAAACCGCAAAAGCCGAAAAACTAACAAGGATGTTACAAAGCATAGGTTTCGACAAAATCGAACGCTACGACGCAGAAGACGCAAGAGTGCCGTCTAAAAAAAGACCCAACATCGTAGCCTACTACAACGGAGAAAACAAGAATGAAAGACTCTGGATAATCTCACACATGGACATCGTCCCGCCAGGCGAAGAATCACTATGGACCATAACAAAACCCTACGAGCCAACCATTAAAAACGGCTGCATATACGGTCGCGGCAGCGAAGACAACGGACACTCGATTATTGCCTCCATCTTTGCGGTTAAAACCCTGAAAAATCTGGGGATAAAACCCGAAAGAACCGTGGCTCTCGCGTTTGTTGCTGATGAGGAGCACGGAAGCAAGTATGGAATCCAACATCTAATAGCGCAGGGACTATTCAAAAAAGACGATTTAATAATTGTGCCAGACGGCGGCAGCGAAGACGGAAGCTTCATAGAAATATCTGAAAAAAGCGCGTTATGGCTCAGGATACGCACAATAGGCGCCCAAACCCACGCCAGCCGCCCGCACAAAGGACTAAATGCCTACCGCATAGGTATGGAATACGCGCTAGCACTAGACAAAATGCTACACGAAAAATACCCGATTAGAGACGAGTACTTTGATCCGCCCACGAGCACTTTCGAACCAACGATGAAAGAAAAAAACGTCGACGCCATAAACATCGTACCAGGCGAAGACATAACTTACTTCGACTGCCGAATCCTGCCCAATTATAACCTCGAAGAAATCCTAAGCAACATTAACAAGCTTGCAAGAGAGTATGAGGAGAAAACGGGCGCAAAAATAAAAATCGAAATCGTAACGAAAAGCGTGGCTCCCAAGCCAACCGACCCTAAAGCCAAAATTGTCCTAATGCTCGAAGACGCAATCAAAAAGACCAGACAAATAAAACCAAAGGTCGGTGGAATAGGCGGAGGAACATGCGCCGCCTTCTTCAGAAAAATCAAAATTCCCGCCGTGGTATGGTGCACCATAGACGAAACCGCACATCAACCAAACGAGTACACTAAAATCAAAAACTTGGTTGCCGATGCAAAAATCTTTGCTTTGCTTGCCACAACATAGCTATAATCAACATCACGCTCGAGAAAATAAAAAGAAGCATGATTCTGGAAAAAGTTGGTTGCATGTCAAGAGGGAGATGGTGGCGGCCATGCCATGTAACTTGCGTAAGTAAAAGCAATCATGTCTCCTCGATGAAGTATGTAGTCTGTACATGAATATTCTGGGAGAACCCATTCAGATTTTTCTGTGTCTCTGTACCAGTAGAACCATCCATGCGTGGAATTGTTGGCTAACCCGTCTATTGAGGTAACAAGTATTCCTAAGTCTCCCCCATAATCCGTGTATCTTATGTCTGCTACTGCAAGTATCGCAGTGAACGCTGTCGAGCCTACAGGCAACGCGGTGTTGTTGTGCCAAACTTTTGTTCCATTGCCATAACTCACGAGGATACCGGCTCGCAAAGAGGTGGATTCTAATACTTTTGAAAGATTTCCGACTTGAGATTCTAATACTTCTGAAACATTTCCGACCGATGTTTTCATCTCTGAAGTCATGTTTTTGATTGCATCTGAAAGCGCGTTGTATTCGGTGGCGAGGTTTCCGTATTCGTTATGGTACGTGTTGTATTGAGTGAAATAGTAGCCAGCCATGACAGTACCAGAGATTGCCCAGACCGACATGAACAAGGCTATGTAGGTAAAAACTCTTTTTTCCATTTTTGTTCACCTCCTAAAAGTTTCTGCAAAGTATTTGTGAGCGGAACGAAGATCATACCAAAAACTATGGTGTTAGAGACAATGTGTACCAGCGAGAAAAGTGCTCCAGCGATAACTGCGCTGATAAAAGCAAGATAGATGGGCGTTCCAGCAAGCATGTAAGACATGGCGACGCCGAAGTTGGTGATCACGTCATAAACGAGCGTGAGAAAAGCACCTAAAACCGCAGTCTCAAGACACGATGTCGCGTTATACGAATCAGCCTTCGCACGCTTATACACTCCTCCTCCGACTCCAACGATTACCATCCCGACCACTTGAAACGGCAACATCAACCCAGCAAACCCCCAAGGAGAAAAGAAACCATTGATAAACATAATCAAAACCGCAAGCGTAGCCCCGAAAACAACTCCAAAAATGGCACCAACAAGAAAAACAAACAAAGAAGTAAACTCCACATTCGGCGGACGAGGAGTCAACTGCAAGCCTATGCACACATTAGTCAGAACTATCAACAGCACAATTCTTCGTGTAGGATGCGACCGCATAAGACATGGTTGGATAATCCATCCATATAACCTTTTCCAAAAACGATTCACCTTTTAAATCAGTTTTTATCTCTGATCTTGCAAATGTTCAGTGAAGTGAGATGGAAAACGGTTTTAAGTCAATTCATGGCATACATGATATGTTTATGGCGGGTAGGACACTTGAAAGAAGTTTCGCAAATACTGGCACAAGCTGTTAAGCAAGGAAGAAAAGCTCTTCTTGAAACCGAGGCAAAGACTATTTGCGCTGATTACGGAATTCCCGTTACACAGTTTATGCTGGCTAAAAACGAAGCGGAAGCTGTCGAGTTCGCGGAGAGAACAGGTTTTCCCGTAGTCTTAAAGATTGTTTCGCCTGACATCGTGCACAAATCAGATGTCGGTGGTGTCGCAATTAACCTAAGAGACGCAAACAGCGTAAAAGAAGCCTTCAAGCATATAATTAAAAACGTTAACAGACACAACCCAAAAGCCCAGATTGTCGGCGTACTGGTCCAAGAGATGGCTCCTGAGTCAACAGAAGTCATCGTCGGTTCCATCAAAGACCCACAGTTTGGTCCCGCTTTGATGTTTGGATTAGGCGGGATTTTCGTTGAAGTATTGAAAGATGTCACCTTCAGAATCGCGCCCATCTCGGAGGATGAGGCTCGTGAGATGATAAGCGAAGTCAGAGCTTATCCACTGTTGAAGGGCTACAGAAACACGCCCCCTGCAGACATTGAGGCAATAGTAAAAATCTTACTCAACACCTCAAAATTGGTGATGGAACATCAAGAAATCAAGGAGCTTGACTTAAACCCGATAATGGTGTATGAGAAAGGAGCAAAAACAGTCGACGCTCGAATAATTCTTGAATAGCTTTTTTTGACAGAGGAAGAGCTGTTGTCAAGGGGACAAAAAAAGAAAGAAATCGAAACGTTAACCCAGAAACTTACTGGATTAAAAGCTCAAAGAGAAAAGATGGCGGAAGCAACGCGGGAATGGGCTGAAAAAAGGAACAAGAGCAATGAGCAAGTCAAAAAACTGCGAACGGAAATTAACGGCATTAAAAATGAAAGAGACAAGCTCAATGAACAAGTTCAAGACCTTAAGCTACAACGAAACGCACTAAGAGAAAAAATCCGAGAAAAAATCGATGCGATAAAGGAACTACGCCAAAAGAGAGAGACTGTTGCTGAAAAGAAGCCTCCAAGAAGTCATCAATCGTTGCAAGAAGAGGTTGAAAGCATAGACTGGGAAATCCAAACATCACTTTTAACCCCGCAGGAAGAGAAAGAACTTGTCGAACAAGTAAAACAGCTAGAAACCCAGTTAAGCATCCATAAAAAACACGAACATTTGGTACAGAAAATCCATGAGTTGCAAGCTGAAATCAGGGCAATCGACGCTAAGGGCAAACTACTCCATGAAAAACTAACGGCTACTGCACAGAAGAGCCAAGAATTCCACAAAAAAATGATTGAAAAAATAGAGGAGCTAAAAAAGTATAAGACAGAAGCCAACAATTTGCATCAGCTTTTTTTGCAGGCAAAAGAAAAAACCAAACCGGTTGAAGCGGAAATCCTCCAACTACTAAATCAATTGAAAAAGATGAGAGGAGAAATTCGTGGAGAAGAAGAGCAAGAGAGGAAGCAGAACGAGGAAAACCTGCGCGAAAAACTGCAAATGGAGACACGAGAAAAATTGAAGCGCGGCTACAAACTGACTTTGGAAGAGTTCAAGCTTCTCAATGAAAACGGCGATGAGACAGCGGAAGATTAAACTTAATATTTACTTGCGCTACTTAGTGAATTGAGAAACAGAAACACATGGGAGAAATGCAAGGGAAAGAACAAAAACAAATTCTTGTCTTATGCGTTGACAGAGACGACGATTTAGGCGTAAAGGCTCAAATTAACACCCCCGTTATTGGACGAGAAGAAAACCTCAACGCCGCCATAACTCTAGCCTTACATGATCCAGAAGAGATGGACGCAAACGCAATGTTCGAGGCGGTACGCACGTATGACCATCTGGCAAGCGAAAAGAAACCCGAAGAGGTCTTCGAGATTGCCACCTTGTCTGGGTCTGAAAAAGGCGGAGTCAACTCTGATAGGAAATTGGCGGCTGAAATAGGCGAATTGCTTAATACTTTTCCAGCAAAAGAAGTCATTCTAGTTACAGACGGCTACTCAGACGAAGCAATCTTACCTCTTGTAGAATCCCGCGTGCCCGTTACTTCAGTCAGACGAGTAGTCGTAAAACACAGCGAATCAATCGAAGAAACCGCAGCCTTATTCACAAGATACCTCAAAATGATAGTCAACAACCCACGTTACTCTCGCATTGCAATAGGATTGCCAGGCGTGCTTATCCTACTTTTTGCGATTCTTTCTCTCTTCGGACAGGTTCAATACTTCTTGCTAGCACTCGTAATTTCCCTAAGCGTAGTAATGGTTGGAAAAGGGTTTGGTGTCGACCGAGCAGCCAAAAACTTCTACCAATGGACAAAAGAGTATTCTCCGCCACCCATGCGAGTGCAGATTTCAAGCTTCACCACCATTGCAGGCGCCATTTGCATAGTATTAGGAGGCTATCTAGGATGGACGAGTGCAGCATCATTCATCGGAACTGTTGAAGCACCTTCAGACTTGGGTGGTTGGGTTGGAATTTTCCCTACAATCATAGGATACTTCATCAAAGACTCAATCACTTTAATAGTGATTGGTGTTTGTGTAGCGCTTTTGGGAAGAGCAATACGCTGGTACCTTGAAAGAGACCCTCGATTGTTGCGTAATGCAGCTTTGATGGTGATCATTGCATGGTCTAGACAGATTTTTGATGGAGCCGCCGACGTCTTGATAAGACCAGAGATGGGCTACGAAAAGCTCATTTTCTCCATAATCGTTGGAATACTGATAGGTGTTGCCTCATTCCTAATCATAATCGTGATTCATCGTTCTGCAACAACATTCTTTGAAGAGACGAAAGAACAGGTTGAATAATTTGGCGAAAAATAAAATTGCGATAATCGGAGGAACAGGCTTAGAGAAACTCTTCCAAAACGCTAAATCGTCAAATGTGCAGACTCCTTACGGCAAAACTGTGCTTCTGATTTCAAAAACTAAAGAAGGCAAAGAAGTGATTTTTCTACCAAGACACGGCTTAGATCACGACATTCCCCCGCACATGGTCAATTACAGAGCAAACATTTTCGCGTTGCATAAACTGCAAGTTGAAAGAATTCTTGCCACAAACGCTGTAGGAGCAATCAATGCAAATTTTAAACCAGGCGATGTTGTAGTCCCGCATGATTTTGTTGATTTTACGAAACTTAGACCTTCCACATTCCATGATAAGGCTCCTGTTACGCACATTGATCTTTCTGAACCTTACTGTCCAGAAATGCGCAAAGTGCTGATTGAAAACTCTCGAAAACTCGGTCTACACGTTTGGGATAGAGCAGTTTTGGTTTGCACTGAAGGACCACGTTTAGAGACAGCGGCGGAAATTGGAATGTTCCGATGTTTGGGTTTTGACGTCGTGGGAATGACTGGTTTTCCAGAGGCTGTGCTTGCAAGAGAGCTTGAGATTTGTTACGCTACCATCTGTTATGTTTCAAACATGGCTGCAGGCATGCAGAAACGATTAACAGCTCTTGAATTGTCACGGGTTTCCACGCAGATTCTTCCAAAGATAGAGCAAGTTTTAACTGAAACCATTAAGTTTTTACCCGTAAAGCGTGGCAGCAAATGCCCCTGTGCGAATGCGTTTAAGAAGGCGAGGTTCAAGTAGTGTTCAAAACGCTGTTGTCCACGGTAGGCGTGTACAAGCTTTACGAGAAGTGGTTGTGGTATCAAGTAAAGAACGGCGTTAAACCAGAACATATCGCGATTATTCTGGATGGGAATAGAAGATGGGCTTCGGAGAAAGACCTTAACCCCTGGTTTGGACACGAGAGGGGAGCTGAAAATGTTGAGAAACTGCTCGATTGGTGCATGAAACTTGATGTCAAATCAATCACACTTTACGCGTTTTCTACAGAAAACTTCAACCGTTCTTCAAGCGAAGTTGAGAAGATCATGCAGATTGCCGAAGACGAATTTCGAAAAATTCTGACAGATGAACGTATAACTAAAAATAGGGTGCGGGTCAAAGTTATCGGTCGAGTAAACTTGCTGCCTAAAAGTTTACAGAAGTTGATTATGAACGCTGAAGAAGCCACAAAAGATTATGACGATCATTTTCTCAATTTCGCTTTCGCCTATGGTGGAAGAGCTGAAATCGTTGATGCAGCAAAGAAAATCGCAGAAAAAGTTCATGATGGCCAGCTAAATCCTGAGAACGTTGACGAAAAAATGTTCGAACAGTACTTGTACACTTCGCATCTGCCTAAACAAGACCCAGACCTGATCATCAGAACCTCAGGCGAAGAAAGACTAAGTGGTTTTCTACTATGGCAATCTGCTTACAGTGAATTATGCTTCTTAGACGCTTATTGGCCTGATTTTCGCGCTATAGACCTCCTAAGAGCCGTCAGAACTTTCCAAAGTCGTAAACGACGCTTCGGCGCTTGAGCAAGATTAAGCTCTTTTTCTTGCACTCACTATCGAGAGAACATCTCTATCTTTAAGCACATAATCTTCGCCTACTCTCTTTTTTTCTCTTGCCTCAACACCGTAGATGAAACCTTCTCCAAGTTCCGTGTGAATGATGTATGCTAGTTGACGCGCTGTTGTCCCGTAAGGCACAAGATAAGCGTCAGGCAAAACCCTGCCATTATGATCTGCCAAACGCTCCAAATCCTCAACAGGATAAACCGTGATCATGCTTAACAATCTGAAAAAAGCCATGTTCACCGCTTCTTGCACGCCTGTGGAACCAAAATTTAACAGGATTTTCTCTCTAATAGTTTCCAACGCCTTAATTTGGCTTTCATTCAGTTTTTCAGGCGTTGTGATTTTGAAGTTGCAGTCGCCCGGTCGGTAATCGATAAGTTGTTTTTCTGCCGCTCTTCGTAGAGCAAGTTCGGCTTCTGAGCAAGATGGAACCACGATGTAATTCGATTCTTTAAGCTTCTCAAGGTTTGCTTGAGCCTCGGGCACGTCCATCTTGTTGGCTACTATCAGCATGGGTTTTGCAATCTGTCTCAGCGTGTCCACAAATCTCAGGAAGTCTTCATCACTCCATGAGGCTGGTTTGTCAGCGTTCAAGCCAGTCCTTTTAGTTGCCTCTGAAATGTGGTTTCGCTTTATAGACAAGCCACTGAGTCGTTCGCCAAACAGCGTGAAAAGGTCTTTCGATTCAGCTTCCACGGTTCTGGCAATTTTTGGCCAGTCCTTTTTCAGTATGTTCGCCATCCACATTGTTATTTCATGTTCCAGAAACTTCACGTCCTCCAACGGATCATGCTCGCCCGGCTTGCACAGCCTTCCCTCACAGTCTGTTCCTCCAGAAGCGTCGATTATGTGAACCAGAGCATCTGCCTTTCTAATTTCATCTAGAAACTGGTTGCCTAGACCTCGCCCTTCCCATGCGCCAGGCACGAGTCCTGCGCAATCGATGAACTCTACAGGAATCAGCCTTACGCCATCCATGCATAAGGAGTTGACAGGCGTGTCCTTAACGTTGAATTCTTCGTGAACACACGGCGTGCGCACGTAACCAATTCCCCTGTTCGGTTTAATCGTCGTAAACGGGTAGTTTGCAATTTCGGCTGGCGCTAGTGTTGAGGCGCAGAAAAAGGTTGACTTGCCCGTGTTAGGCTTTCCAACTATGCCCAGCAGTTTTGAATAGGATTTCTGCATCCAGACCCTCTTTAAAACATTGTTAACCGTTCTTCCGTAATAGTTTAACATTCACAGAATATAAAGATGGATAGTTCACGCAAATTTTCTCAGCGAATAAGCATCATTGCTTTAAAATGAACAGTTACAAATTAATATAAAAGACATCAAGATCTATAAGAGTGAACCAAACGACAGATGGGAAAGCATTTGACAATAGACCTTACAAAAGCGAAGCTTACAGAAATGTTCCGAAAAATGCTAGAGATTCGACTCTTTGAAGAAAAGGTTTTCGAACTCTATGGTCAAAACCTCGTTCCAGGCACCATCCATCTCTATGCAGGGGAAGAAGCAGTGGCAGTCGGCGTTTGCAGTGCTCTAACAAAAAATGATTACATCACGAGCACGCACAGGGGTCATGGACACTGCATCGCAAAAGGTGCCGATCTGAAGCGAACGATGGCTGAAATCTTAGGCAAGAGAACCGGCTACTGCAAAGGCAAGGGCGGCTCGATGCACATCGCAGATTTCAGCATCGGCATGTTAGGCGCCACAGCCGTTGTTGGAGCAGGCTTACCAATAGCTGTTGGAGCAGGATTGTCAGCAAAACTTAGAAAAACAGATCAAGTTACTGCTTGCTTTTTCGGAGAAGGTGCCTCAAACCAAGGAACATTTCATGAAAGCCTAAACTTGGCATCTGCATGGAAGTTACCAGTGATTTTCGTCTGCGAAAACAACCTCTACGCCATGGGCACAAAACAATCGCTTGTGATGACTATCAAAAACATTGCCGACAGAGCCGCTGGATACGGAATTTCAGGCTTGACGATTGATGGGAACGATGTTTTAGCAGTTTATGACTGCACTCGAACGGCAGTTGAAAGAGCGAGGAAAGGTGAAGGACCCACACTCATCGAATGCAAAACCTACAGGCACAAGGGGCATTCGAGGGTTGATTCTGCGAAGTACAGGCCTAAAGAGGAAGTTGAAGAATGGCTGCGTAAAGACCCTATCAAACACTTTAAAGAAAAGCTTTTGCAGACAAAAACGGCAACGGATGCAGAAATCGGGCAGATCGAATCGCAAGTTGCCGATAAAATCGAGGAAGCAGTCAAGTTTGCCAAGGAAAGCCCCTATCCGGCTCCAGAGGAAGCCTTAGAGGATGTTTATGCTGAGGAAGGCTAAATTATGAGGAAAATAACATTTAAAGAAGCGTTGCGCGAAGCGTTAAAAGAGGAAATGCGTCGTGACCCAACTGTTTTCTTGTTAGGCGAGGACATCGGCAGATACTGGGGTGGCGCCTTCAAAGTTACAGAAGGTTTAGCTGCAGAATTTGGAGACGAAAGAGTCAGAGACACGCCCATATCGGAATCAGCCATAGTCGGAACAGCCGTAGGCGCGGCAATGACTGGGATGCGTCCTGTTGCTGAGATAATGTTCGGAGATTTGACGGCTCTGGCTATGGATCAGATTGCGAATCAAGCAGCAAAGATTCGCTACATGTTTGGTGGTCAAGTGAGCGCACCGCTCGTGATACGTACGCCTTTTGGTGCTGGAGTAAATATTGCCTCGCATCATTCGCAAAGCCTAGAAGCATGGTTCATGCATGTTCCAGGATTACAAGTGGCTGTTCCCTCTACGGCTTATGATGCTAAGGGACTTTTGAAGACTGCGGTACGAGGCAGCAACCCCGTGTTTTTCTGTGAACACAAACTGCTCTATCCACTTGTGGGCGAGGTTCCCGAAGAAGAGTATGTGGTTCCTTTTGGTGTAGCAGACGTGAAAAGAGAGGGCGCAGACGTAACAGTTGTTGCTACTTCGTACATGGTTCATAAAACGCTGAATGCTGCGAAAGAGCTTGAAAAAGAGGGTGTAAGCGTGGAGGTTGTTGACCCGAGAACCCTAGTTCCGCTAGACAAGGAGAAAATTGTTAAGTCAGTCAAGAAGACTGGCAGAGTAGTAGTCGTGACTGAGGATTGCAAGACCGCGGGTGTCAGCGCCGAAATCGCAGCCGTGGTTGCTGAAGAAGCCTTGGATTATTTGGATGCGCCAGTAAAGCGGGTGGCAGAGCCAGACACGCCCATACCGTTCAGCCCAACATTGGAGCAGCATGTTATTCCTGACGAAAAAGCTATAATCAAAGCAGTCGAGGCGGTTGTTTAGCATGGTAACGAAGGTCGTTATGCCAAGACTTAGCCTAACTATGAAAGAAGGTACGGTTGGCAAATGGTACAAGAAGGAAGGCGATGTTGTCGAGAAGAATGAGCCGATCATCGAGGTGGTTTCGGAGAAAGCCACTTATGATTTGGAAGCACCAGCCGCGGGGGTCCTACGAAAAATCCTCGTGGAAGAAGGCGTTACAGTAGCCGTGGATGCTACTCTAGCAGTCATAACTGGAAAGGATGAAGCGTTTTTGGAGACAGCAACAACCTCAGAAACAGCTAAGCCGACTGAATCTAAAGAAGAAAAAGTTCTGGCTTCGCCTGCAGCAAAACGCTTAGCACAAGAACTTGGCATCGACTTGTCTCTTGTCAAGGGTAGCGGGCCTGAAGGAAGAATCGTTGAAGAAGATGTTCAGAAGTTCCGTGAAGAAAGCCATGAAATTCTGCCAAAAATCAAAGAAATTATTCCGTTAAGTGGTTTCAAGAAGACTTCGGCAGAGCGTGTCTCCATGAGTTTCAAAACCGCACCGCACAGCACGGTAATAATGTCGGTTGACGTTTCAAGGGTTCAAGCTCTTCGTGAAAGACTCAAAGTATCTTATACTTCCCTCATAGTGAAAGCTGTGGCGAAAGCCTTAGCTGAACATTCTTTACTGAACTCAACGCTGGCTGGGGACGAAATCAGGGTTTTTGACGAAGTAAACATTGGCGTTGCAACGGCAACCGAACACGGCTTGATTGTTCCCGTCATACGCAACGCTGACAGCAAGACTCTGCAGGAAATTGACGTTGTGATAAGAGAACTGGCTGAGAAAGCCAGAATGGGAAAGTTGACTAAGGACGAACTGAGCGGCGGCACATTCACCATCACTAATTTAGGCATGTTTGGTGTTGAATTTTTCACGCCAATTATTAACCCGCCTGAAGCCGCCATACTTGGCGTCGGCGCCATAAACGAGAAACCAGTAGTAGTTGACGGCAAAATTGAGGTTAAGCCCGTGTTGATGCTGAGCCTTTCGTACGATCACCGAATCGTTGATGGGGCGCCTGCAGCTGATTTTCTACGCAAGGTAAAAGAAAAGATTGAGAAAACGTTGGAGCTTGAAGCTTAACTTATATGCTTGCATCTTCAACTTTCTCAATGGTGTCAGCTGCTTCTTTCAGGCTTCTTCGTGCAAGCTTCAGTCTAACGTCTTTAATCATCGTTACGCCACGGCTGGTGACTATTGATCCCGCCCAGACCATGGTTAGTAGGAGGAAAAAGACTAGGCAGGCATTGCTGAAACCTGAAAAGGATTGAGCAAATTCGTCTTCACCTGTAAACTCCGGGATTAGTTGTGGAGCAGCTATTGCACTTAGGAAGACCAAGAGTGCCAGTATCACTGGGATAAGTATGAGGACTAGTCCGAAGACGAGCAAGGTGTAGCCGGTGATTTTTTCCATTTTCCATGCTTTTTCTGTTTTCATGTCAAAAATTAATCTTTTGCGTCTATTAAAAGCTTCATGTAAGGATCTTCTATAAAACAAAACCAGTGGCTGCCGTGTTTTGGAAAGTCTTAAGTGTGTGGCTACAGAAAACCCATTGAGCCAGAATGAAAGCAGCCCTGTACTATAGTCAGAATGACATACGAGTTGAAGAAATGCCTAAGCCTGCAATCGCAGATAATGAAGTTCTGGTGAAGATGAAGGCTTGCGGTGTATGTGGTTCAGACTTGATGGAATGGTACCTGAAAACCCGTGCGCCCCTCGTTTTAGGACACGAACCTGCTGGAGTGATCGCCAAAAAAGGCAGCAAAGTTGAAAACTTCAGCGTTGGTGACCGAGTCTTCGTTCATCATCACGTCGCGTGTCTAACATGCCACTACTGCCTGCGCGGAGACTACACTCTGTGCGAGCAGTTTCACAAGACAAACATTGAACCCGGTGGGTTTGCTGAATATTTCCGAGTGCCCGCTGCGAATCTTAGGGTTGACACTCTGAAGCTTCCTGAAGCAATATCTCTTGAGGAGGCAACACTAATCGAGCCTGTTGGTTGCTGTCTGCGAGCTATTATGAAGAGTGGAATCCGGCTTGGTGATTCAGTGGCAGTGATCGGCGCAGGAGCAACAGGCATAATTCACGTTGCATTGTCTAAGATTTTTGGAGCTTCAAAGGTCATCGTGAGCGACCTGTTTGATTATAGAATTAAGGTTGCGAAAAAGTTTGGCGCAGACGTTGCAGTCAATCCTCGAAAGAATGATTTAAACGAGGTTGTTCGTGCAGAGACTGACGGCAGAGGCGTGGACATTGCCGTTGTTACGGCTCCAAGTTTAGAAGCTTACAAGACAGGTATGAGTGTTTGCCGAAAGGGTGGGAAACTCGTTGTTTTTGCGCCCACTGTGCCTGGCAAGTTTCTAGAGATAAGCCCAAAGGAACTGTTTTTTTCTGAGGTTCAGTTGGTTCCTTCTTATTCTGCTTCGCATGTGGAGACGAGGATGGCGCTTTCGCTGATGGAATCTGGGAGGCTGGATGTTGAGGGTTTAGTAACTCACCGCTATAGCCTTGCGGATACGACTGAAGCATTCAAGACGGCTCTTGAGTCTAAAGAAAGCTTGAAAGTTATTATCTTAAACAGGTGAGACTGGAATGAAGGCTGCAATGCTTTACGGGGTAAAAGACCTCAGAGTTGAGGATATTGAGCTGCCGAAAGTTGAGGCGGGCGAGGTTCTCGTCAAAGTTGGCGCGGCGACGACGTGCGGCACGGATTTGAAGATTCTGCAGAGGGGCTACGTTGAAAGAATCATAAAGCTTCCCACCATTTTTGGACATGAGTGGGCTGG
>DATKKK010000085.1:0-13435 GCA_035542975.1 Bathyarchaeia archaeon | reverse complement strand
TGGGTTATATGCTGAATTCGCCAAGGGTGTCACTAGAATCAACGCTACAACGGCTATTGTAAAAGCGAACATTTTCTTATTCAATTTCTTCACCCATGCTAGCCATGTTAGAGCTGACATTATTTAAAACTTACCAATTTCTGCTTGCTATCTTCTTCAAAACATCCCTAATTTTCATCGCTGATACATCTGACTTTATTCCACGAGTATTAAAATGTGTTAAACAGGCCTCAAAGCCTTCCTTGCGTAGAGAATCAACAACCAGTTTGACAGGCGGAACGGGCAAGTTCAGCACGTCAGACAATTCATCAACCACATAATACGTCGGTGGCGCATCGCTTTCCTCCGTAATCAAGGCTAAAATCTTCGCTATTTTTTCTCCATTCTTGAAGATTGTTTGATCTGCTGCTTCTTTCATGAACCCACAGAATCTTTCATCCACTATCGGTCCAAGCCAAAGCGGACCAGCATAGTTGAGGTTGGCTTTGCATTCGCTGCATTTCCATGGTTTTTCCGCGGAAAAGATTGTTTTTGAAGCTTCTCGGTGGAGGCAGTTGAAACAATGTAAAATGTACCCCATTTCCTTAATGCTTCGATCAGCTTTCTTTGCGCCGTGCTGTAGAATTGCATAGACCCGAACGTAATGGTTCGAGCGGTGACTGAAAACCACATCCATACCAATCTCGTACTTCGCCGCGGTCACAGCCAAACAACCAGCTAAAAGCCTAACTGCCAATTCGTGGCAGTATTCTGTCCGCAGAGGTTTCCCGCCGTATTTTCTGATGCATGCTTTTGAATGGACGCCGCAGAGGGGCGCCATGTCCGTTGCCGTAACCGCGAGGAGTCCCTTGTTGCGTAGTGCTCGGACGGCAGAGTCCAGATAAGGCACTGGCGAGCCGAAAGGATCAATGTTCACAACATCAAATCTCTTGTGCGGGGCACCATGATGATTTAAAAGCAAGTTTGCATCTTGATTTTTGACCTTGACTTTTTCGTCAAGGTTGTTGATATGCACGTTGTGAACGGCAAGTTGAGCGGCTTTTTCGCTGATGTCAGCCATCACGACGTTTTTTACGCCTTTAACCTCAGCGGCAAAGCGAACCCCCATCGCACCACACCCTGCCAATGGTTCACAGACCGTGATTTCGCGGTTAACCGCTCTTTGGTATGCTTGAAGGGCTAGCACTGCTATGTCACGGTTCAATTCCATGACTGGGTTGTAGAAGACTGGAGCCTTTGAAGGTGCGTATTCAGAAGGCGATTTCACGAAGGCTCTAAGCCTCGGAACGATTATCTTAACGCTACCTTCTTCAACCGTTTCAGTTGGAAAACCTGCTTCAAAACTGGCCTGGCTCATTCCCTTGCTATTCTCCGAACACGTTCATAACAACTTTTTCGGCATGATATTAGATTTCTGGTCATACTATGACTTTCGAATGTTTATTCCTGTGCGCTTTATTTAGCAATGCTCTTAAATGATGTTTTGGCAATTCATGTCTTAAGAAGTGAACCGTTGTGACTTTGGCTGAAAGCAAGCGTTTGCTTTTCTTGACAGGTGATCCTGCCGTAGGAAAAACAACTGTCCTGCTGAAGGTTGTTGACGGTTTGAAAGCGAAGGGGTACAGCGTGACGGGAATGGTTAGTCGTGAAGTTCGTTCTTGCGGGTCTCGTGTTGGTTTCGAGATTTTGGATCTGGGCAGCGATAGGCATGGGTGGCTTGCTCATGTAAGCCAGAAAAACGGTCCACAAGTTGGCAAGTATCGGGTAAACATTGAAGGTTTGAATGATGTCGGCGTGCGTTCCTTAATGCTGGCGGTTGACGAGTTTGACGTGATTGTGATAGACGAGATTGGTCCGATGGAGCTTTGTTCAGGAAAGTTTAGTGAAGCAGTAAAGAGGGTTTTAGAAAGCGGAAGACTTGTGGTCGGCATTATTCATCGGAATGCAAGAAGCAGCTTAATAGATGAACTGAAAGCAAGAAAAGATTTTGAATTGTTCAACGTGACCTTCTCAAACAGGGAACATCTTCACGAAATCATCATCGAGAAAGCCGTCGAGTTTCTGAACGCAGCTACTAAAGGATAAAGGGTTATAACTTTCAGTTAGCGATAATCTTTCTGAAAGAGAGAGGTTTTCTATGCTGGTTGCGGGCGTGGACGATGCAGGACGTGGCTGCGTAATCGGTCCACTAGTCCTTGCAGGGGTTCTCGTGAAAGAAGAGGATTTGCCGAAACTTGCGCAGTTGGGCGTTAAAGACTCGAAGCTTCTATCACCGCATAGACGCGAAATCTTAGCCTCAGAAATTAAGAAAACAGTTGAAAGATTAAGCTTAGTAAAGTTGTCGCCAAAAGAAATTGACAAAGTCGTGCTAGAAGGCAGAAAACTTCACAAGTTGAATTGGCTGGAGGCTCAAGCGATGGCGAAAGTCATAGAAGCACTCAAGCCAGATTTAGCGTATGTTGATGCTTCAGACGTTCTAGAGGAACGGTTTAAAAAGGACATCTTGGAATGTTTGCCTTTCAAGATAAAGATTGTTTCTGAACACAAGGCAGACAGGAATTATCCCATTGTGTCAGCTGCCTCGATAATTGCCAAAGTGGAAAGAGACAGGGAAATAGCTGAGTTGGCAAAGTATTATGGCGATTTTGGAAGCGGCTATCCCTCTGATCCTAGAACGATGCGCTTTCTTAAGCAATGCTTGGAAAAATCGTGTGATTATCCTGATTTTGTTAGAAGGTCGTGGAAACCAGCAAAAAAAGCCAAGAGCGAAAAAGGTTCAAACCAAACGATGCTTTCTTAAGCGTTCATGATCAGGTCTTTTGGGTTGTTTATTTTTGAGAATTTATCACTGGGAATGCACAAGATGTCTTTGTTTGTAAGTTCTTTTCCTTCAGTTATAAGAATAGGATGCGCTTGAACGACTCGGCTGATGCTTAGAATTTCATCCACTCTTTGATCCAATTCGGTTTCCTTCGTGTCGGCAACTCCACCTACTATTCGCATCTTGTCTTCAAGACCACTCAGTACAAAGTCAAAAGGTGCCTTCTTGACGGTGGCAATTCGACAATGAGTAAATCTTTTAAGGATTTTTTGAAGAATGGTGTTCTTCGCAATTGCCCGTCTAGCCGTTGTCAGAAAACAGTTCCTGTTTTGACGTTGCGTGTTCTCAAATATGTTTATAGACTTTGCCACAGGAATGCCGAGGGTTGATATGAGGTTGTACGCTACTGTCACTGGGGCTTTTGCCATGCCACTCTCGTAACCGTAAAGAGTTCGCCTAGATATGCCTATGGACTTCGCAATTTCGCCGACTGACAAACCCAGTTGCTGCCTCCGCCGCTTGATTTTTTCGCCGTCAATCTCCACGTAATACCCACCTGGGCTTGCTTGGATGAGTGGGTATATTTTGTGCAGTACAAGGTTTTCAAGCGTTTTCGGCGTGAAGACCAGCGTATCGTATCTGTAGTAGATCGTGTCATCTTCTAAAGGTTTTTCACGCGACCTTTCTCCCAGCAATATTGATTTTGCTTGAAAGAATTCTGATATTGACTTCAACTCTATTGCGTCGTTCAGGGAAAGACTCCCGACGTCTGTTTGCACTTTTATGAAGACGACTTTTCCTTTTTTGCAAGCTGCAAAGTCGAAACAGCTTGGTCGGGAGCGGCATGCTTGCGAGACTGTGAATCCAGCTTCTTTAAGAACAACATCTGCAGCCGTCATCCAGTCACTTTCTCCCAAGGATTAATGAATTGCTCACAGAAACATCCAGTATAATGCAAGATATAAACTATACTTGCTTTTTAGAGGGATCATTTTTGCATTTGAGCCGTTATCATGGCATGCGCCTTGTCATAAGGCTCTAAATGCACGACTTCCTCTATGCGAAAGCCATGTTTTTCGAGAATTTTTATTTCACCCCTATAAACTTCAGACGGTTCTTTCGTTACGTCTATGCTTTGAGCCTTCACGGCGAGCATTATCCAACCCGAATCTTTTAGGAACATGTCAGCGTTGGCAACAAGGATTTTGGCTTGTTCCGGCTGGGCGATGTCACAGTAAACATCATCTACTTTTCCGTTAAAAAACATCGCGTACCTTTCTGGAAAACGAGCATCCTCAAGTATGGGTAACATGTTAAGCCTGAAAGCACATACGTTGTCAACGAGCTCCCGCAGGGACCTTGAAGCAAATTCAACACAGTAAACGTAGCCTTTGTCTCCGACGATGTCGGAAACGTGGCTGGGAGTGGTTCCAGACGCGGCGCCGAGGTAGAGAACTCGATGTTCAGGCTTGATCGGCACGGCTTGCAGGCCTTTCAATATTGACGCTGCCAGCTTGCTGCGAAAAGCATCCCAAATGCGATATTCAACGCCTTCATACCGAACCAGTCTTTCACCATAAACATTTCTGCCTGGCGCAAGGTTTTTTGTGGCAAGTCTTTGCGCGCCATCTTCAAGTGTGGCTTGGTATATCGCTGGAAATTGTGGGTGGGGCTTGACCCTAACGTTCACGTCTGTGCTTTCTCCTGTTTCTATCCCATCTGTTTTCCTGTTGAGGCTTGAATTTGGGTTTTCTCTCTTGAATTGGTGGGGGTTCCTTGTATTTTTCTTGAATTTCCGTGATTCTCTTCTCCAAATCGTCCTTGAGGGATTTGCCTATGTCTCTGCCTCCAAACGCGTCTGTTCTGGCGGCTATGGCTAGTTTTCCAGCCAAAGCGCGGGAAATTTTCCCTCTTTGCCATCTTTTTGCGTCATGCAATACAGTGTACTGGAAGATTATCCCATGTTTAGGTGGTCTCGTTCCTGTTTTTAGTGAGCGGAACAAAGCTTTTTCAGCTCCCAGAATCTGGATGGTACTTGCAGGTTTTCGAGCCAAGTTTAACAACCCGCCAGAGATTGCTATGAGCCGCGCTCCTAGAAGAGAGCCTACGAGAGACTGCATGTTCGGCGCTACTTCAGCCATAGTTTTGTCCAGATAAGCCTCAAGTGCCTGTCTTAATTCGTAAAGGTTGCTCACGTTTTGGCAGAAGGCTTGAATCTGAGCTAGGTCTGTTTCTTCGAGGTCTGCGCCCATCGATGCCTCTGCGACTTTGGCGATTGCTTCGGCTTTCTGTTTGGGCACGTCTTCATTCTCAAGGTTCTCCACGGTAAAGTTGTCTTTGCTGCCGAGCTTGATTATTAAGCGTGCGTAAGTTTCATGCTTGTCCAGAAGGCGATCTAGCTCAGGAAAGTGTGTGCCGTACCATTCGCGAACGTGGCTCATGAACACGTTTATGCCCCTGTCCAAATCGTCCAGAGCAAGTATGGCTTGTGCAACGAGCAAGTCTCTCTTTTCAACTGCTCCCTTCACGCGGAGTTTGGCTATCTCCATCGTGATGTTATGCATCCATACGCGAAACTCTTCAGCGTTCTCGACAAAACCAGTTTCAACTACAAAACGTTCAGTTTCTGAGCGAAGTCGCTCTCCAGCAGGAGAATGTTTTGAAGTTTCAACCTCTACATTTAATCTTGCTTTGGCTTCTTTAGCCAAGTTTTCATTCTCAAAAACAAATTCGTCATAATTCTCTTTCTGTAAAACCTTTATTAACTCTCGAATCTCTTCCGTTAGTTTTCCAGACTCGATTTTCAGGAGAGCTTTAGCGGCGAGTTGCGGTTTTCGAGGAAAGAACACCTGTGTTATTAGATTATTCTGTTCGTTGAAAGCCACTATTCCAAACGGGCATTCAATCACTGTTGCCTTCATCGCATATCCCAGCATTAACTAATCCTAAGTTCTATATTTAAGAAGGTATCGCAAACGGAACTTGCGCGTAATTTCCTTTTATTATACTGTTGTCAATGGAGTTCGATGTCGAAGGTGTTAAATAGTCTTTGCAACAAGTTAAAATGCTATTTGTAAAACAATAGAGAGGAGGCGAGTAAAAACTTTGAATAAAATGATGCTTTACGGCGGCATACTGCTGATCATAATCGCAATAATACTTGGCGTAGTACAGCACTTCGGCGGTTCAGCGTACAACATGTACGGTGATGAAAGCAATAAATGGTATTTCTGGGGACTTGTCATTATCATTGGTCTTATTGGTCTTGTGCTAGCAATATGGGCTTACATGAAGAAGGAAAAGACAGCAACACCGCCCTCTTAAAACCCATCAAAAACGTGCCGCAATATTCATGTCAAAAGACTAAATTACCTCAGAAAAATAGCTATTTTCCTCATTTTATCCACAAGAAACTTTATTTTAACAAACCGATAACGATTACTGAAAACCGTTTGCGGTGAACAACATTGCTTAAGAATCGTTTAAGCGTCAACCTATCTGGTTTGAAACTTGCCAACCCCACGATGCTGGCTTCAGGCATTCTGGGTTACTCCGCTGAAACGTTAGAAACCATCGTGAAAGGTGGCGCGGCGGCAGTAGTCACAAAATCTGTGGGGCTAAAACCGCGAAACGGCTACGCGAACCCTACAGTCTTTCAGACAAATTGTGGTCTAATCAACGCCATGGGTTTGCCGAACTCTGGCATAGATGAATTTGTTAAAGAAATTCGCTCAGCAAAAAATGTTCTAAATGTTCCTTTAATAGTGAGCGTTTATGGTTTTTCAGCTGAAGAATACGCTACAGTAGCCGAGAAAGCCTCGATTGCAGGTGCTGACGCTGTAGAGCTTAACGTTTCATGTCCCCATGTTAGAGAAACAGGCTCGGAAATCGGACAGAACCCAGAAGTTCTGGCAGAAGTGGTTAGGAAGGTTAAAGCTGTTGTGAGTAAGCCAGTTTTTGTGAAACTGTCTCCAAACGTTGCATGTGTAGCTGATGTTGCCGAGACAGCCGTGAAGGCTGGTGCAGACGTTCTAGTGGTCATGAACACCGTTAAGGCAATGGCGATAGACAGTGAAACAGCCATGCCAGTCTTGAGCAACAAATTCGGTGGGCTTTCAGGAGCAGCCGTAAAGCCGATTGCAGTAAGACATGTTTACGATGTTTATGAAAAAGTCAAAGTGCCCATAGTCGGATGCGGCGGCATAACCAGTTGGCGCGACGCAGTAGAATTTCTCTTAGCTGGCGCATCAGCCGTCCAAATAGGCACGGCTGTAGCTACTGAAGGATCGCAAGTGTTCAAGGCAGTTGCAGAAGGAATAGACGCTTATCTAAATAGAAAGAGGTTCAGGAGCGTAAAGGAAATTGTCGGTCTATCACATCGCAAATAACCAGTTGAGAACCACGCTCATAAGAAACGTGAAAAAAGAAAGCTCGACAGTGAAAACCTTCACTTTCGAAGACAAGCTATGCGCAAAAGCTAAGCCTGGGCAGTTTTTGATGCTTTGGGTTCCTGGAGTGGATGAAATACCGCTGAGCATACTAAGCACAGAAGAAGATGACGCAGTTTCCGTAGTGGTGAAAAAAGTAGGCGAAGCGACACAAGCATTGCATGAGATGAAAGCGGGCGAAATCATTGGGGTGCGTGGTCCTTTTGGAAACAGCTTCACTGCCAAGAATGGCAGGATATTGATGGTTGGCGGAGGCACGGGCATCGCTCCACTATTGTTCTTAGCGCGTAAGACGATTTCGCCTAAGAGGCTGACTTTCGTCATAGGAGCTAAGACAAAAGGAGAGTTACTTTTCCTTGAAGATTTGAAATTGTGCAGAAAAGGTAACATCATTGCTACGACCGAGGATGGCAGTTGCGGTCTTGCAGGCTTGTGCACTGAACCGTTGCAACAGCTTATGGCAAGAGAGAAATTTGATGTTGTTTACACTTGCGGGCCCGAATTGATGGTTCGAAGAGTCTTTGATCTTGCTGAAAAGCACGGGTTGAAGCTGGAAGCAAGCTTGGAGCGTCTGATGCGGTGCGCCATAGGTTTGTGCGGTAGCTGCGTTGTAGGAGGATACCGCGTTTGCAGAGATGGTCCTGTGTTCACTTCAGCACAGTTGCGAAGAGTAAAAGAAGAGTTTGGGGTTTCAAAACGGGATTTTGACGGTAGAAAAATAGGTTTAGGCTAATTTTCTAGTAGTTTTCGCACCAGACTTCGAAGTAAGCTCCTGGGTGACTGCATACTGGACATCTTTCAGGGGCTCCTGCTCCTTCATACACGAAGCCGCAGTTTCTGCACTTCCACTTGATCACAGTGTCCTTCTTGAAGACCTTACCTTCTTGAACGTTCTTCAACAGTTTTAGATACCGTCTTTCATGGTAAGCCTCGACTTTCGCGACAGAACGGAACGTGTTAGCTACATCCTTGAAGCCTTCTTCATCAGCTACGTTAGCGGAATTTGGGTAAAGCGTTCCCCACTCGAATTTCTCCCCTTCCGCGGCAGCTTTCAAGTTTTCCGCGGTTGATCCGATAACACCTGCTGGGTAGGCGGCTGTAATCTCGACCATTCCGCCTCTTAGATGCTTGAAGAACAGTTCAGCATGCTCCTTTTCGTTGTCAGATGTTTCCTGAAATATGGCTGATATCTGCTCGTATCCTTCTTTCTTGGCGGCGCTGGCGAAGAACGTGTATCTTGTTCTCGCTTGGGATTCGCCTGCAAATGCCGCTAGCAGGTTTTTTTCCGTTCGACTTCCTTTTAACTCCATCCACATCTACCCTTGAACTTTACATGTGTGTTGCAGACAGTAAAAAGCATTTTGCAGTGTTTCAAAGTTTCGATCAATTAGATTGGCTGTTTGGACTCTGATAGACAGCAACCGCGTATGCGGCTTAATAGAGCATGTTTAAATATTTCTGGAATAAAGGGCTTAAACGATGAAACACAAGTTCCTCAAGAACAAGCTAGCTGTATTCATGATGATTTTTCTCATCTTTATATCTGCGATGATAATCTACCGAGTAACGAGTAACGCGGGAGATGGTGAGACGAACACTGTTCGACTTGTAACGAGCAAGGGTAACATAACGATCGAGCTTTACACAGACATGCCGATTACTACAACGAATTTTAAGAAACTCGTGAAGCAGGAAATATATGATGGAACGATTTTTCACAGAGTAGTTCCCGGCTTCGTAATTCAAGGCGGAGACCCTACGGGAACTGGCTATGGAGACTCGAGTATACCCACGATTAAGGATGAGCTCCCGAATCGTCACAGTAACGTTAGAGGTGCAGTGGCTATGGCGAAAACAAGCGAACCAGACTCAGCAAGTAGCCAGTTCTTCATCAATCTCGTAGACAACAGTGCATCTCTCGATGCTAATTACACTGTTTTCGGGTATGTTACTGCAGGGTTAGGTGTTGTTGACATGATTGGAAGTGTACCCACAAACACGACGACACAGAGCCCTTTGCAGGAAGTGCAATTGATAAAGGCGGAGTTTGTTCATTGAGACTGGGCAAAGCACGTTGATGTGCTGATCTTTGTCGTTTATTGTGGAGTCTTATGTTTGATATGGATGGTGAATAGTGAGGTTTTGTTTTGTGCGTTGATTCATAACGTATAAGTCTGTGTCTTTACTCTTGCTATTTACGATAGTAATGACTGCCGACACACGCTTCGACCGCAGACTACAACTGTTGTTCCACATGCTCGGCTTAAGCTGTTTAGGCGGTGCCATATTTCTTCAGGCGCTTGTCTTCATCGACATACTACAGAATGGACATTTCACGGCAGTAGAGAACAACCCGGCAATTCTAGGGTTCGAAGTAACCTTAACCGCGTTTGCGCTTGTCTATTTCGTCTACATGTATCAGCGTTTTATCCGTTCAGTAAGATAGTCTTCTTTCTCGAATATATCCGATCGTATTCTTGGGTTGTGTAGACATCGATTGACAGGGGGAAACAATAAACCTTAAAAATAGACTCCCACAGAACTCACACCGTTTCCATCGAACGGTGAGAACACATGAATAAGAGTAAAACCATACTAACTTTCATCACAGTGTTGATGTTATCGCTCGCATTCGCTCAAAACATAAAGGCGCAGACCGCGAGTAACATGCAAACTTTTTTCTCGATGAATTACACGAACATCAGCATAACTGTTGATGCCACAAACCAAACCAGCCCAAGCGAGAACGCATCTATCAGCTTGAAGGTTTACTGCTGGGCTTTAAACGTCAGCATGAACAACCTCAACCTTAGCGTTTACGGTTTCAAGTTTGGACAAGAAAAGGTCTCGCTGAAGAACATAACGTTCGTGTCTGCAAAAACTCTGTTGGACTTTAACAAAACCAAAGAATTCAACGCAACCGTGCTCATGCCTGCCGACGTCTGGGAAGCAACCTATGCTGAGCTCCATTGCTCCTATACGCTTGAAATCTTGCAAGAGAGCCATGAGGAAATGGCAAGCTTCTCGATGACTATTGTCAAAAACACCTATCTGGAAAGCCTCAAAACGCAACTTGCAGACTTGAACAGCACGTATCTGCAATTGAACAGCACGTACACGCAGCTTAACCAGACCTACTGGGAGCTTCAACAGAAATACAATGCTACTGCAGGAAGCGTAAACGACCTTGACAGCACAAGACGCGCCGCTGTTGTTTTAGCCATAACAACCATGATCTTTGTGGCTTCAACAATTTACTTGGTTATAAGAAAGCCTAGAGAATACTTGTGAAGATGAAAGATTAGTGTTTGTGCAGGTTCTTTGCAGCTACAAACGTCAAGCCGTGCTTTGTGAGCGTCGTAGCTGTTTCATTCAAAGCCTCATGCTTATCTAAGTAGTTCCTGAGCAGTTTCGGCATCAAACCCTTTGCCACTGTGTCTTTTTTCGGCATGAAGTAGTCGAGAATGTCTGAGGGGTGGTCGCGCGTCTGTTCCGTTTCTGGGATTCCGCCTTCATGCTTGGCGCTGATGTTCTTGACGTGGTCTGCAAGCTCAACAAGCTCGTTCATCCGATTGTACGGTTGGCGTACGATGCTCTTGTAGGCCTCGGTGATGTGATGTTCGATGCGCACGATGTCTTCGAAACCGAAGGGTTTTCGAACATAAGCCGCAAGCTCGATGGTTCGGCTGTTCACAGAGTTTGACAGGTTGAAACCGATCAGTGGAGTTGACCCGTCATCACGGCTTAACAGTTTCGCCGTCATCAAAGTCCACAGTATCGAGTACGGATTATCAGTTCCTAAAAACACTGAAATCTTAAACTCCATGTCAATGCCAAGCTTGTGCATCAAGTAGCCAAGTAAAACGGTGCCTGTGCTCGTGTTCAAGACCTGCGTGAGCCCATACTCCGTGTAATAATGCAGAAACTCTTCAACCCACTTCAACGCGTACTCGTTAGGCTCTCCTACTCCGCCGAAATACCCCGTAATCGTGTCTGCCCCGCCCAAATGTACGTTGATAGGCTTTCCATCTGCCGCTGGCATCGTACCCTTCGTGTCCAACGTCTGCACGTAAGAAGCACCGATAACCTGCATCGCTGCCGCGAACGCTAGGATATCATCGTCTTCGACTTGTTCTTTCATGGAACGAACACGGATGTAGCGTGCGGGCATGAGTTGCTGTTTTGCTATTGACTGTTTTGCTTCTTCGATGAGCCATGGGAAAAAGTTGAACGCGCTGATTTCAAGCGTTACTGCAAAAGACTCATCAAACCTCATCGAATCGGCTTTTTTTCCTAGAACTTTTCGTCTGTAATCTGGAATGCTGATGAAGGATTCTTTGTCGCGTTGTTTAGCTAGCCATTCTAGGTCTTGTAAGAAAGGCGATTTTTTCTTTTCAAGCCTGCCCATGAGGTTTTTGAGTTTGCGAGATTCTTTGGCTTTGCGGTTAATCTCGTTGACGCCGCCGTGTTTTTCGATGATTTCCAGCAAGCCGTCTACAAGGGGGTTGTCTTTTTTCAGGAGAAAGTCGTTGATTTCCCGCAGTTTATCTTCCTCGATTATCAGCTTGTCTTTGACGTTAACCAAAAGGTCTGCCTCCAATGATGATAGCTTATCTGGTTGCAGTTAATTTAAGTGTTTTTTCACGAAAACTCTCTATTTGTAGTTCAAAGCTTAAATTATATGACTACATGGTAAGATAACGATTGGTGGATGATGTAGCATGTTTAAGCCTGAAGGAATCCTGCCCGCTCTGGTTACCCCTTTTACAGACGATGGAAAAACAGTTGACGAAGAACGACTGCGTATTTTAGTAAACCATTGCCTTGAGCTTGGCGTTCACGGAGTAGTTCCATGCGGAACGACTGGCGAATTCATAAACCTAACCACAGAAGAGAAGAAACGCGTAATCAAAATCGTTATCGACGAAGTTAACAGTCGAGTTCCAGTCGTAGCTGGAACAGGAGCAAGCGGAACGGCAGAGGCTCTGGAGATAACGAAGTACGCGAAGGATGCAGGCGCCACCGCAGCGTTGATAGTCACGCCCTATTACTTGAAACCCGCAGACCGCGGAATCTACGAGCACTATAACACGATAGCCAGCGCGGTTGACTTGCCGATAATTCTCTACAACATTCCCCAGTGCACGGGTTTGCCCTTGCCGTGGCAGATGGTTGAAGACTTAGCTCAGATCCCGAACATCGTAGGCGTCAAGGACAGCAGCGGACAACTAAGCTTCATACTGGCAGTCTTGGAAAAAGTCAGGGACAAGATCAACGTCTTATGCGGACATGATGAGGTGGTTGTTGCAGCGTTGGCCGCTGGTTGTTCAGGAGCCATCCTCGCTAGCGCCAACATCATACCAGACGTCTGGATTCAAATCTACAACCACGTGAAAAACGGCGAACTACAGAAAGCACGCGAACTGCAGTACAAGGTTCAGAAAATAGCAAGGATAATCGCTGGAAGCGGCGCCGTCGGCACAAAGGCAGCGTTGAACATGCTAAAAATCAAAGTAGGACCTCCACGACAGCCGCTGAGCGTGGGCGGCGAGCTAACTTATGAAGCACGAGAAGAGCTTCGGTTGGATTTGGAAAAGATCGGCAAGATCGAGCCTAAACCAGTGACTTTTGAGATAAGTGAGAAGCCTGTTGAACAGCGTTTCATGGCTGTTGACGTGACTCCCGAAGTTATCAGCGGTTTTAATCTGCGAGTAGGCGAGGCTTTGGCTGGGCAGGGTGCAGAAGTGGCGCACATCGACCTGCTAATCGGGAAAAAGGAGGGTCCGTTGGCTGAGGCGTTTGCGAAGGCTAAAGCCATGCCAGTTGCTGGGCATGAGCCGTTATTGGCTATTCTTGAGCCGAACCTGTCGGTTAAGCCTGAAACGTTGATCGTGCCCACGGTTACGATAACGAGCATGCGGCAGGCAAGTATGGTTTACGGACCTGCACAGACGGCGGTTGCGAAGGCAGTGGTGGACAGTGTGGCTGATGGAACTATTCCGAAGGTGGCGACTGATGGTTTGATTATCATCGCGAACGTGTTTGTTCATCCGACAGCCGTGGATAGACAACGTGTTTATATCAACAATTACAAGGCGATGCGTCATGCCATCCGCAAGGCGGTTGAGGGCAGACCGAGCATCGACGAGTTGATAGAGAATAAAGA
>DATKKK010000084.1:0-4004 GCA_035542975.1 Bathyarchaeia archaeon | reverse complement strand
GATGAACTCATCAAGAACATCGTGGAATTTCATGGGCATCTAGGTCCTTTTCTAGTATTAGGCGCAAAGGCTGGTTTGCTGGCTAATTCCTTGCTTGGGAAAGACTGCTTCAAAACGAAAGCTATCGTCATGACTGTTCCTTCGCCTCCGAATTCATGCTTCGTTGATGGCGTCCAGTTTACGACAGGCTGCACGATGGGGAAAAGCAACATCAAACTCAGAAGAAGCAAAGGGGTTTCCGTACTTTTCTTGAAGGAAAACAGAAAACTCGAATTAAAACTGAAGAGTACTGTGTTGGATGTTGTTAGAAGTATCAGGTCTGAAGACGAAGCAAAGAAAGTGTCATTAGATCTTCTTGGCAAACCTGCGTCTGAATTGTTTGAGGTTAGAGCGAGCGGTTAGAATAAACCTGATTAATCCTGTCTTATTCTGCAAAAAGTCCAGAACACGCGTCTTTTGCATGTTGACATATTCCGTTTTTCGATATATGTCGATTACTGAAAAAACTGATTTATTAAGATATACGATAGTATTACAGGGACATCACGATGATCGAAAAAACAGAACAACAAGTCATTCGTTGGAACCGAATAGAAACAGCTAAAACATTCCTATTGCTGAACTCGCTCCACCGCTACATCATCTAAACAAACAAAACGCAACGAAGAAAATACAGATCCGAGATACTTTTCCAATTTTTATTTCTATTTCTATATAGACAATCAGCAACGTTAACGTTTTGGTGGGCCGGACCGGACTCGAACCGGCGACCTTCTGCACGTCAAGCAGATGTCCTAACCGAGCTAGACTACCGGCCCTTTTTTAGCGTATTTTCTGAAGAGAAGCTCGACTTGGAAGATATTTAGAGCTTTCGGTTCATGTTGAAGTTTGAGCTTGCGTGTTTTCTGGAGAGTTAAATAGATATAAATGACAAGACATCTTTTCAGCGTTTAGTCACAAAGTTGCGGGGGTGTCCGAGTCTGGTCAAAGGAGGCAGGCTTAGGACCTGCTGCCGCAGGGCTGCATGGGTTCAAACCCCATCCCCCGCACCATCTTCGAAATGATTATTTTGCTCGTTTCGAGCGTAAAACAACAGAAAACCGAAACAACTCATTTTTCTTTTTTATTCGTTTTCTCGTGTTTCTGATTTTCCAGCAGTTCTGTGTATTCCTTCAACGTCTTATCTACATCATAAGTCTTCTGAGGCGCCAAAAGCAAAGTAATATAATTGTTAGTACGCTTTCTCAACACGAAAAACCAAGTTACAGTTAACGGTATCAGCGGAGGAACTATTGTAAGCCATGCGCTGACGCGAAGCAAGTAAGCTACGTAAAGCATTATTATCGCATACATGCTTGCGAACGAGCAACACACTAGGAACCAGAAATAGGAGCTTGTTAGAACTTCAACGATTAACCCAACAGATGAAGACAATTCTAGCCAAGCCTTTCGCCAAACTCTGCGGATGCTCTCCCCCAAACGTTATCACACCATTATTAAATGAAAAGCGTAGAGAAAAAGAGACTTAAGCCTTTGGTATCTGAATACATAAAAAATGATGCTACTCTCATTATTAAAGAGGGAATAATTGAAGAAATCAGAGCTAGGCTTCCCAATCCAGTAATCTCTTTTGACCCTCGATTTTCTTAAGATCCGTCAAATCCTGTGCTACTTCCATGGTTCCTAAGTATTTTCCATTTTTGTTTCTCACTGCAAAATATCTTATGTGAACAAGACGGTTGTTCAGCGTGATCCAGAATTCAGCCGTGTCTTTTTCGCCTGCAGTGAAGGCTTGGATGATTTTGTTTACTATGTGAATGCTCTTTTCAGGATGACATAACTGTACGCTTCTGCCGATCACTGCTTTAGTCCGCACAAAAATTCTCTTTTCCGCCTTGTTGAAGTATTTCACACGATCGTTCTTGTCAACAAACGATATGTCTATGGGCAACGCGTCTAGGATGGCTTCAATTTCTTCTTTTGAAAGGCTTCCAGTTTCAAACTGCAACGCATCTTTCTCAGCCGGCGCAACTTCGGCTTTCTGTTTACCAGTTTGTGGCGTCGCTATCAATCTTGCAGGTGTAAAACAGCAATAACCAACCTCATCAAAATCTTTTCTAGCCTCTTTCCACTCTTCATTCGTGACTATTTGGAGTGCCGTTGGAAAGAGTATGTTGTTCTCCTTGAAAAAGTGGCTTGGAAGAATCTCGCATAAAGGCTTGGCAGCGTCGCTCAACCGTATCTTAAAGTCATGAAAGCTTATTGCATTCCATTTCTCAACCACGCTACGCAGTTTCTTCTCTGTTTCTCTAATTTTGTTGTGTTCCATCCACATTATCGCTGGAGGCTCAGTAACGCCATGTTTTTCCATCAAGGGAAAGAGCACGTTTTCCTCCCGCAAATAATGCTTTTCTGCGTCTGCAAAGTCGCTGATTATACGTTGCAGTTCTTTTAACACGTCGCCAACATAAACCACATCGCATGCTTCCTCGATCATGCCGATAAGGACGTTTAATCTTTCAGCGCGTTCCAGGAGTATCTTGTGTTCTTCAAGGAGAATGCTAATAGGATGCCCAGAAGGAATGTGCAACTCTTGTTCTTGTACTTGTTCGGCAAACACAGCTAGGTGAACGTCGCAAAGTCTTTGCAACTCTTCTCTTGGCATTCCTTCCTTGACGAGTTCTTGCTCAGCTTTCGCGATATCCTCGGAAGTGGTGTTTTCCAAAACTTGTTTGAATCTCTCTTTAACTTTCTGCGGCGATTCTCCATCATGTAACCGTTTAATAACTTCCTTCAACATCTTTTTCTTATCTTCAACTTTATCGCTCATTTCAAACACTTCTCCAACATGTATATGCGATTATTAAACTCAGAAGGATAAAACTTTTTGACTGCCTTCTATCCAGTGGGCAAGATCCATCATTGTTCCCACTTTTACTCCTTCAATCAAGTCTCCTTCAGCTAATCCTCTTGCGTTTATGCATGTTCTGCAAGCGATGACTTTCACGCCGAAGTCTATTAGGTCTTTCAGCATTTCTTGCAAGTTGTAGTAGCCTTCTGGAGGTTTTTGACCCTTTTTGGCGGAGGTCACTGCGTCCCCGAGGAGAAAAATGTTCACGGTCATTTTTATTGACACAGACACGACTGCTTTGGACAGCCGCAGAGCGTTCCAGACTTTTTCATCTCCATAAGGGGCAGTGTTAAGAATCATCGTTAACGTTTCCAAATGCTCAACCTTCCTTGATTTTCTTGGCGAGACTCTTACCCAATTCGACGATTTTGTTAACATCGTTCTCGGTTGGCGGACCATTTATTTCCATAGCACCCACGATCTCCATCGCGGTTTGTCCAAGTATTTCTTGAACATGCTTCACTGCACCTCCGCCCCAACCGTAAGAACTTAGAACAACCCCGTATTTCGTCGGTGGACGTAAGGCTTTCACCAGATAAGTAGCGTACACGGCTAAGGGATGTGCACCGTTGAGCACTGTTGGCGTGCCTAACACGATGGCTTTGGAATCAACTAAGTCCTTTGCTACGTCGCCTATGTCGGACACGGTTAGATTGTACTTTGCTACTTCGACGCCTTCGGAAATTAACGTGTCAACTATCGGCTGGACCATTTTTTCTGTGCTGTTCCACATGGTTGCGTAGACTATGATGGCTTTTTGTTTTGTTTCTCCGTTTGACCACTTTCCGTAGGCGCTTAGTATGCGTTCGGGGTTTCGGTGTACTGGTCCGTGGCTTGGCGCTATCATCGTGATGTCTAATGGCTTTATTTTTTCCAGTGCTTTCTGAGCCATGGTTCTGAAGGGCATCATGATCTCGCCAAAATAGCGTTGAGCATATACGAGCAAGTCTTCTATTTCGTCATCGTATAATCCTTGGGCGATGTGTGAACCGAAGAAGTCGCATGGAAACAAGATTTTGTTTTCGGGAACGTAGGTGAACATTGTTTCAGGCCAGTGCAACATCGGGGCTTCTATGAAGCGTAGGGTTTTGTC
>DATKKK010000083.1:0-7323 GCA_035542975.1 Bathyarchaeia archaeon | reverse complement strand
ATCCCACCAGACAAAGCAGAACAAACACTAACCAACATGGCAAAAAAAGGCCTACTATGGCACAAACAACAAAACGGACAACCAACCCTCAGACTAGCACCATTCATCGTAGGCATCTACGAATCCCAACTAGAAACAATGGACCACGAACTCGCACACCTAGTCGAAGAATACCTAACAAACGGCGGAGCAAAAGGCATAATGCAACCACAACCAGCACTACACCGAGTAATCCCAGCACAAAAAGCCATAAAAACCGAACTAATCCTCCCATACGACGACGTACGAAACATACTCCAAAACTCAAAAACCTTCCACCTCCGCGACTGCATATGCCGAGTACAACAAGACAAAATAGGAAAACGCCGATGCACCTTCCCACTACGCACATGCCTCAGCTTCTCCAAAACCGAACGCCCACCACACCCACTAGACATCACAAAAGAAGAAGCACTAGCACTACTAGACAAAACCGAAAAAATAGGCCTCGTCCACACCGTAAGCAACATCATGAAAGACCTCGGCTACATCTGCAACTGCTGCGGATGCTGCTGCGGAATACTACGCGGAATAACCGACTTCGGCATAGAAAACAGCGTAGCCCAAGCCAACTACTACGCCGCCATCGACCCAGAAAAATGCCAAAACTGCGGAACATGCACAAAAAGATGCCAAGTACACGCCATCACCCAAAAAAACGGCAAACCCACAATAAACCTCAAAAAATGCATCGGCTGCGGACTCTGCGCCACAGGATGCCCAAACAAAGCCGCCACACTAAAAAGAAAACCCAAAAACCAAATCATCCCACCCCCAACAGACTTCGAAACATGGGAACACCAACGCCTACACAACCAAAACCCAAACCCAAACCATTAAACAAAACACACACGCTTTCAGTTACGTTTATGTAAAACCATCTTTCTAAAGAGAATAAGCATGATAACCATAATCGGCGCAGGAAAAGTCGGAAGCACCGCCGCATTCAACATCCTAGGACGCAGAATAAGCGACGTCGTCCTCATAGACATCGCAGAAAACCTAGCCCAAGGCGAAGCCCTCGACATGATGCAAGCCGCACCAGCAATCGAATTCGACGGAAAAATCAAAGGCACAAACGACTACAAAGAAATGAAAAACTCAGAACTCGTCATCATAACCGCAGGACAACCAAGACAACCCGGAATGACTAGGTTCGACCTCGCAAACAAAAACGCAAAAATAATCAAAACCATCACAAAAGAAGTCACTAAATACGCACCTGACTGCAAACTCATGATCGTATCAAACCCCGTCGACATCATGACCTACGTAGCCTACAAAGAAACAGGCTTCGAAAGAAACCGCGTCTTCGGCATGGGCAATATTCTAGACACGTTACGCTTCAGATCATACATCGCAACCGAACTAGAAGTGTCAAGAGAAGACATCCGAGCACTAGTCATCGGCGAACACGGCGACTCCATGGTCCCACTAATCAACTACGCCTGCGTCTCAGGAATACCCATTGCAACTCTGCTCAAGAAACAACAAATCCAAAAAATAGTAGACCTAACACGAACCTCAGGCTCAGACGTCATCAAACTCAAAGGCTCAACAACCTACGCCCCAGCCGCAGTCATCGCAATCATGGCAGACGCAGTCCTACGAGGAAGAAACAGAGTAATGAGCGTTTCCACTTATCTAGAAGGCGAATATGGGTTCTCAGACGTTGCAATCGGCGTACCATGCGTTCTCGGAAAGAACGGCGTTGAAAAAATCCTTGAACTCAAACTAGATTTTGAAGCAAAAGAAGCATTTGAAAAATCCGTGAGCACAATAAAAGACGCAGTAAAGAAACTGAAAGAAATAGAATAACCAAACCTAGCGTCAGTTCATGCCTAGTTTTCCTGCTCAAAAATGGAAACAGACCTGCTCATAGTTTCCTTTATCGGCAGATGCTGAGGACAAAGCTCCTCACATTTCCCACATTTCGTGCATCTTTTCCCACTGGACTCAGAAGTGATCTGCTTCGCGTATTTTCTCTTCACTTCCTCCGCTCTATCCTTCATGTAAAACTCGTTGTACAACTCGATTATCTCAGGCACGTTCACCCCATTCGGACAAGGCTGACAATACCTGCATTTCGTGCATTGGACAAACCCCAGTTGCCTGTATTTCTCAGACACTCTCTTGAATAAGCTGCGCTCTTTATTGGAGAGAATCATGGGTTCAGAAATACTTGCAGTCTTGACATTCTCTTTAACTTGCTTCATACTGCTCATCCCACTCAAAGCCACAGTAACTTCAGGATGATCCCAAACCCAGAGCAAAGCCCACTCCGCCAGAGTTCTCTTCACATCAGCTTGACCCCAGATAGCCTCGATGTCCTTGTGAGGCTTCATAGCTAACCTTCCTCCTGCAATAGGCTCCATCACAACCACGGCTAACCCTTTTGAAGCAGCGTACTTGAGACCTCTTGTTCCAGCTTGATACGTCGAATCCATGTAGTTATACAGAATCTGGCAAAAGTCCCAATTGTCATAGGCATCAACGATTTTCTTGAAAACTGAATACTCGTCATGAAAACTGAAACCTAAATAATCAAATTTTTCTTCTTCTATCTTTTTTTCAGCCCACTTGAACACTTCAAGTTTCGTTAGTTCTCGCCATCGTTCTTTGGTCATTCCATGAAGCAAGTAAAAATCAACTTTGTCCATCTTGAGTCTGTCAAGTTGTTCATCCAAGTACTTGTCCATGTCAGCTTGGGAATGTATCAGCCATGTCGGCATCTTCGTGGCTATCTTTACCTTCCGGCGGTACCCTTTTTCTAAGGCTTTGCTGAGCAAGGTTTCGCTGTTGCCTCCGTGGTAAGGATAAGCAGTGTCGATGTAGTTGACGCCGTTGTCGACAGAGTATCTTATCATCTTGACTGCTTCTGGTTCATCTATCCTCGCATAATCGTTGCCTATCGTCGGTAGTCTCATCGCTCCGAATCCTAGAACTGAGGCTTCCCAATCCAATCTCCCGAAATGTCGGTATTTCATGAGCTTCCGCGCAGTCTCTTATCAAATAGGAGACTCTTTATAGACGTTGCGCCAATTGACATACGAGCGAATTGAGAATTATAGCCACATTGCAAACGCTTAGAGCGAATAAGAAAAGATAAACGAGCTATAATGTTTCTGGCAGATGCAACTGCTCGGCAATGGCACGCATGTCTTCTACAACCTTCGGGTTCAGCAGGATTCCTTGTCTTTTAAGCCTCTCCGTCTCTTCAAATTCCTTTTCTCCGTGTACGTAGACGCGTGTTGCGCCCTCAGCTTTTGGAGCGTTCTTCAAACGCTGAATCAAATCATCCATATCACGCTTGAACTCTTCCTTTGGACGAAAAGCGTCGATTCGCATGGCGCCAAAGAAATGGCCGATTCCGCTCGGCAAAGGCTTGCCTTTATCGTCTTTAGGATATACTCTGTTAGCGTACAGAGCGCCTGGAAGCACAGCGCTGAAAATCTCCACGGCCAATGCCAATCCATATCCTTTGTGCCCTCCAGTTTCTTCCAGAGCGCCGCCCAATGGAAGAAGCCCCCCGCCACTTCTCTTAGTAATGTTCTGAAGAACGCGCGCAGGGTTATCGGTAGGAACACCATTCTCGTCCGTAGCCCAATTCAGAGGAATGGGCTTTTCCAGTCGTGCATAGACTTCCAGTTTGCCTCGTGTCACGGTAGCCGTGGACATATCGAGCACGTAGGGAAGTTCTTTGCCTGCGGGCACAGCTATTGCTATGGGGTTCGTTCCGAGCACAGCATTGCGTGTGAATGTTGGCACGACGAGCACTTCAGAGTTGGTCATGCAGAAACCTATCATGTCTTCAGCCAAAGCCATCATGGAGTAGAACCCTGCGATTCCGAAATGGTTGGAGTTTTTCACCGTGACAAACCCTAATTGATTTTTGCGTGCTTTGGCGATTGCAAGCTGCATCGCTCGATAAGACGTGGGCTGTCCAAGCCCTGCGTCCGCATCGATTGTTGCGGTGACTGGTGTTTCAAAAACAACTTTTGGTTTGGGCTTGGGGCGCATCATGCCCTGCTGGATGCCCGTGACATAGCGGCTCATACGTGCGACGCCGTGAGAATCTATGCCCCGCAAGTCTGCTTCTACGAGAACCTTCGACGTGATTTCGGCATCTTCACGGGAAACATCCAGCTTCTCCAAGGCTGCAGTACAGAAAGACTTTAACAGTTCTGGAGAAAAACGCTTGTTTGTATTTGACATTACTATTTATCACCTTTTAACCTCGTTTTCATACATGTTAGATACAAATTTTGCTATGGCAGGTGCAGCTGTTAAACCAGGGGATTCTATCCCTACTAGGTTGATTAGCCCATAAAAGCCCTTGTCTGCTTCATGGTGGATAATGAAATCGCGGAACGGGTCGCCTGGTCCTTGCAGTTTAGGTCTTATGCCTGCCATGTCTGCTTGGAGTTCACGGTCGTGGATGAGAGGCAGGAACCGTTCTACGTCTTTTCGAAATTCTTTTTCACTTGATTCTACTTGATAATCAATGTTATCAACGTAGTAATCATTGGGTCCTAGCTTGATCGTTCCAGCAAGGTCTGGCGTTAGGTGAATTCCAAGCCCTGCTTTTTTTGGAACAGGATAGACTAGCATTTTGACTGGTGACTTACCGACCAGTCGGAAGTAGTCTCCTTTGCAATGGTGCAGCTTGTAGCCTAGCTTGTTCACGTCTAATCCCACCATCGCAGCTACTTTGTCAGAGTACAAGCCTGCACTGTTTACGACGCATTTGGCGGTTACTGTAAATTTCTCACCAACGCTCGTTCCAGCGATTTTAAAACTATCTTTTGTTTTCGTCAGCGCCGTTACTTCTGTTTCGGTAGATAACACCACTTGGTTTTTTCTTGCTTCAGCATAGAAGTAGTTCATCAATTCGTCAGGTTCGATTATTCCAGTAGAGGGCGAGAGAAGAGCACGCTCAACTTCAATGTTAGGCTCAAGTTTTTTAACTTCTTCCTTGTTCAAGTATCTTAATCCTTCCGTTCCATTCGCTTCTCCCATCTGCCTTAGTTTTTCCAGCTCGCCTATTTCTTCATCTGTGACGGCTACGGTCAGCTTGCCCAGCTTCTTGTAGGGAATTCTGTATTTCTCACATAATTCATAAAGCAGGGTATTGGCTTCTACGCATAACTTGGCTTTAAGTGAGCCTGATGGATAATGGATGCCTGAATGGATGACGCCGCTGTTGTGGCTGCTTGTTTCCTGTCCAAATCTGGCGTTCTTTTCCAATACAAATATGTTTTCGTTCTTTTCTGAGAGCTCGGCGGCAACGGCTAATCCGACGACGCCTGCGCCGATGACCGCAATGTTTACAGTTTCCATTGATAACAATCGGAAAGCCAAAAGTTATTAAATTTTTAGGTCAGTGTAGCTAGTTGCTGGATTATTCTTCTTTTCTTTTAGGTTCTTTCACCAAGATTAACATCAGTATGAACGAAGGCAATACTGTGGCAGCTCCCAACAAGAAGGGCATTTTGGGGTTCGCATGTTCATACAAGTACCCACCTGCCAGGCTACCAGTAGCCATGATTATGTAGTTTGCAAAGTTGACGAAACCGTTTACTTTTCCACGCTGCTCTTTAGGAGTCAGGTCAGTTTGTAGTGCTCCAAAAGAGGCGTTCATCATTACTTGCCCAACACCAAGGAGAACTAGTGCAAAGGCAACTCTTAATAAATCTCCGTATGCAAAAATCACCATTGTCGACCCGAAAAGTAGAAAAGAAAAAAGAAGAGGTATCTTTCTCTTGAATTTATCTACCATCTTGCCTATGGGTAAGGCTAAGATGATTGTGGTTATGGGTACGATAGCGATGAGAAAAGCCCACACTACCTCATCTATGAGAAGCACTTTTGTGGCGTAGACGACTGTTAAGAGGTTGACGGCTGAAAACCCAAAAGTCGTTATAGAGAAGGACAGGAATAGGTACAACATTGATTTTGGCACTTTTTTCCATACGTCGACGCTTTCTTTCAGAGCTGTTGGGTAGCTCTGGAATATTTCTTTCAGATGCGGTTTGGAAGCGTTTACGACTGTTTCTTTTAGTTTGAAGTATCTGAGAGACGCTGCGGCTAGAAAGAGGATGACAACTATTCCGTAAGCTATTCTCATTCCGTTGATTAGACCGAACTGTTCGCGCAGCAGACCTGCGACTGCTGGACTTGGTGTCGTAGAAACGCTTGCAATGAGCATGACGATGCTGAAGCCCATCCCTCTTCTCTCCGTTGGCAAAGAATCAGAAATCATGGCGCTCAAGGCTGGCTGATAAGTCGAGTTAAATATTGCCATCAAGACTACGCCGATGAGTATGACGGGCCAAGAGGGTGCGATGGCGTAGATTATGAAGCTGAGGCCCACGCCGAAGGTCATTGTCGAGATTAGCCATTTTCTTCCGTATTTATCTGCCAAGTAGCCGCCTGGAAACTGCATTGAAGCCAACGCTAAGAACTGGGAGAAGCCTATGACGCCTAGAATTGTTGTTGTTGCGCCAAGTCCGAGTACATAGAGGCCGAAGTAGGTGGCTGGCAGTTCACTGGCGAAGTCTACAATTATCCAGCTTGTAATCAAGACGGCATAGTTTCCTTTTATGAATGAGAATTCTCTTCTGAGAGTTTCGAGAAGGGTCATGTTTTAGCCTTCTTCCGTGAGTAAAGCAAACATTGGGTATAAAAGGCTACGCACGTTTTGTAGTCACATCTTGTGACTGCCACAAACAAATGTTTTCATATTTTCGCGTGTTACTTGTGCGCTAATGCTATAAACTTGTTTTCTTAAATTAAGCACCATCACCACGTAGAAGTGTTAGAGATGGAGAAGAAAAACAATCAGTATGGAATCTGCGGCGTTTATTGTGGTCAATGTCCAAGTGGGAATGGAAGAGTAAAGATGATGGCTGGCGAGTTGAAGAGACTTATCGACACGGTTCGCTATGACTGGATGGAAAATGTAGTCAAATCGTTCAAGTTCACAGAGTTCAGGAAAGGCTTAGAGTGGTTTGCCAATGCACAATGTCCAATGTGCTTGAACGGTGGTGGCGCGCCGTGTGAAAACAGAAAATGTGCCTCAGGCAAGGAGCTTGAGAGCTGTCTGCTCTGCGGTGACTATCTTACTTGCAAGCACACTCAATACCAGCGTGAATGGTACCCTTTTGTAATCGATAACTATAACCGTGTCAAACAGGTGGGTTTTGAGAAGCATCTCGAAGAAGAGGAAGAAAGAGCAAGAGCAGGCGTAGACCTGATGGGTCATCTAGAGCGAAGATGCTGCAA
>DATKKK010000082.1:0-36847 GCA_035542975.1 Bathyarchaeia archaeon | reverse complement strand
GCGTATGGAAGACCATGCCCTGCTGCGTGTAGCTTTCCTTTTATTGGAATTTCTTGCCCGCAAACTGGGCAATGTGTACCCTTAACAAGATTCCATCTGGTGATTTCGAAAGCAAAGCGCTTGATAACAAGCTCATTGCAGTTCGGACAGTAAGTGCTTTCACACGCATGTCCCGGAACGTTGCCAATATACACGTAGTTCAATCCTGTTTCTTTCGCGGCTACATACGCTTTCTCCAAGGTTTCTACTGGCGTGGCAGGCGTAGCATTCAGTTTATAGTCAGGGTGAAAACGCAGCAGATGGAACGGCGTGTCCTTGCCTAGCGCATCTCTAATCCACTGCGCAAGCTCCTTAATCCTCTCAAGCGAATCACCCGTTTTAGGCACAACCAAGTTGGTAATTTCTATGTGGATGTCGTTTCTCTTCATTTCCTTCAAAGCCTCAAAAATCGGCGCAACAGAAGGAACAGCAGAAAAAGTCTTGTAAAACTCAGGGTCTGCGCCTCCTTTGAAATCCACTGTTGCTGCATCCAGATACGGCGCTATGGTTTTCACGGCTTCCGGCGTCATGTACCCGTTGGTTACGAAAGTATTAAAGAACCCAACTTGTCTGGCAAGCTTTGCTGTATCATAAGCGTACTCCATGAAGACGGTTGGCTCAGTGTAAGTGTAGCTGATTCCTTGGCAAGAATTCTCACTCGCTGCTTTCACAACCTCTTCCGGTGGAAGATTTCTTCCAGCGATGTTTTTCTCTTGGCTTATCATCCAATTATCGCAGAACTGACAACGAAAGTTACAGCCTACCGTGGCGATTGACATGACCTGAGCGCCAGGGTTAAAGTGTGAAAGCGGCTTCTTCTCGATCGGGTCTACGGATGCGGATATTGCTTTGCCGTAGACGAGCGAGAAAAGGGTTCCGTTCTCGTTTTTTCTTACGAGGCAGAAGCCTGTTCCGCCATCGTTTATGAGGCATCTTCTTGCGCACAGGTTGCATTTGACTTTCTTGTTTTCCGTTTTTTCGTAAAGTATGGCTTCATGAAGCGACATGTGTCTAACGCTCCACAAAATCATAGGGCTCTCTAGCGTTATATCGTTTGCTTGTTTTCTTCATGGTTAACGTTCTCTTTTATCTCGAAAACAAACGGTTGAGCAGAAGCTTTTACGTCCAATTCTATGTTGAGCAAGCCTTCTAGGAAGCCCGCCCAGATTTCTGGTTCATTTATAAACGGTGTTTTTATGAGGAGATATTTGTCTTTCAAATAGAAGTCGCCGAACCCTTGAACTCTTAGACGTTTGAAGATGTCTGGCCACTTCTCACGGTTTGTTGTTTGAACGTCGATGGTTGTTTCTATAGAAACTTTGATGGCTTCGCCCATGTTTCTTCCGATTTCGCGTGATTTTTCTTTTGGCACATTTTGGATGAGGATGTTGATTAGTTCCACGTTTACGAATGCGATGCGGCTTATGCCGCAGTAATATTCTCCTGGGAAGCGCCAGTCATAGACCATCATGCTTCTGTAGACGTCCAGCATTTTTGAGATGAGAGGTTTGATGCCTGGTTCTTTTCCCTCTTTGATTAAGGAGTCTATGAATTCTCGTTCTTCTTTTTCAAGGATTATTGTTGTTCGTTTGGTTGATTCGTCGTTTTTTTTCATGAGTTCTTCAAGTTTTTTGTCCTTGTCCTTTTGCATACATAATATATCTCCTAGCATATTTTATATGCTTTACTAATCTTCATCCAGAACCGAACAATATTTAGCGTCGATTACCGCGTGTATGATTGCCGATGAAGAAGTAACCTGTCTGAAAAGATGATGAACCCTAGGGTATCTGAGGCACAGTTCGCTACGTCACAATTTTCCTTCTAATCAGGAACCACAGACAAATCATGCCTACTACAAAAAGGGCAAACCCGCAACCAATCGAAAGAAAGTAGTTCACATCAAGAACACTTACAAGCGCATAAACCAAGTATGTTGGTCCCGCAAAAACCAACAAAGCCGCCAATATAATTAGGAATACTGTGTTCTTCGGTTTTTCTTCACTCATAGCATGTTCACGTTCCAACCGTGATTTAGATTTAGCGTTTTCTCTTATAACCCTTCCTTTACCTCGTTGCCTAACGCTTTCATCAGAAACTTAAAAACCGAAAAACCTGCCCCGCGATCTGCTTGAAAGCCGCTCGTTGGACCTAACAAGCTTATACCGTCAAGACCACGTTCTCTTGCAAGCGCTAACAGTAAACCAGTGGCGCCAACGATTCTTCCCTTGCTGTATATCACCGCGCCCTTTTCCATGAATTCCAAAGCCAACCTAGGCGAAGTAGCCGCCACATAAACTTGCTTCTTCTCCTCAGTTATGGGTATCCCACCCAAAGTCACGATGAAATTGCAGTTTTGTTTTTCAACAAAATCCAGCACCTCACTACACAACGCGTAATGTGAGACAACATCGTCAAAAGAAGGCTGTGTATCTCCAGTCATTATTACGAAATCGTTCTTCTCCACAGATGCAGCCCAGAATTCATAGCGTGGTAAACGACAAATCCCCTTCGAGTTTGCCGTAACATAGTCAGGAAAAGACGACGAATACAATTCAGCAAAAAGTTTCGCGCTACAAAACTTAACCAGCAGATGAGCTGCAATCTTACCGACATTTCCAAACCCAGGAAGCCCTTGTACAAAAACTGGTTTCTTAAGATGTGGATTGGATGTTTGGCGGAAATAAGATTTATCCATCACGTGCCTGCACCCAGCTCGATAATAGACATGTGTCACTAAAATGTCTTTACTAACAAGAACGCTAATATACGTTGGGTGTATTTAAACAAAAAGGATTGAAGGAAGCGTTTGTTTACCGCATGTTTAGCGGGGTGGGGTAGCCAGGATTAACCCGCTGGGCTCATAACCCAGAGATCAGTAGTTCAAATCTACTCCCCGCTACCATCAGATCTGCTTTTGTAAGAACACTATAACAAGACTTATTCGCAGTGCCAATAATACATTACAATGGAGAAGAATATGGGCATCGTTTTTGCATGCATCGCTCCTCATGGAGCCGAAGTAATTCCCGAGTTAGCAGGTGATCAGTTTGAAGCGTTCGCTGAAACGCGTCGAGGCATGGAGGAATTAGCAAATCTTTTCAAGGAACAGAGACCTGAAACAGTCGTTTTAGCCACTCCTCACGGTTTGCGTTTGGAGGCAACGATAGGAGTAGTGACTTCCGAATTTACTGAAGGAACCTTGGAAGCCAGTAATAGAATCATTAAGCTGCGATGTGAATGCGACAGAGATTTGGCGAAGCTGATTCTTGGAAATGCGAAGCAATCGAAAATCCCAGTTGTAGGCGCAAACTATGGAACAAGCGAGGGACCCGCATCCTGCATGCCGATGGACTGGGGGATATTCATTCCACTGTGGTTTCTTTTGGATAAAGGCTCGGATGCATGCAAAGTCGTAATAGTTACGCCCTCCAGAGAAATTTCATTGCAAACACTCATCAATTTTGGGCAGACAATTGAGGAAGCTGCTGAAAACTCTGGAAAAGGAATTGCCTTCGTAGCAAGTGCTGATCAAGGCCACGCGCATAAGCCGGATGGACCTTACGGTTTTCATCCGTTATCACAAGAATTTGACAAGATAGTAGCAAACGCGGTTTCGTCCAACAACTTAAAATCTCTTTTTGACCTATCACCACAGTTTGTAGAAAATGCTAAGCCCGACAGCCTTTGGCAAATAGCCATGTTGCAAGGAATTATCAATCGCACTAAACTGAAAGGGCGATTGTTGTCTTACCAAGTTCCAACTTATTTCGGACTGCTATGCGCAGCATACTTGCCTGTAAAGTAAAAACATTGCATGATTGTCCATACGTGATCTTTAAGAAATCACCAATGAGGCTGGGAAAGAGGGCTTGCTGTAGATTTAGCAGGCGCTAAGAATCACGTATAGCATGCATCTTCTGTTCTCAGAAGCCATGCGTAGCGAACCTAACTCTTCATGCAAACATCGTCTCAGCGTGTGCTAGAAGTAAGTTCCACAAAGCTAAAAAATGAATTGACATCATACTATTACCGCCTAAAAATAAGGAGAGAGGAAAATGAAAACAAAAATACTAGTAAGCGTTGTCTTGTTGGCAGTTCTTTTCGTTACATTGACTCCAATGAATCCAGCAAAAGCAAATGATAGTGTAAAAAACATACTTCTAGGAAACTCCAAAGCAATAACCTCAGTTGTAAAGCCTGCAAAGGTGGAACTCCTTGGTGCTGAAGGCTCAGGTAGCGCCGCAGATCCTGTTCCATTTAATGTTGACATGGTTGATGCAGACAAAGTGGACCAGACAGGGGATGGAATATATGTAGCAATTCTTGATACTGGATTGCTATCAAATTACAGGTATTTCTTCCCTGCAAGTCAAGTCAGCATTAAAACAGATTGGGGCATAGGTTTCACACACAACGTGTGGTATGACCCAACAGGAGACGGCAACTGGTCAATAGAATACGTAGATGGCGTCGAATACAAGTTCTCATATGGGCCTCTTAGAAGCGACCGTGGTTTCATAACTCATGACAATGGCGCACCCGACGAAAACGGCTTCGGTTGGGGTTCAGGTCACGGCACTCAGGTTATGAGTGAAATTACAGGCTGGCAGTACAACAGTAGACGAGGCGATGGAGTAAGCTACTGGGTTAGTGGGGTAGCACCAAAAGTGACAATCATCCCAGTGTTGGTACTGGATGATTGGATTCGGTTCGCTCCTGATGGAAACGGCTGGTTCTGGGCTGGCGGCACAGACGAAATGATCGCAGCAGGCATCAGATACATTGGTGACTTGGCAAGAATAAATCACGTGAAAATCATTATAAACATGAGCCTTGGAGGGTCATCACCCACTGCGATTGAGGAAGACGCGATTAACTATGCCATCAGACAAGGCGTGATAATAGTTGCATCTGCGGGCAATGAAGGAGACGCTGGCATGGGCTGGCCAGGTGCATATCCACAGGTAATTTCAGTAGCTGCAGCAGGATGGACACAAGAATACCTAGACTACTATCTTTATCCAGGAAATCCCAACGACTATTACTGGTGGACCAAAGATGTCCCAGAAAATCTATGGACGAAAGATCCGCTAGGAAACAAATTCCAAGTTTACCTAACAGACTTTAGCTCAAGACCTAACCCTGACCTCGGCCAACACATCTGGGATCTTGACGTTGCAGCTCCAGGAGCAGCAGTAAAGGGTCCATTCAAGGATTACGGTTCTGGCCAGTGGAACTATTACTCCGTGTGGGGAACAAGTCAAGCAGCACCGCACGTGGCAGGAATAGCTGCACTTGTGGCTCAGAAGTATCCGAAAGTGGATCAATGTGCAATGGAGATGTGCCTCAAATTAGCAGCAGCATTCGTTCCTTTGACAAAATTGTTCGAACAGAGCAGATCAGCAAACGTCTATGACACCTTCTCGGGTACAATAGTGACCTATACTTGGACTTGGAAAGACTATGGCACAGGACTCCTGCAAGCTGACAATGCGCTAGCGGTTGCAAAATTAATGTTTGGCTTTCTACGTGGCGGTCTCGGAAAAGACGGCAATTGCAAGTAAGCAACAAAAAGAAAAAAATCTTTTTCCCCTTTTTTTCGAAAAGCGCAAGTGTCTAAACTCTCGTGGTAATCAATCTTGTCGTCTTAGGTTACAAACCAAAATGCGATGTACACTTGCCCCATCAAAACCCGTTCAAAAAGAGAACACCGAGTTTTTAAATCGTCTCAGACAACATCAGTAAACATGAAAGTATTAGGCAAAAAACTTCACAGCTTCCATTTCCTTCAATTAGATGTTGTTTGATGTCAGATCAGTTGCATACAAAAAACAGAACAAAAGGTTGTTACATCATGTTTTCCAAGCGGAATCCGTTTAGTTGTTGTTTTTCACTGTATATGATATTTCCGTTAACGGCGACGTTTTCAACTCCAAGCAGCGCTTGCCACAGCTTTGCCTCTATAACTGTTTCTTTTAGTTCTTCTTTAGCTTTTTTAAGCAGCAAAACCTTCTCAGGTTCGGATAATTCTAACAGGTTATTTTTTTTGGATTGTTTTTTATTCAGTAGCCGCATTTACTTCCCCCTTTGCACAATCTATCGTGTATCTTAATAAATCAGTTCTTTCGTGTAGAAAAATATATCAAAAAACGATACATCCACTAAATAATCAACAATAAAAAAAGCTAAACCCTATGAAGCTAGCCAGTTGTGAAAAACAGTCTAGGCTTTTCCTTTCTCTTCTTTACCAAAATACGTCGTCCATTTCAGCTTACGCGCATCTCGCCCGAAATCTAAGGAGCTTTTTCTGCATTTGCTCGAGCAGAACCACAAAAGCGATCCGTCGTTTTTAACATACATCATGCCTGTGCCAGCTTGAAATTCGCTGCCACAAAACGAACATTTTCGCGGTTTAGCCACATGCAATCCTTCTTAACAATTTAATTTATCTGTTTATTTTTTTTGCTTCTCTCTCGGTTTCCCTGAGCATAAGCATGTCTTGAGCTCTCACTGGTCCTTTAACATTGCGGGTTATGATTCTTCCCTTGTCCTTTCCTTCCAGTATGCGTACTCTCACCTGTGCAATCTCACCGGTCACACCAGTGCGCCCGATAACTTGAATTACCTCTGCAGGTATCAACTCTTCTTCTTTCGCAGCCTCTTTCTCGACTTTTACTGCTTTTTCTTCTTTACTCATCACGTTGGTCCTCTTTTCGCCTGCTCGATTCTAGTAACGATCTCTTTGATTAAACCAGCAGCATCTCCTTCTTTGATGATGCACGTTGCAGCGGCCGGGACATCAATACCTATGGCAGTACCTATCTTCTCTTTGTTCGGCACAAAGACGTATGGAATTTTTCTTTCTTCACATAGCAGCGGCAGATGGGCTACGACTTCCGGTGGGTCAACATCTTCGGCTATTACCACAAGCTTTGCTTGCCCTCTTTCTATGGCTTTCGTTGCTTCATTCGTGCCTTTCCTGACGACACCTGTTTTAGAGGCTATTTGCAGGGCTTCATAGGCCGCATCTGCAAGTTCTTTCGAAACCTCAAACTTTACGTAAAATGGTTTAGACATAAGCCTTCACCCTTTAAAGCACAGTCTTATCGACATTCCTCATTTATGAAGGTTTCGTCTGTTAATGTCTAGCAGATTCTTTTACACATTTAAGTGAAATTTTCAAAACTTCGCTTCTGCAGCTGTCCCATGGTTGGACGTAGAAAAGTTTAAATAATCTGCTTCGTTGAAGCATCATGCTTTTCGTGAGGGGAATTTAAAAGTTTGCAGAGATTAGGCCTAGTCTTGCATATCAGTCCAAGCCGAAACATAATAGCCAAAGTTGAATGCACTCCTAAAATCGGTGAAACAGTCGTCGACGAGAACCTTAAACCAGTTGGGAGAGTCTTCGACATATTTGGTCCCGTGTCAGCACCTTATGTTGCTATAAGCCCTTCAACTCGTGAACCTGGAAAACTGATTAATACTATGCTCTATGTTTTCCCCTCGAAGCGAGAAGGGAGAAAGATAAAACGTGAATGATGAAGTGCGTGAGGATACGAACTCTGCCTCATCAGCGCAAAACGCTGAACATGCAAAGGTTCAAGTTTGCCCCGAGTGTGGCAGTACACGGCTTATGCGTGACTACGAATCAGCTGAGATAGTTTGCATGGATTGCGGCATCGTGGTGGCTCAAAAGATAGCTGATAGAGGACCTGAGTGGAGAGCTTTTGATGATGACCAACGGGCTAAACGAACACGAGTAGGTGCTCCTTTAACTTACACGATTCACGATAAAGGCTTATCAACGATGATTGATTGGCATGATCGAGACATTTATGGAAAAAGTTTGTCGCCTGGACAAAAAGCGCAGGTCTATCGACTTAGAAAGTGGCAGCGTCGTATAAGAGTTTCTGATGCAACTGAACGCAACTTGGCTTTTGCGCTGTCTGAAATCACAAAGATTGCCAACAACCTGAACCTTCCTAAGAATATTCTGGAAACAGCTTCAGTTATTTATCGTAAAGCCGTTAAGGAACGACTGATACGCGGGAGATCCATTCAAGGCGTAACTGCAGCAGCCATCTACTTAGGATGCAGACAATGTGGTCTAGCTAGGACTTTGGAAGAGATAGCCCAAGCGTCAAGCGTGAACAAGAAAGAAGTCGGTCGTAGCTACCGATTTCTGATTAAGGAGCTCGACTATTCTATCCCGCCGCTTCGACCAAGCCAGTACATAACCAAGTTTTCAAATCAGCTGACGATGCAGGGAAAAGTTGAAGAAATCGCTCACAAAATCTTGGCTGCAGCAAAAGAGCTCAAGCTCACTTCAGGTCGCGGACCTACGGGCATAGCTGCTGCGGCAAGCTACATCGCTTCTGTCTTGACTGGTGAGAGAAAAACGCAAAGAGAAATAGCAGAGATTGCACAGGTGACTGAAGTTACTATTAGAAATCGCTACAAAGAGCTTGTTGAACGTTTAAGGTTTGAAATGAGTCTCTAACCTTTTCCTTTTTTTAAGGCGTACACTACTATCAATGGATTACTTCGATTACGCTTGTTTCTGCAAAACACATTTTAGATTGTAGGGGCATAGTTTCTTGAGGAGTGTAGAATTTGGCTAAGTGTCCAAAATGTGGAGTAGAAACCGCCACTCCAATCAAGACATGGCCCATTCCTTCTCGGAAAACCGTTGGACAGATTAAAGAATCTAAACTTGTTGTGGGAATATACGAGTGCCCCAATTGTAAAGCCAGGTTTAGAGCAGTTGTAGATGCAGAAACAAGAGTTGAGGAAGCAGCAAACATTAAGAATATGGTTGAAAGAATTAAAGGAATTCAGGGGGAGCTAATGCAAAGTCTGAGGAATCTACGCGAAAAAATTAAAACTTTGGAAACTGAGCGTTCAAACTTGATGATCGAAATTGACAAGTTAAGGGAGGTTGCTGAGTCAAGGGTGGTTGCTCTTGAAAACGAAGTGAGTACGTTGCGGGAGGACGTAAAATCTTTAAGAGAGCTTCTAGGTTATGCTGAAGAGCAGGAAAAATAGCAAAAAAGGTTTGTTGTTTTTAGTCTTCCTCTAGAGCGCGCTGACGCTTAGGAAGTTATGTTTTCAGATACTTCTGGTAGTATTCCTGTGCTTTAGCCACTGCTTTCTCTGGGTTTTTCAAGATCGGATAGCTTTTTTGCGGTAATAGTTTCTCGCATTTACCAAAATACTCGGCGACTTTTTCGGCATCTCCTTCATAAATCGCCAAGCTTCCAGCAATATCGTACAACTGCCCGGCTACTATCGGATTTTTTTCAGCTTTTTTGGCTTTATCTGCAATATCCTTTGATGAGCTTTCAGGTTTCCTAGGATCAAGAAACATAGTTCGCCGCAAGGCTTCGTAGGTTGTTTTATCATCTGCTAAGAATTGTTCCAGTTCTGTTTTAACAGTGACTGGGTTTACCAACAATTTTTCATCTATTTTCTTTGATCTTTTCCACCAGCCCAAATGTTGAACCTCCTCGTTTCAAAGTGCTTACACATTATTGTAATCGGCAGTTTTAAAGGTTTGTTTGTTTACTATGTACTGCTATGCCATATAAATTCACCTTTGACCTTTCAAGGATTTCGCGGTTCGTTTTTACTGAGATCACTAAAGTTAGCTATCAAAAAGGCATGCATAAACAGATAGGTAACACTGCACATAGCATTATAAAGAAATTCAAAATCCAAGAAGCAACGGGCCTTAACCTGTCTGATGCCGTGGTTCTTCTCCAAGATTTGATAGACATGCAGTCGAGAAATCTGGTTGAAAAAGAAAGGTTTCTGAAAACTAAGAAAAGAGCGCTTTTTCTTCCACACTGCTCTAGAAAATACATGGATAATCGCTGTCAAGCAACTTTTGACCCGAACATTCCCTCCTACATTTGTGCGCGCTGCTCTCCAGATTGTTTGGTGAATAAATCAGTGTCTTATGCTGAGAAGAAGGGTTATGATGTTTACATCTTACCTGGCGGTTCGTGTGTTCCAAAAATTTTGAAATCCAAACAGTATGAAGGTGCGGTTGGAGTTGCTTGTGGCGAAGAGTTAAAGTTGAGCGGCGACTTTTTGGATGATATGGGCGTGGCAGGTCAGGCTGTTCCGCTGATAAAGAATGGCTGTGCAAACACTGTTTTCAACTTTGAAAGCTTGCTTAATATTCTTTCACAAGATGAGCAGGTTAACGTTGTTGTCGATTAGCTTAGGAACAACCAGAATTCTGTAAGCTTACTTCACGATTTCCCGTTTCTTCCAGCGCAAGTGTTTGCCCCGGCACTTTCTGCATTTGATTGCAGTTCCAGCATTCCTTGCACCGCAATCACGGCAGATTTTCATGTACAACCTGTGCTTTTGCGCAATGGTTTTCTTTATCGGATCAACAATCGGCACTTATTAACCTTCTTTATAGTGGCTAAGACTCAGATATCCATCTGACAAATATACTTTTTGCCAAACCTATGCGCGTCGCATCCTCTTCAACTATGGTTTGATGAGTGGTTTTAATAGTTCTGCCACTTCACTTGGTTTTTCCGCTGTTCTCACGCCAGCTTTCTTGAACGCTTCAATCTTGGTTTCCGCTGTTCCAGCCTTGCCTGTAATTATGGCTCCTGCGTGCCCCATGCGTTTACCCGGAGGTGCAGAACGCCCTGCTATGAAGGCTACTACTGGTTTTGAGAATTTTTGCTTTGAGATGTATTCTGCCGCGAGTTCTTCTAGGTTACCGCCTATTTCTCCCAACAACACGCAGGCTTTAGTCTGCGGGTCTTTTTCGAACATTGCTAATGCATCCATGAAGTTTAAACCCGTAATTGGGTCTCCGCCCAAGCCGAGACACGTTGACTGTCCAAGCTCGTTCTTTGTCAAGCTGGCTGCTATTTCGTATGTGAGAGTTCCGCTTCTTGAGACCATGCCTACCATGCCTTTCTTGAAAATATGGGCTGGCATTATTCCAAGCTTGCTTTCGTTTGGCGTTATGACGCCGGGTGTGTTCGGTCCGACTATTGTTGCTTTGAGCTGTTTTGCCCGTGCCATCACAGTGATTGCGTCTCTTATAGGAATGTGTTCAGTGATTACTACGACGGTTTTTATTCCGTTTTCTAGGGCTTCCAGAGTTGCGTCTGCGGCGTATGGTGCTGGTACGAAGATTATGGAAGCGTTTGCTGAATGTTTGTTTTGTGCTTCCTCCACGGTGTCGTAGACTGGGATTCCGTTTATTTGCGTGCCGCCTTTTCCAGACGTGGTTGTGCCCGCCACAATTTTGGTACCATACTCCATCATGAGCTTAGTGTGAAAGCTTCCCTGTGTTCCAGTTATGCCTTGAACTATTGCTAGTGTGTTCTTGTCAATAATTATTCCCACGTTACTTGCCTCCTTGCTTGGCGATTTCAACCGCTTTCTGTGCGGCTTCTTCCATGCTGTCTAGCACGTGTATTCCTGCTTCTGTTAGAATTTGTTTTCCTTCTTTTTCGTTAGTGCCTACGAGCCTGATTACTGTTGGTTTGGTGACTCCGATTTTTTCTTTTGCTTCAAGGATTCCTTTTGCCACTTCGTCGCATCGGGTTATGCCGCCTAGGATGTTTATGAAGAGGGCCTTGACGTTTGGGTCTGAGAGCACGATTCTGAGGGCGGTTGCTGTCGTTTCTGCTGCTGCTCCTCCGCCAACGTCTAAGAAGTTCGCTGGTTTTCCCCCGTAATATTGGATTGTGTCCAGCGTTGCCATGACAAGACCTGCTCCGTTGCCTATTACGCCTATGTTTCCATCTAGTTTGACGTAGGCGAGGTCGTTTTTCATGGCTTCCAATTCTTGGGGTGTAAGCTCGCTTTCGCCTTCTAGCAGCCTTTTCTTGTATTCTTGGTGGCGGAACAGTGCGTTATCGTCTATTATTATACGTGCATCTGCGGCGACGAATTTTCCTTCGGCTGTTTCCACTATCGGGTTCATTTCGATTAATTCTGCATCATAATCTATACAAGCACGGTATAGTTTTTCGAGGGTTCTGCCGAGTTCAGAAATCTGTGTTCCAGAGTAGCCAATTTTTTTGGCAATTTCGCGTGTGTGAAAAGAGCAAAGACCTAATTGTGGGTTAATCAGGATTTTTATTACTTTTTCCGGGTTTTTCTGGGCTATTTCCTCGATCTCCATTCCGCCGACTGCAGAGGCAATTGCAACGTAGCTTTGGTTGAATCTGTCAGTAGTTATGCCGAAGTAGAGTTCTTTTTTTACCTGTATTTTTTCTTCAATCCACACGCTCTTGACAGGTATGCCCTTTATCTGCATGCTTAGTAGTTTTTGTGTGGCTTTTTCGGCTTCTTCAACAGAGTTAGCGAAAAGAATTCCGCCTGCTTTTCCTCTTCCTGCAACTAAAACCTGAGCCTTGACTACGAGCGGTGGCTTTAGCTTGGCGGCTACTTCGTGAGCTTGGTTTGTGCTGGTTGCTAGTTCGCCTTGCGGTGTTGGGATTCCGTATTTTGCTAGTATGTTTTTGGCTTCGTACTCAAAGAGTTTCAACGCGTTTCTTAACCTCACTTTACTGTTTCTATCGTGACGTATGATCTTGTGTCTTGTATACCATCAATAGCGTATAGCTTTTTTAACACTTCGTCGAGTTTTTCTCTTTCCACAAGCAAGAGGGCGTCAAAGTCACCTGTGATTCTGAAGGCTCTTTGAACTGTGAGCTCCCTGATTTTTTCGTAAACGTGGATTCTTTTTACTGGTGACACTCTGATAAGTATGAAAGCTGGAGTTGAGGACATGCCAAGCATGCCTAACCCTTTCTCAGTTACGTCTATGAAGCCTCTGCCGGTGCGTATGCAGTTCAAGTCTCTGAGCTTCCGTAAGTGAACGTTTAATGCTTGTCTGCTTATGCCCAGTTGTGTTGCTAACGCGTCTTGTTTTATGTGCAACGTGAATGTGGTTGAGGCTTTACCTTTTTCGTATAGCATTCTCAATAGTTGAAGCGAGCGTTTAGTGGGTGCCTCTGACATGGTCTCATCTTTGTGGTGTTTTGTTAAGATTTACCTTTGCATAAGTGCTGATTATTTAAAAGTTTAGTAAACATACTAACATATGCGCTGATTAATATGGGCTCAAATTTTTGTCGATTGGAAGTTTAAACCGCAATGTATTTATTTCTCGGCAAAAAAGTCTATGAAGCCTATTGAAAATGCAAAGATGGGAGTAAGGCGGTAACGAAATGTCAGAAAACAATGCAGTGTTGATCGGAAAGAAGCCAGTAATGAACTATGTGCTTGCATGCATAACCCTCTTTCACGGCGGAGCAAAGGAAGTAAGCGTCAAAGCACGAGGAAAATCCATAAGTCAAGCGGTTGACGTTGTTGAAGTTGTCAGACGCAGATTTCTGCCAGACGTAAAGATTAAAAGAGTAGGCATCGGAACACAGCAGATGACACCCAGAGAAGAGGGTGGCCAGCCAACAAACGTAAGCACGATTGAAATAACGATGGAACGCTAGACAGTTTCCGCATAAACGTTCGTAGCTCCGCTGTCCCTCCTTTATTTGTAAAAAAGGGGGCGAAACGTCAAGTGAAGACGGTACTGTGTAGTTTTTGCCTAAAAAGCGGCATACTGTGCCAAAAGTGTTCAGCTAGAGTAAAGTCTGGCGAAATAAGCGAGTTAGACTTGAAAATCGCTCGTTTATTGTTGTCTTTAGAAGAAAAATACCCCTCTCTTCAGAACGTTTGCTTTCACAGGGCTTTTGATGTTGATAAAACCTTGGCGTTGGTTGTCGGAGCCGGCGATGTTCCTCGTCTTCTGGGCTATGGCGGCAAGATTATCAAGACTGTGAGTGAGGAAACTGGTAAGACCGTTAGAGTGTTGGAGTACGGAGTTGATGATCGGAAGTTTTTGGAGGATTTGTTTGCTCCTTTGAGCATATTAACGATTAACACCATTTGGTTGCCTGACGGGACGACAGAGACCCGAGTTATTCTGAGAAAGCGACGAGGAATGGGGCCTCCGTTTGATGTAAAGGCTTTAAAGGAGATAGCCAGTAAAGTTCGCAAAATGACCTTGCGCGTGGAGTTTGCGGATTAAGTAAAAAACGGTGGGAGTATGAGTCTGGATTCAGTTGGTGATTGGCGTAGAACGCATTTTTCTGTTGACGTTAAACCTGACATGGATGGTGACGAAGTTACCCTTTTTGGTTGGGTTCAAGAGATTCGTGACTTAGGCGCATTGCGGTTTATTATATTGCAGGACAGGGAAGGCACTATTCAGGTTACTGTTTTGCGAAAGAAAGTGGACAGCGAAGTTCTGTCGAAGGCTGATGCCTTGCAGAAAAGGTACAGCATCGGCGTGAAAGGCATTGTGAAGAAGACAAACATGACGCCTAGGGGCGTCGAAGTGATTCCGAAGCAAATCAAGATTTTCAGTGTGGCTACTACTCAGTTGCCTATTGATATTACTGGTAAAACGCCTGCAAACCTTGAAGTCCGATTGGATTCACGAGCACTAGATTTAGCGTCGGAAGAGAACACGGCCATTTTCAAGATTCAACACGCAGCCGCGGAAACAATTCGGAGTTTTCTTTTCGAGAAGGGTTTCTTGGAAGTGCACACGCCACGCATGATTGCTTCTGCAACAGAAGGCGGCGCCGAGCTTTTCGCTGTAAACTATTTCGGGAAAAAAGCTTTCCTCGCTCAAAGTCCACAGTTGTACAAGGAACAGCTCGTGATGAGTCTTGAGAAAGTCTTTGAAATAGGACCTTTCTTCAGGGCTGAAGAATCACACACACGGCGACACATAAGCGAATTCACTTCAATCGACATCGAAGAGGCATTTGCGGACGCTGAGGACGTTATGCAGTTGCTTGAACAGCTCATACAACACGTTTGCAGAAATATTAGCAAAAAATGCGAGAAAGAATTAGCAGTGCTAAAGTATAATTTGAAGGTACCAGAGCTGCCCTTTAAACGATTTACATATGATGAGATGCTGAAGGATTTAAAGAGTGCAGGCGTTGATGTTCCGTGGGGTGAGGACATACCGACGCCAGCGTTCAGAACTTTGGCTAAGCTTCATCCCTACTTTTATTACATAACTGATTGGCCTACGCATTCTAAAGCTTTCTACATCAAGCCGCGTGATGATAATCCTGACCTGTGTGAGGGGTTTGATCTGATGTGGCGTTGGATTGAGCTTGTTTCTGGTGGGACAAGGATTGCCTCTAAAGAGCTTCTGGTGAAGCGGTTGGAGGAGAAAGGCTTGAAGCCTGAGTCTTTTAAGTATCATTTGGAGGCTTTTGATTACGGGATGCCGCCGCATGCAGGTTGGGCTATTGGTCTTGAAAGATTGACCATGATGTTGACTGGGAAAAAGAACATAAGAGAAGTAACGCTCTATCCGAGAGACAAGTTTAGGCTCGTACCCTAATTGTCTGAAAAACGGTCAATACGGACCTAGCTCCTATAGGTTTTTTTTGCTGGGGCATGGTGTAGTAGGCTTCTATTTCTGTTTTATAGAAGTGTATTACAAAATGGATAAAACCGACGATTTTCTAGTAGTTTAGTTGGAGAAGGGAATAATGAACAGGTTTATGCCATTATGGCTTATAGTAGCCGTTCTGGTCGCTATGGCTGGTTTTTCAAACGTAGGCGTTGGAAGTCAATTGGCATGTTACCCGCCTTCTTCTAGCGGTGTAGTGGACAAGATACCTGGAGGCGCTTTCGTTGTGGAGATTTCTTTTAAGAACACGGGGGCAACCAATGGCACGTGGTCTGTGAACGTTGCTTTTGAGGGAGAAAAATGGTCTTGGGTCGGAACAGCGCAAACGTTGAAGCTTAAACCAAGTGATAAGAAAACCTTAACGTGGAACGGCACGGTTCCTGAAGACGCACCAATAGATTCAGTGGCAAGACTTATCGTGTATTATGGCAATTCTTTCGTTCCGTTAGACTGGTGGATTCACGTGGTTCCAGCCGCCGAGCTAACCATAACCTCAAGCACAGTAAGATAGACAAAATGATGTTTTTTATTTGAATTTGTCCTCAAAACTGATAAATATCCGCTTCATTATTGCCCAGACATGGAAGACCAGTTGAAAATCGCTTGTGGAGTCTTCGCAGCCATAAACTACAGCAACCAACCTGTGTTTCCCTACATATACTGGGGGCTGAGAGCTCAAAACCACAGGGGTCACCAATCACATGGTTTTCTAACCTTTAACAATGGAAAATTCCACGTTCACAGAAGCTTGGATCTCGTGCCAAAGATCAAGACAAGCGCAATCCAAGAATGGTTTGGACGATTGCCGGGAAGCCTTGGCATCGGAAACGTCAGGTACACTACTTCTGGAAAAACAGATGAAAAATCCTTGATAAAGGGCACTCAACCCGTGACCGCTTCAAAAGGCGGAATAAAGCTTGCAGTCTCCTTCAACGGTAATGTTGTGAACACGTTTCAGCTTTTGAACGAGATAAGCCAAGAATTCTCGATTTTCTCCTACGAATGCGACGCTGAACTGGTCTGCTACAAGCTCCTGCTTGAATTGACAAAAACTAAGGATTTAGCTTCTGCAGTCAAGAAGTGTATGCTTGAAATCGACGGTGCCTTCTCCGTAGCCGCCATAACCCAAGACGGCAAGCTCTTCGCCTTTAAAGACCCGCATGGAATACGCCCGCTGTGTGCTGGTCATAGTAAAGACTGTTCAACATACGTTTTTTCATCAGAGACCGCCAGCTTGGACGTAAACAGTTTTGAAAGAGACTTTGAACTGGAACCCGGCGAGCTTGTAACAGTTACTAAAGAAGGGTTCAGGAGACAGAGACTTGTAAAAAATGAACGTAAGGCTTTTTGTGCTTTCGAATTCGCGTACTTCGCAAGACCTGACTCACGTTTTGATGATAAATATGTTTATGAGATTAGAGAAGAGTTTGGAAGAAACATCGTCAGAGAAAACCCAGACATAGTCAAGGATGCAGACATAATTCTTTCTGTGCCTGAAACAGGCGACGATTCAGCCATGGGCGTTCATGAAGCCTCAGGCCTGCGGTGGGAAAGAGCCTCACGTAGGCATCGTTACGTAACCGAACGAGCCTTCTTACTTCTTAGTAGAGACCGCCAATCCACTATAGATAGAAAAATCAACATTCTTGCTCCTAAGATTAAGGGAAAACGGGTAATCGTGACTGAAGACAGCATAGTCAGGGGCGACACTACCAGAATTATCGTGGAAAAACTACGCAGGATGGGCGCGGAAAAAGTTTACATGTTCGTAACGTTTCCACGCATAATCGGCCCATGCATGTACGGGATTGACATGGCAACATACGGTCAGCTCATCGGCTCAACACATAGTGCTGAGGAAATCGCAAAAATCATAGGCGCAGACGCTGTTTGCTATCAATCAATAGAGAGCTTGGTAAGAGCGACTGGACTTGCCCGTGACCAACTGTGTATGGCGTGCATAACTGGCGAGTATCCGACACCGTTGGCGCAGAACATGGCGGATAAGATGAAGAAAAAGTTCTTGGAAGGCTTTCAGGAAACTGAGAGGCTTTACGAGTATAAAAAGACGTTAGAAGAAGATAGTAGCAAGATAAATCAGGTTTCTGAATCAATCCTGTAATCTGGCGGGTCGTTCATGGAGAAAGTGGGAGTATTAGTTGTTTCTTACGGTTCAAGAGAGACAGCCATAATCGACGCTCTGGCTCGAAGCCGAAACTACCAAGTGGAAATCTACGTTGCAGATAAGCAACGAAACCCGTTCAACATGGAAAAAGCCGCCAAACACGTAGTCATACCCGACTTAAACATCCAAGAAATATGCAAGTTTGCCGAAGCAAACAAAGAAAACATCGACTTCGGCATAGTGGGTCCAGAAAAACCCATAATCGAAGGCGTACGCGACCTCGTCGAAAAACAAACAAGCATCACAATAATCTGTCCCATGAAGAAGTATGCGATAGAAGAAAGCAAGGTTCAGCAAAGACTGCTGTTTCAAGAAATCGTGCCTGAAGTAAACCCTCGCTTCAAAATCTTCAACCCGAAAGACTACAAAGACACGGGAGAAGTGAAGAAGGCTGTCTATAGTTGGCTTGACGAGCTTGATAATAAAGCCGTTGTTAAACCAGACAAACCTACTGCTGGGAAAGGCGTCGGCGTCTGGGGAGACCACTTCACAACCCGCGAGCAATTGTTCGAGCATTTCCTGTCAAACTATCAATACGGCACGGTTCTCATCGAAGAAAAGGTTGAAGGTGAAGAATCAAGCTTCCAAGCGTTCTGCGACGGAAAACACCTCATAATTCTTCCAGACACCAGAGACTACAAACGAGCCTTTGACGATGATAAGGGACCGAACACAGGCGGCATGGGTTCCTACAAAGATGTCGGAGAAACCTTGCCTTTCTTGACTAATGCTGATAGAGAAAGAGAGACTGAGATTGTCACTCGTATCTTCGAGAAGTGGAAACCAGAAACAGGCGACACTTCAGGGCTTAGAGGCGTACCGTTATACGTGGCTTTCATGCACACGGGCAAGCAGTCGAAGATTCTTGAGAACAACAGCCGCCCAGGCGACCCAGAAATAATCAACATCCTGCCACTCATAAAAGACGATTTCGTTGACATCTGCTTCAGAATGCTGGAAGGAAACTTAACACATATCGAACTGGAGAAAATGGCAAGTGTCGTAACCTACAAGGCCCCGCCCAGCTACGGCGGATACGCTGAGGCTTTCCCAACTCTTGTTGACAAAAATGAAGTTGCCACACCCATCGACCTAGCCGAAGCGTATGGTCTTAGCAAGAAATACAAAGATAGAATCTGCGTGTATCCCGCATCATTGGAACAGCGTGGTAACAAAGTCTTTGCGCTTAAGTCTCGTGCGGTGGCGGTTGTAGGAGTGGGCGACAGCATCGAAACCGCCAGACAAATCAGTCTGGAAGGCGTAAACGCAATCAAAGGAGGAGCTCTCTGGCATCGAACAGACATAGCGTCGAAACAACATATAGAGAAAAGCAAGCGTCACATGGACACGTTGAGGCGTAAAGAGTGAAAAAAACATTCATCTCCGACTGCGAAGGACCAATATCAAAGAACGACAACGCTTTCGAAATAACCTCGCATTTCGTTCCAAACGGAAACAAACTCTTCGCAATCATAAGCCAATATGATGACGTGTTGGCTGATATTGTGAGAAAACAAGGCTACAAGGCAGGTGACACGCTTAAACTCGTACTGCCCTTTCTCAAGGCTCACGACGTCACCGATCAATCGATGCGTGAATTCTCAGCTCAAAACTTGATTTTGATCTCTGGCGCTAAGGATACGTTGCAGTACGTTAGAAACGTTGCTAAAGCGTTTATCGTCAGCACAAGTTATGAGCATTACATGAAAGCTCTATGCCAAGCCGTAGACTTTCCTTTTGAAAACGTCTACTGTACACGTTTCAACATCGATAAATACAGCATGAAGGAAAACGAGAAAACCGAGTTGATGCAAATTGCACAAGAAATCGCTCGAATGCCCATGTTCGAAATCCCCCAAAACGCAAAATCCTTAAAAGACTTGCCGAAAGAAGCTCAAAACACCATTCAGCGATTGGACAGTTTCTTCTGGGAAAAAATAACTAGCATGGAATCTGGTCGGATTTACTCCGAAGTTACGCCTGTTGGAGGTAGCCAGAAAGCTACGGCAATCGAAGACATTGCTCACAAAGTGGGTACGGCGCTTGCTGATGTAATGTACGTGGGCGACAGTATAACAGACGAAGAAGCGTTTAGACTCGTGAAGAATAATGGTGGCTTAACCGTGTCTTTTAATGGAAATCAGTACGCCGTGAAAAACGCTGACATCGCCGTTTTGTCTGAGAACAGCCTAGCAACTGCCATAATCGCTGATGTGTTCCTTAGGTTCGATAAAAAGGAAGTTCTGCGGCTAGCGGAAAGCTGGAGCCGCCAAACACTAGAAAGGGCTCCTGTTTCTAAACAGTTGCTTAACCGCTTTTTCCAGCTGTATCCACGCGAGTTGCCTAAAGTTAAAATAATAACTAGCAAAAATAAGGAAGAACTGGCGAAGGAAAGCAGTGAGTTTAGAAAAAAGGTTAGAGGCGAAGCAGTCGGGAGATTAGGATGATATGGTGAACAAGTCTGAAGTGGAGGATACTTATGCTGAGGCTTTTGAGGGAATCTACTGCAGAGTCACAGTTACTGCTGATGACAAAGAAACGTTAACTAGAGCGGCGGAAGACGCCACTGCTACGCCCTCTGGGGTCATCGGTAGGCTGGACAACGGAATCGAAAGATGGTTGAGTGAGAGAGAAACTCCTGACAAACGCAAAGGCGCAATCCTGCAGTTCTGGAAGGGCTTGGATAAGGGCAAACCCCTAGAAGACATGATTGCACGTTTCGAAAAGGAACTTTCTTACAGGGTTCGCCAAGATATCCTTGTTAAGCCTTTCACGGCGGTTTTTGACGCTTTGTCCGTGAAGCCTGAAGGAAGAATGGACATGATGGAAAGAGTCGGACATTGCGGAGACGGGTTTGAATGGGAAGAACAGCGTTATGGACGAAGAATCATCGTAGTTCCGATCATGGTACCCGACTTTTTCATAGAACGCTACATCGGTTTTGCACGAGGAATCGCAGGCGGCAACTTCTGGATGATGTGCGAAACAAAAAAAGCAGTCAATGAAGCTGGACGCAATGCCTTGGAAGCGATAAGAACAATCGAAGGAGTCATAACGCCTTTTGACGTTTGTTCAGCAGGTTCAAAAACGGAAACACGTTTCCCACTCATAGGACCGACAACAAACCATCCATACTGCCCTTCTCTTAAACAAAAATTGGCAGAAACCTCCAAGGTGCCTGAGCACGTGCACTTCATTCCAGAAATAGTGATCAACGGAATCTCGTTGGAAGCCGTAAAACAAGCCATGAAAGTAGGCATAGACGCAGCCCTCAGCGTCGACGGCGTTGTCAAGGTTTCAGCTGGAAACTACGGTGGAAAACTGGGCGATTACACGATTTACTTGCGTGAGCTGTTCCCATGAACCGCTTTGACGTCGTTGGGTTTGGCGCACTTAACGTGGATAAGCTCTTCAAAGTTAACAGCATAGCGGCGGCAGAAGAAGAAAGCTTTATCACAGAGTTTCAAGAAGCCTGCGGAGGCTCTGCTGCCAACACGGTTGTCGGGTTATCAAGGCTCGGCTGCAAAACAGGTTTCATCGGAAAAGTTGCCGGTGACCGAGAAGGCAAGATGTTGCTTGATGATTTTCAAAAAGAAGGCATCAACACGGACGCCATAATTAAGGCAAAGCGTGGAAGAAGCGGCGCAGTCATTGGTTTCGTTGACGAAAAAGGCGAACGAGCATTATACATCGATTCAGGCGTAAACGACACTATAGAGCTTGAAGAGGTAAACAAAGAATACGCTTACCAAGCAAGCTTTCTACATCTGACCTCCTTCGTAGGAGAAAAATCTTTCCAAGCCCAGAAAAAACTCATGGAAACGCTCCCAGAAACCGCCAAAGTAAGTTTTGACCCAGGCGCCTTGTACGCAAGAATGGGCTTAGACAAGTTGCGTCCGATACTGCGGAAGACTTTTATTTGCATGCCCAACGCTGGCGAACTAGAGTTGCTAACAGGTAAATCTGACTATTGCAGGGGTGCTGAGTTTCTGCTTGAAAAAGGCGTTAGAACTGTTGCAGTTAAGCTTGGAAGTAAAGGATGCTACGTAACTGATGGAAGAGAAAATCATCTGATTGAGCCGTTCAAGGTGAAAGTCATCGATACTACTGGGGCGGGCGACGCGTTTTGTGCAGGCTTCCTCTACGGCTTGCTTAAGGACAAAAGCCTCGATGTGTGTGGAAGAATAGGCAACTTTGTCGCTTCAAAATGCATACTGAAGATGGGAGCGAGAACTGGGCTGCCAACGCTAAAAGATTTGGCGAACAACGGTTTATCGTGAAAGTTTTTCGTCGAAACTGACTTAGTGTTTCTTTTCCAAATAGCTGATGAGACTTTCGAAGACTAGCTTTCCATCACCATATTGCGACATTCTTTCTTGTTTGGTCCAGTCTGGCTGTTGCCACCAATAGAAGGCACGTTCAGGATGAGGCATCAAGCCAAAGATTGTTCCTTCAGGGTTGCATATTCCCGCTATGTCATAGAATGAACCGTTGGGGTTAGTTGGAAACTCGCCTTCCGCATACTCCCCATTCCTGTCGCAATAGCGGAAAACTAGTTGGTCATTCTCCCAAAGCTTCTGCAGGAGAAGGTTTTCTTTTTCTTTTGCAAAAATGAACCTGCCTTCGCCGTGAGCAACAGGCATGCGCAAGACTTTTCCCTGCGGAATCTTCCAAGTGAAAATGCATTTTCCCTTGTTCTCATGCTTCAAGCTTATCCACCGACATTTGTAACCCCGAATATTGTTAGCCAAAGCGGCTTCAGGATAAACGCTAATTCCGTTAAATTCCGGCAGCAACCCTGCTTCCACGAGCACTTGAAAACCATTGCAAATACCAAGTATAGGGCGGTTTTCGCCAACGAAGGCTTTCAACTCCTTGCTGAGCTTGGCAAGTATCCACTTCGCCCAGATCGCTCCTGCCCGCACGTAGTCTCCGTAAGAGAAACCGCCTGGAAAAACCAGAGCATCATATTCCAAGAGTTTTCCTCGTTCTGCTATCTCTTTTGCGTGTATGACTTGCGCATGAACGCCTAGTTCTTCGAACGCTCGTTTTGTTTCGGCATCGCAGTTTGTGCCACCTACGCGCAAGACGCAAACCTTGATTTCTTCTCGTTTCATAGGTCAAGCCTCTCTGCTGAGGGTTTGCCTCCAACTCCTCTGCAAATCACCGAGTGAAACGTTGATGACTTGCTTTCCATCTAAACCTATGACGCTTAATCTTGGCGTCTTCACCACTCTGCCTACCTTAGCGTACGTCTCGTTCTTCATCAGAGTCTCAAAATCTTCTCTCGTCTTCTCAGAAACCTCCACTAAGAAACGGCTGTTTGACTCTGAGAACAAGACAAAATCATCACGAGCCAAGTCCTTTCGCGGAACTCTTCGCAAATCCAACTCCAAACCATAACCGCCAGCAAAAGCCATCTCTGTCGCAGAAACAGCCAAACCGCCCTCAGACAAGTCATGACATGCTTTAACCAGTCCAGCGTCTACAGCTCGGTTCATGGCTTTGAAGGTTCTGCGAGCTTGGTTAGGATATACTTTTGGCACGGTTTTTCCGAGGAACCCTTTCAGTTTGTAGTATTCTGAGCCGCCAAGCTCTTTCAACGTTTGCCCAACAACATAAATCAGGTCGTTCGGCGTTTTCGCATCCATCGAAACCGTTGAGCGAATGTCTGGCAAGATGCCTAAGGCGGTGATTAGAAGAGTTGGAGTAACGGGTCCGAGCGGTGATTCGTTGTAGAGGCTGTCTTTTCCCGAGATAAACGGTGTTCTAAGAGCAATCGCAATGTCGTAGCAGGCTTCGCAGGCTTTCACGAGGCTGCCGAGTCTTTCAGGCTTTTCTGGGTTGCCCCACGTGAAATTGTCAAGCAATGCTATTCTTCTGCCGCCTACGGCAACGTTGTTTCTCACTGCCTCGTCTATCGCCGAAGCAGCCATCCAGTACGCGTCAATTTTTCCATAGTTCGGGTTCATTCCGCATGAGACTGTAATGCCCTTCCAAGAAACATCCAGAGGCTTAAGCACCGCCGCATCATTCGGACCAGCAAGATCGCCTTGTAACGGTTTTAGCACCGTGTTTCCCTTAACTTCATGGTCATAATTGCGCACTACACTTTCTTTGCTAGCAACGTTCGGCGAGGACAAGAGCTGCAAGAGTGTCTCGTTAAGGTCTTCAGGTTCATCAAAACGTGGTTCTTCAAGGTTTGTAGATGCGTATTCGGCGTTTTTCACGGTTTTTGGAGGTTCAAAAAGGAACGGCATGTCCATATCCGCAACTCTCTCGCCTCCATAATAAATCCGCAAGAACCCGTCTGCAGTAAGCTTTCCAACGGCTGTAGCCTCAACATCTTCATCTTCAAAAATCTTCAAAACTCGTTCAAGGTTCTCGGCAGGCACGGTTAAAAGCATTCTTTCCTGAGATTCAGACACGTAAATTTCCCAAGGAGACAAATCAGCGTTTTTTAACGGAACCTTTTCAAGCTCAACAATGGCACCGCAACCGTATTTCTGTGCAGTCTCACCTAGGGCTGACGACAGTCCGCCGCCGCCCAAGTCGGTTATGTGCGACGCCAGTTCAAGGTTGCGAATTTCGATTATGGCTCGTTTCAGCTTCTCCTCCTCGATTGGGTTGGCAATCTGCACGGCTGGTCTGGAAACCTCTTCGGACTTTTCCGTCAACTCCGCCGATGCAAAAGTCACCCCGTGAATGCCATCGCGACCCGTTTTTCCTCCAGCCAAAACAATCATGTCGCCTGCCTCGGCATTCTTCCTAAACTTTCCTAGAGGAAGCAGTCCTATGCATCCGCAGTAAACGATGACGTTTCCAACATAGCTCTCATCAAAATACACGGCTCCGTTCACCGTTGGAATTCCCATATTGTTTCCGTAGCTTCCGATTCCCGCCACTACTCCCATGTAAACATACTTCGGATGCTTAACCCCAGATGGAAGCTTATAGTCAAAATCCAACGGTCCAAACCCTAAAACATCTGTACACGCGATCGGGTCTGCCCAGACACCGAGGATGTCGCGGATAACGCCGCCTGTGCCAGTGGCTGCGCCGCCGAAAGGTTCCACCGCTGACGGGTGATTATGTGTTTCAACCTTGATGGCTATCCCGTAGCCTTTGTCAAACTTGACTATGCCCGCGTTATCTTCGAAAACAGAAAAACACCATTGTGGGTTGATTTTTTTTGTGGCTTTGGCGATGTAGGTTTTGAAAAGGCTGTTGATTTCTTTTCCGTTAAAACTTATTTTGTGTTTGAAGGTTTTGTGGAAGCAGTGTTCTGACCATGTTTGTCCTATGGTTTGAAGTTCAACATCCGTGGGGTTTCGTTTTTTCTTTTCGAAATAGTCTTGGACGCTTTTCATTTCCTGCAAGCTTAGCCCCAAGCCTAGTTCACGGCTTACTTCCGAAAGCTGTTGGTCATTGGCATCAACTATGTTTATGTCAAACAGCGTGAACAGTGTTTTTCTGCGGGCATAGAGGCTTCGCGTCATTTTTCTTCCTCAACAGCGACAGTGTAATTGTCCTTAGTCGGGTTTGCTAGAAGTCTCTTGCATATTTCGTCAGCATTGTTCTTTGCTTCAACCTTTGTTTTTGCTTCAAGAATTACGGTATAGGCCTTACTGACGTTTACCGAGTCAACTTTGTAGCCAAGCTCCTTTAACAAACGTGCAGTAGTCTCTCCCTCGGGGTCACTGTGTCCCGGCTTTAAGCTGACTTCAATTTTCAAACGGTATTTCATATGCTACGTTTGAGTTTCATGAAATTTAAACGCTTTTATCATTAACAAAGCAACAAACTATGTTAAAATGAGTTTTTTGTTCTTTTTGAGTATCCTGATTCCCTCTGTTCTTGTTATTCGACCTATTTGTTCGGCGTGTGTTCCGCTTTTCTCCAGAGCTTCTATCACGTTATCCACGTTTGCCTTGTTAACTATGATTGCGAAACCCCATCCCATGTTAAACGTCTTGAACATTTCTTCATCAGTCACCGCGCCGCCAAGATCAGTTGCCGTTCTTTGAATCAGTTCAAAGATTGGTTGAGGTTTGAAATTGTCAAACTCGAAGCCTATGCCTTTCGAGAATCTTGTCAAACGCTCGAATTTCAAGTAGGCATCGCCAGTAACGTGAACAGCCGCTTTTACTTCGAACTTTTCAGTCGCTTTCAAGAAAGACTTGACATAAATTCTCGTTGGTTCCAAAGCTTCAAAGATTACTTCCTTCTGCAAGGTTTCTGGGATGTCGTGCGGCTCATATTTTCCGCCCCACTGTTTGAAGAGAACTTTCCTTGCAAGCGTTATGCCATTGCTATGAATTCCAGAGCTTCTTAAACCGACTATGGCATCTCCTGCTTCTATGTTTCTTCCAGAGATCACTTTTTCGCTGTCAACTTCGCCTACGGCGGCAACTATCATGTCGAATCCTTTTCCTTCAACCAGTCCTTTAATCAATTCAGCCACGTCGCCTATTTCGCCGCCAGGCACAACGCATTCTGATTCTTCTGCACCTTTCGCTATGCCTTTCAACCATTCTTTAACCAGATTTGGGTCAGAAACCTGTGCATGAATGTTGTCTACTAACGCAAACGGTCTGGCTCCAGAACGTATTACATCGTTAACAACCATGGCTACGCCGTCAATTCCTATGGTATCGTACTTTTGGGCTAATTGTGCAAGAAGCACTTTTGTGCCCACGCCTTCGATTTGAAAGTCCAAACAGCGATTTTTTCCGAAGGGAAAAATGTTGCCGTAAGGAAGCTTGACGATTTTTCCAAAACGACTAAACTTGTAGGTATTCTTCAAAACCTGTAATTCTTTTTTGGACTTGGCTCTTAATTTTCTGTCAACGCCTGCTTCAGCATAGGTGATTTTTCGCGACAACCCTATTTCTCCTAACATAACTCTATTCTGTTATTGCTTAAAATGGCATGTAATCCTTCTACAGCAATAAAGATTTTATCCTTTCGAGTTTTATTTGACCAATAATTAAGAATTCTAGGGAGAAAACACTATAGATAATGCGCGTGCGCAAACCAACTTTTTCTCGGCTGGATAAAAAGAAATTATGTTAAAAATTCCTGATTTATTTGCGGGGCAGGCGGTTTAAGTGTGAGCCATTTGGAGAAGGGAAAATGAACACGTACGACTCATCCCTCCGCCTGCCTTTCCGCTCTACCAAGTAATCAAGATTGTGTCGTAATCACCTCATCCAACGTGTTGAAGCACCCTTCGTAGAGTGATCTTGAGTCCTGTTTTCAAGAATGATCGGAATGCTCGTCGTGTCGTTGGGACCTTGTGTGTTTGATAGCATCTCGAGCAATACGTAATATTGATCAAGATAATCACGGCCTTTCATGCTGGTTCGATAAAAGACTCGGTCCTTTTCTTGGATCGTTTCGATGAAGCCTATCTCGGCAAGTGACTCTAGATATTTCTTGAACTGTAAATGGCTGATGCCTGTTTGTGTTATAATTGCGTATTGACCTGCATCGCCATGCTTCACAGTTTCAAGTATTGAAGCTATGATTTCAAAACTGCTTCTGTATTTCATGCGTAGATTGCAAAACTTTGAGGTGGCGTATTTCTGAGATAGCATCGGAGAATACAGATTAAACCCTCTCATTTTCCCACCTCATGCTTCCTTCCTTGAATTAACCTTATCTTGAGCGTTAATAGGTTTTTTTTCCATAGAATCGATTGAAAATTCGAGCAAAAAGCGAAAGCGTTTTTATCTTGTTTCTATTGAAACTATTGAATAGGAGATAGCAACGTGTCTCAGCGGCGATTAACACCAAGCGAAGCCCAAGTTCTACAACAATCGTTGGACGCGGTTTCTAAAATAGTCGACATACGTTTACGCGAAGGCGAATATCAGTATAGTCTCGCAAAAGCAATTGCTTCTTTCCAGTTAGAACTCAATTTTCCCGACGTCAAAGATCTAATAAAGAGACTTTATGGAGAAGCAATGACAGAGGACATCCAATTCATCCGCAAAATACAAACAATATTGAAAAAAATGGAGAGGAGAAATATAGTCAGTATCTTGCCGAAAAAGAAGCCTTGGGATTTGCAGAGATACGCTCTCTTAAGCTTTAAGTTTGAAGACGTTGATAGGAACCTTGTGATTTTTGCTACGGATGAACAGATTGCGCAAGCACAATATCTGCTGAACTCATCGTTGAGCCAGATAGAGTCGCCAAAAGCTAGCCCTGCATTTTTTAGAGTTAAAGCCTTAACATTGGTGTGCATGGTAATTACAGCTTACGCTTTGAGTTTGTGGGCGTTATCGTTGAAAATCATCGAGATCGTCGTGTTCATTCCTGCCTTCTCGATAGCTGTGGTATGCTCACTTGTTCTCGGAAGATTCCTTTCAAGGAGATGATTGACATGTTTCTCCTAATGTTTAATAAATTTACATATAAAAAATGGAGTTGCGATTGAATTGAAAAGAAGGGCTTTAATCCCACTCTTAATCTTATGTTTATCTTTGCTGTTTCCTGCGTTAAATGGAAGACTGATTGTAAGAGCAAATCCCAAAACAATAATCGTTGCTAAAGATGGAAGTGGAAACTATACGACCATTCAGGAAGCTATCAACAACGCAGAAGAAAGAGACATTATTTCCGTGCGTGAAGGAAGATACATGGAGAATGTTGTGGTAAACAAAACTGTTTCGTTGATTGGCAAGGACCGAAATTCAACAATTATTGATGGAAGCAACAACGGTACTGTGATTTTCGTAAATGCGAGTGAAGTAGAGGTTTGTAATTTTACTATAGTAAATAGTGGAGTGCTTCAAAACGCCATAGACGTAGACCGTTCAAACGGCAACAACATAACCCAAAACATCATAACAAGCACCAACGGGATTGGTCTTTACTTTTCCAGCAATAACATAATCTCAAATAATATTTTCAATTTCAGCTATTATAACGCGATTTACTCTTTTTCATCCAGTAACAATGTGATTTCAAACAACAAGATGATTTTCAACAAAGCTGGGATTCGACTTCAATCTTCTAGCAACAACATTATTTCTGGCAACACAATGTTCTCCAACTATGATGGAGGAATAATCATTGATAATAGTAGCAACAACACTATCTACCACAACAATCTTGACAATACACACAATGCTGTGATTCTGCAAGCTGATCTGAAAAATACATGGGATTCTGGTGGCGAAGGCAATTACTGGAGTGATTACAGTGGATATGACCTGAATGAAGATGGCATTGGAGATGTTTCTTACTATCCGAACACAAACGACACACAAAACCAAGACAGTTATCCATTGATGGGACTGTTTTCTGATTTTTCCACTATCTTTGAAAACACATCCTATGAAGTTTTTATCATCAGCAATTCTTCAATCTCTTATTTCAGGCTCGAGTTAGGAGCAGAGACGGCAAACAAAATAGTACGTTTCATGGTGTCAGACAATACAAACACTAGTGGTTTTTGTAGAATAGCGATTCCTGTGGGTCTTATGCCTTCTCCTTATATCGTGCTCATTGATAGTGAGGAAATCATTCCAAAAGTGCTCAATGCTTCAAATGGAGCTTTTAGTCGGCTGTATTTCACCTATCCAAATAGGAACCAAACTATCGCGATAATCTATTCTGAAGCGTTACATCTGTATTATGAATTGCTTGACAGTTTTAACGAATTGCAATCGGCTTTTCTAGCATTGAACAGCACGTATTATGCTCTTCTTTACGACTATGGTCTTGTTTTAGGCAACCTGAGTCAGGCTCAAGAAAACTTTGAGGCGTTAAACACGACCTACACCATTCTTCTCGGCAACTATAACTCTCTCCTGGATAGTTTTGCTCAACTTCAGAAGAACTTCACTATTTTAGACACTTCTTATCAGACGTTGAAGGGGTTGAACGCTACGCATTATGCGCTTCTTCACGATTACACTCTGCTCTTAGGCAATTACAGTCTGCTGCAACAGAATCTTCTAGCGTTGAATTCGTCTTTTGCGGATCATCTGAAAGATTATTCTAATCAAGCGCAGAACCTGCAAAACCTGCTGTACATCTTTGCGGTCACAGCTGCGTTATTCATAGTAATCACTGTGTATTTGTCGAAGCAGGCGCATGCTGGCAAGAATGGAAAGATCAGGAAAAAAGAAGAATAGCAGTTGTCTTCTTTGCTTCTGTTCTGCTATTGCGTTTCTACGTTAAAACACGTTTGCTTGTACAGTAGAAGTGGGTTCGTCAGAAGTTTTGTTTTAAAGAGCATCAGCTAATTGGGTACCCTTGTTGAACGCTGCGATGTTTTTTTCAAGCTTTTTTTTGGGGAACGTGTCTTCGATTGCTTTTATCATCGATTCCTTGTCTATGATTTTCGTGATTTTTGTGAAAGCGCCTAGCATAAGGATGTTGGCGTAGAGTTTTTCGCCTAGTTCTGTTTCGGCTGTTTGGGTGGCTGGGATTTTGAAGGTTTTTGCTCTGGTTTCAGGAATGTTCTTGGCTACGCTGTTGTCGATTATTAGTCTGCCGTCTTCTTTCAGGTCGCTGATGTTTTTTTCCGCTGCTTCTTGGTTCATGGCGATTAGCACGTCGCATTTTCTGACCATTGGGAAGCCGATTTTGCCGTCCGAGATTATTACTTCGCTTTTGGCTGCGCTTCCTCTTGCTTCTGCCCCGTAGCTCTGTGTTTGAACTGCGTTTTTTCCGCTGTAAACGGCTGCTCTGCCGAGTATTTGCCCTGCCAAGACTACGCCTTGTCCACCGAGTCCGCTTATTCTAATCTCCATCTTCTTCAACTTTCGTCTTTGCCTCCTCGATCATTCTGTACATGGTTTCGACGAGTGTCAACCGTTTTCTTTGGGTAAACTCGCCTACAACAATTTTTCTAGTCAAGTCTTCTTCCGTCATGTTTTTTGCTTCTTCGAACGGAATCGTGTTAGCTTTGAACCATCTTAGCATCTCGCCTGCGTCTTTGAACCCTGCTCTTCTGCCGAAGGCTGTTGGGCATTGGCTTGTGGCTTCAATGAACCTGAAGCCTTGCAGTTGGAGCGCTTTTTTAATGGATTCTCTAAGCTCATTCGGCTGGGCTGTGGTCCAGCGTGCAACGTAGCTTGCTCCTGCCGTTACTGCTAGTCTTGCCGCGTCTAACGGGTGTTCGAAGCTTCCGTAGGGTGTTGTGGTGGTTTTTGATTTGAACGGTGTGGTAGGCGCGACTTGTCCGCCTGTCATTCCGTAGATCATGTTGTTGACCATTATGACTAGGATGTCTAGGTTTCTTCTGGCTGCGTGGATGAAGTGGCTTAGGCCTATGCCTACTATGTCTCCGTCTCCGCCGAAGATGACGACGTTCACGTTTGGCTTGATGAGTTTTATGCCAGTGGCGGCTGGGATGCTTCTTCCGTGCAGTGTATGAACGGAGTCTGCCATGAAATGTGGTGAGGGTATCCATGCTGAGCAGCCGATTCCGCTGCAGAAAACAAACTTGCTCAAATCCTCATGCCCAAGCTCATGGACAGCTCGTAGAAACTCGCTCATAACGGTCATTGCGCCGCAGCCTGGGCAGAAAGGCAGGGGTAGGTCTCTTAGGTATTTTTTGATGGAGAAGGTTTCAGTCAATTTTTGGCGCTCTCCATGATTTTTTCTGTAAGCTCTTCGGGGGTTATGAGTTCGCCGCCGCCGATCTTGTTTAAGGAGAGTACATCCGCTGAGCCGTCTGCGATTCGCTGAACTTCGTAGAATATTTGTCTTAGGTTCATTTCGGGCACTATGATTTTTTCGGCGGTTTCTGCCAGTTCTTTCACGGTTTTTTCTGGGAAGGGCCAGATTGTTTTCAAACGCACGTATCCGACGGCTAGGCCTTTTGTTTTTGCGTTTTCGACGGCTTCGTATATTGCTCTTGATGTGCAGCCGAATGAGACGATGCCTATTTGGCAGTCGTTGATGTTGTGTGTTTCTGTTTCTGCGATTTCTTCGGCGTGGTTTTGGATTTTGCTGTTGAGTCTTTCCACGAGTTGTCTGTGTACTTTTGGGTCGGCGGTGTAGCGTATTCCGTATTCGTTGTGTGTTGATCCTGTTACGGCGATGTTGTAGCCTTCGCCGACGGAGGGCATGGGTGGGATTTCTTCGAGTCCGAAGAATGCTTTTTCGTTTGGTTTGGGTTTTCTTCGGTTGATTATTTCTATGTTTTCTGTTGGTTGTATGGTTGCGCGTTCTCTCATATGAGCAATAGTCTCGTCTGCGAGAAGGATGACGGGGGTGCGGTATTTTTCGGCTAAGTTAAAAGCCTTAATTGTCAGCTCGAAGAGTTCTTGCACCGAGTTAGGCGATAACGTTATAGCGGTGTAATCTCCGTGTGTGCCCCATCGGGCTTGCATCACGTCGCCTTGTCCGCATTTGGTTGCTTGTCCCGTGCTTGGTCCGAGTCTTTGAACGTCAACTATTACGCATGGTGTTTCAGTCATGAAGGCGTAGCCTATTGTTTCTTGCATTAGGCTGAAGCCTGGGCCTGAGGTTGCGGTCATGGATTTTGCTCCTGCCCAGCTGGCGCCGACTACTGCGCCTATTGAGGCGAGTTCGTCTTCCATTTGGATGGCGATTCCGCCTGTTTTTGGAAGTTTTTCAGAGAGGAGTTCGGCGATTTCGCTTGCTGGTGTTATTGGGTAGCCTGCGAAGAAGCGGCATCCAGCGGTTACTGCGGCTTGGGCGCATGCTTCGTTTCCCTGCCAAAAATAAGTGTTCGCTTCTTTCTTACTCAATTTCAATATCCTCTTTTAGTGTTCAGCTTAAGCGTTGAAACTTTAAACCTAAAAGGTTTTATCCTTTTGTTGACCCAAATGTTTGTTCTAGAAAAGGTTGGAAAAAAATGGAAGAAGATATTGTTGATTTTGCACTAAAGTACGCTGAAGACAAGAAAGTCGAATATGCAGAAGTCAGAGCACAAAGCCAACAACGAGACCAGCTGATCCTCAGAAGCGGCATACTAGAAGCTTTCACATCAGCAGTTGACGACGGTTTCTGCGTGCGCATCCTCGCCAACGGCGGAATCGGTTTTGCATCAACTAACAAGTGGTCTAAGGAAGAAGCAAAAAGAATGGTAGATTTGGCGTTCAAATATGCAAAAGCTGCTGGGCGAAAGGACAAGATTGTCTTTGCAAAGGAAAAAGGCGTTGAAACCAAGTGGACGGTTGAACAGAAAAAGAAGATGGAGAACATTTCTCCTGAGGAAAAAATATCCACGTTCGTGGATATAGACAAGGCATTGGCTTCATGCGGAGTGAAAATGCCCGCAACAATGTCGCAGTGCACGATAGACTTGATAACTAAATACTTTGTAAACTCTGAAGGCTCGAAGATTTCCTCGTTCGTGCCAAAAATCGCTGGTTTCTTCTTCATCACCGTCGCGGAACAGGGGAAAACGGAACAGGCATACAAACAGTTCGGCTACAGCGGAGGCTGGGAAGCGTTTGACGAGTGGAAAGCCACAGAAAGAATAATTCACGACGCTAAAGTCCTTAGAGACGTCATAACCAAGGGACAAGCAGTGAAGCCTGGCAACATGGATTTAGTATGCGGTCCCGACGTTACCGGGATTGCCGCTCACGAGTCTTGCGGGCATCCGATGGAAGCTGACCGAATTCTAGGTCGTGAGATGAGTCAGGCGGGAAGGTCTTTCATATTCAAAGGCGGACAATACTGGATCGGCACAAAGATCGGAAGCGACGTTGTCACGGTGGTTGACGACCCGACAGTGGAGCACAGCTACGGCTACTACGCGTATGATGACGAGGGGCTAAAGGCAAGGCGTCGACACTTGTACAAGAACGGTGTTATCAACGAGTTCTTGCAGAACCGAGAGTCCGCAGCAAAACTAGATACAAAGAGTAACGCCTCTTCGCGATCGGTTAACTATGACAGAGAAGCAATTGTCAGAATGGCAAACACGTTTGTTTTACCAGGCAACCTGACTGAGGAGGAGCTCATCGAGGACGTTAAGTACGGAGTTTTCATGAAATCCTTTACGGAATGGAACATTGACGACAAGCGTTTCAACCAGCGTTACGTGGGTAGAGAGGCTTACTTGATTGAGAACGGCGAGCTGAAGCATCCTATTGCTAGACCTGTGATTGAGACTACGACGCCTAAGTTCTGGACGGCTGTGGATGCAGTTTCTAAGAAAGTTGAGTTTGAGGCTGCCACATGCGGCAAGGGCGACCCAGGTCAGGGGATTCCGGTGTTTACTGGTGGTCCATGTATCAGGTTGAGAGGAGTGTATGTTAAATGAGCGACGTGTTAGCGAAGACAGAGGAGATTGTGAAGAAGGCGAAGGCTTTAGGCGCTGACGAAGTCTTAGCAACTACAACGTTTGGCAAGTACCGACAAGTGCGTTTCAGCGGTAATCAGGTGGACATCACGGTTGCTTGGGATGATTACGTGACGGATGTGGCGTTGGCTTGGCAGAAACGTGTGGTGGGCACTAGGATACACAATTTTGAAGACGTTGACGGCTCAGTCAAGAAGCTTTTTGGCTTAGCGAAAGTTTCGCAGGAGAACCCGATGTTTGGAGGGTTTGCGAAGGGCAAGTTCAAGTACGCAACGAGCAAAGCGGACAAGAAGCTTGCGGAGCTGGAGAACCCGACGGAATACGTTTTTGAAGCGGTGGAGGCAGCGAAAAAAGAAGCAGGCAGCGACATTGACAGCGGCGGCATACTCTTCACGAAGTTTGAGGACATTTACTTGGCGTCTTCTGAAGGAGCCGTAGGCGCAGACAGCAGGTCGGCTGTGGAGTTCTCTATTAGAGCGTTTGCGCAGCGAGAAGCCTCAGGACACGGTGTCGAATGCAGTTCTACACTGAAGGATTTCAAGCCTGCAAAGGCTGGAACGAAGGCTGGAATGATTGCGAAGCTGGCTAAGAACCCGAAGATTGGCGACGAAGGCGTTTACGACGTGATCTTTGACCCGTTGATCTATGGTTCTTCACTCGGCGTTTATGCTATGATGTTCTCTGCTTACTCGATATTGGTTCAGATGTCGGTTTTCGTGGACAAGCTTGGCAAGAAGGTGGCTCCTGAAATCGTTACGATGCGCGACAATCCAGCTGCGTATTCTGTGTCTAACAGGGTCTTTGACGACGAGGGTTATCCGACTAAGGAGAACGTTCTCATTGATCGTGGTGTGCTTAAGGGTTTTCTGCATAACACGTCTACGGCGAAGATTTTCAAGACTGAAACCACGGGCAACGCGGGCTTAGTAGCACCGAACGCTTGGAGCTTGGAGTTGGACGCTGGCAAAATGAGCAAGGATGAGGTTTTCAAGGAGACTAAGAGGGGGTTGTACTTGACTAACACGTGGTACACGCGTTTCCAGAATTATGCGAAGGGTGACTTTTCAACCATACCAAGAGACGGCATATTCCTAGTTGAGAAGGGTGAGATAACGCAGTCGTTGAAGGATTTGCGGATAAGCGACAACGTTTTGACTATGCTTGGCAACATTGCGGCGATTTCGAAGGAACGCCAGCATGTGCATTGGTGGGGTGAGGCTGACCCGCCATCGTTAAGTCCGTACGTGCTGGTCAAAGATGTGCACATGACAAAATCCAAATAGCCCACTTCCCTTTTTCTTTTTTTGTTTCTCGTTTTGTGACACAAGGTTTATGTTAGTTTCACGTTTCAAATGCTACCGTAGTTTGGTATAGGCGGGCGTAGTCTAGTTTGGTAGGACATCAGCCTCCCACGCTGACGACCCGGGTTCAAATCCCGGCGCCCGCACCATTTCTGCACAAAATTTGATCATGACTAATGGTTAAGAAAAAAGGGATGGTGTAATTTTTCATCAGGATTGTTTTGCTATCATCACAGCCGGATGTTCTAACCCCTGCTCATCTCATCATCTGAAAGCAAAATTAAAAAGCACAGCTAACCCAAGCGAATGTTCTAGTTTGGTTGCTGTGATTCTAGTAAAGCACAATTACTTATTTGGATTTTTAAGGTTAAAACTTTTTTGTCCATTTTTCTTTCAAAAGAAAATTTTGTGTGCTTCTGATGATTAAGCTCTGGAAAGCTTCGCTCTACAGCTACTCTCTCGGTTTCAGTCTTAAGCCCAAGCTCGTTACGTTGTCGTCTTTGAATCCAAGATTCTTGTAAAAATCGATCACCGATTTGTTCGTGTTTCTGATTTGCAGATTGACTTTCACGCAGCCCATTTTTTCCAGCTCATCAATGCTTCTTTGAACGAGTTGTCTCCCGTAGCCTCGTCTCTGGCATTCAGGGGTGACAGCTAGGTAATTTATCCAGCCTCTGTGTCCCTCGTATCCAACCATAATAGAGCCAACTACTTTGCCATCCAGCAAGCCTATGAAAAAGAGTTCTGGCTGAAACTCGACTTTCTTTTGAATGTCTACGACTGGGTCATTTTGTGGAACTATTAGATTGCATTTCTTCCACAGGCTAACCACTTCATCCATGAATTCAGGTCTGTATGTGATTATCTGAAACTGCATGTTAATCTGCTCCGATACGCAAGATAACGTGTCTAGTCTTTCGTCTCCATGAGGCTTTATCCTTATTGCCTCGAGAGAATGATGGTTGAAGAATTTATGCCTTAAGGTCAAACATGCGCTACACGATTTGTAACTTTTGGTTCTCAAATTAACCCTGTCCAACCATGATTGACGATTCAACCGTTTTTACAGCTTTTCCATAAAATTCAAATATATCAGGTATTTGCAACAATATAACTACAGAGCGGATGCGGATTCAACTGTGAGATCAAAAAATCTCTCTTATTACGTGAATGTGCAAAAGAGAAGGATGCTGAAGCTAGGGCGGTTTCAGAGATTTCGTGAATTTATTAAGCGTACTTTTTTTAGGATTCAAGGTTTTCTAACAACTAAACGGAGTATTATTCCAATTCTTCTGATACTGATTTTGTTTTTCATTTTCCCTGTTGATTGCATTTTATTTTCATATTTTTCTATAGATTTAGAATTATCTTCAGATTATTATCTAACACTTTGGCAAGTATATGGTGCGATTGTAGGGTTGTCTTTTGTTGTACTGTTTTTCTTTTATGAAGCATTTATTGCTAGAGTTGCATCCGCATTCCAAAATCTTGAATTTAGGTTCAGACAGGAATTCTACAGGAAAACATTA
>DATKKK010000081.1:0-10649 GCA_035542975.1 Bathyarchaeia archaeon | reverse complement strand
GTGATTTCTTCCTGTGAAGTAACCATAATTTTGCCCATGTACAATGAAGCAGACCGAATCGAACATTGTGTTCGTGAGGTAAAAGCTGCCTTAGATCGTTTCGCGCATTCCTATGAAATAACAATAGCTGAGGATGGAAGTACTGATGGAACTGAAGAAATCGCTGCTAGGTTAGCAGTTGAAGATAAAAGGGTTATCCATCTGCATTCTGACCAGCGAATAGGAAAAGGAGCAGCGTTGAAGCGCGCGATTCACCATGCTTCGGGAGAAGTTATCGTTTTTGTAGATGCTGATCTCCCTATAAGCCTCGATACTCTTCCAGTTTTACTGAAACTCACCAAGAAAAGCCAAGGAATGACGATTGGCTCAAGGGCAATACAAGGAGCTGTCACCAAGCGTCCTATAATGCGAAGCGTCCTTAGCAAGTTCTACAATCTCTTCGTGCGTGCTCTGTTTCAGGACGGCGTTTATGACCACCAGTGCGGTTATAAAGCCTTTAGTAAGACCATGTTAGTCGACATAATAGACAAAGTTGATGACAACAGTTGGTTTTTTGACACTGAACTAATCGTTCGCGCAAAGAAAGCTGGTTATCCAATAATTGAAATGCCTCTTACCTATATGGAAACAAGAAATAAGGGAGAATACAAGATAAACATTCTTCATGCAAGCAAACAAATGGGTCTCGCTTTGTTAAAACTCTGGCGGAGCATACAAATCTAGTAGCAAAGAAAGAAAACTACATTTTTCTATAATTTAGCTTGCTTTTGTGCAGCATGTCGGGCTGTCATAATAGTCCCTAGCGATTCTGATCAAGTTTTGGTCTTGTGTCAACATCGCAGTTTCCTCACCCCAATCTGACACTGTCAGGAGCGTTTTCATGTCGGAGATGATCATTCCAAGAGAACTGATCGAGGAGTCGATCGAACAAGACAACAAGCGTACCTCTCCAAGGTTAGAGCAGTTCTCTTTTCCGAAGGCTTCTTTGGTTATGGCGATGTTCAGTTTGACTCTTCGTCTTTCCTTCGCCTCTATCAACGATTCTTTGAGTGCCTTGAGAACTTCTGGGTATGCGATGAAAATCGTTATTTCCTTTCTTGCCGTTTCTATTAGGGCTTTCATTCTGTTGATGATGTTCTTCTGCCCCCTGATTATGTAGGCTACTTCTAGTTCCCCTAATCTTTCGGCACTCTCGTACAGCGGCATTAGCATATCCACCAGAGTGTTTGCTTCCTTGATTTTCTCGTTAAGACTTTCGGTCAGTCGTTGTTTTAGATTTGTTATGGCTTCTTTTGGCGGTATGGGCAGGTAAATGTTCGGATTGCCCCTCTGAACTATGAGCATGCCTTTCTTAGAAAGTCCGTCCAGAGCGTAATAGATTTTTGAATCGGGGATACCAGTTTCCTTACACAGCGTGCCTGCAGTTATGTTTGGATGCATCAAGAGCGTCACGTAAATTAATGCTTCGTGAGTTGGCAATTCTAGTTCTTTAAGTCGCGAGACTATTCGGTCTTGGGCGACTGTTTCTTTGGTGTTCGTGGTTGTTTCCTCCTTCTTCTAGTAAGTAGTGGTCAGAGAAGCCTTAAATAGTTTTCTACTAATCCATAGTAGTAGAAAACAAAAAAGAGGGAGGTTAATCATGGACAACAAGATCAAGTTGCTCGTAGCCGTCGGAGCTGCAGTCACAGCAAATTGCCAACCCTGCTTAAAAACCGCCGTGTCCGAAGCACAGAAAATGGGAGTAGAAAAGAAAGAAATCTTCGAAGCAATTGCAATAGGGAGAGTCGTCAGGAAAGGCGCAATAGGCAAGATGGACAAACTAGCTTCAACCTTAACTGGAAAAGACATCGTGAACAGCTCAGATGAATGCCCGTTCGGCTCGACAGAAGAAGAAGTCAAAGAATGGGTAAAAGAGGACGACCAATGCGGCTGCAGTTAATGAAGCACCATTGCTCGATGAAATCGTGCTCTAGGATTTGATGAAAAAAGAAGTGGAAGCATGAAAGAAGAAAACTACCAACACAAGCTATCAGAGGATAAATCATACACGCTAAAAGCTATCAACAGGCTAGCCATCGGAGTCATCATCATTCTGTGGGGCAGCTTGCTGGCACTGAGAGAAATCGGAATAATAGATAAGGGCGTAAGCACGTGGCCTTTTGCCTTTGTAGCCTTCGGTGTATTGCTCGTCTTCGGCGGTGTCTACAGATTAAGTTCGAGAGAAAACTGCTTACGCAGAACTGCACGCTGGTTCGACAGAATAGTAAGTAAAACTTGGGGCGCGAGTCTCTTACCCTTCTGTTCTATTTTTGGCATAACTCAAGTTTGTTTAAAGAGTGTGAATTTTAGTGAATTAGGGTTGTTGTTTGCTTCGCCCGAAATGTTTTTAAATGCATATCGACTAGCTTGAACACAGCTTCAATAAAGAAGGGAGAAAGGATTAAAATGAACTTGAACATTGGCAAAATTAAGTGTTTCAATGGCAAGCGTTCGTTGCTAGTCATCACCATAATCTCTCTTTCAGTGGTTTCAATGCTTCTCTGCCAGTCATACAAGACAGTTGAGATAGTTTCAGCTTCCTCGTCTATCAATCTTCCTCCGATGAATTTGACTCTCGTCGCGCCAAATGGGACACAAAAAACAATCCATGAAGGTAACATCGGCAACATTACTTCATACAGGGCTAAAGGAGGCTACAAGAACAAGCTCGGCACGATAACTGGTCCAGACAACTATACTGGCGTGCCACTAACAACACTATGTGGTCTAATGGGCGGCATACAACCGAATGGTCTCCTCATAGTAACAGCAAAAGACGGCTACACAACAACCTTCACCTACGCACAAGTGAACGGCGACTTTGTAACCTATGACCATACAACAGGTAACCCTGTAACCCACAACCAGTCAATAGTTCCAATTCTCGCCTACTTCAAGAACGATGTCAACGTTTCTTCCAGTGACGGACCATTACGAATAGCTATCGTTGGACCTGAAGGCTTGATCACCAGCAGCAGTTACTGGTCTAAGAACGTTGTGAAGCTTGAGGTACGCTGGAATGATGTAGCAGTGTCTGGTGTTGCTTTGGAAAAAACTGCAGTTAACCAAAGTAAAACGTGCAACATTAACGTAACTGTCGAAAATCTAGGGGCGGCTTCCGAAACTTTCAACGTCACCCTCTATGCTAACACAACAATAATTGGCTCAATGATAGGTGTGGCTCTGTCCAGCGGAGCTTCGCAAATCATCTCTTTCGTTTGGAACACAACTGGCTTTGCTTACGCTCACTACTTGATCACTGCAAAGGCATCCACGGTGAAATATGAAACAAACACTGCTAATAACGTAGGCGCAGGCGGCACTGTAACCGTGACTATTCCAGGCGACGTTAATGGAGACTTCAAAGTTGATGTGCTTGACTTGACCGCGATAGCAGGAATCTACGGTTCTAAACTTGGCGTTTCACTGTTCAATGCGAACAGCGACTTAAATGGCGACGGAGTAATCTCAATACTTGATCTGGTAACATGTACAAGTCATTATGGAGAAAGAACCCCATAGTGAAGCAGCCCTATTCCCTTTTTTCTTTGTTTTGCTTCTAAACAGGTTCGAAATGTTTTTAAGTGCATATCGATCAAATCTGAAACAGTTCCAAGATAACTACAGGATGGGAGAAAAAATGAAAATGAACTCGGTTCACCGATGTCGTTCAAAACACGTTTTTGCTGTATTCCTAACTCTTGCCATAGTTTTTGTTACAGTCACTGGCTTACAGAAATTCTCTTCCGTTCAAGCCGATACAGTGCCTCTCTCTATTAGTCTTCCCTCTATGAACTTGACTCTTGTTGCCTCTAATGGTACTGAGGTTGTTTTGCATTCTACCGATATTGCTGGTCTTCCTTCTTATCGTGCTTTTGGTGGGTATAAGAATGTGCTTGGTAACATTCGTGGTTTAGGTAACTACACTGGTGTGCCGTTTACTACGCTTTGTGATCTCGTTGGAGGAATCAACAACGGCGACATTCTTCGAGTGAGCGCGAGTGATTACGCAATTAATTTTACTTATGATCAGGTGAAAAATGGAGATTTTATTACTTTCGATCCAGCAACAGGCGATGAAGTATCGCATCTTCAGCCATTGACACCAATAATTGCATATTACAAAAATGATACCAACATATCTTCAACAGATGGTGGTCCGTTGAGGCTTGCGATTGTGGGTTCTGAAGGGCTTGTAACTAACTCAACTTTATGGGTTAAATGGGTCGTCAAGCTCGAGATAATAACAGCGGGGGTTCCCGAGTTTCCCTCTCACATGACCATGATTCTGCTCATGGTGATAACGCTTTTTGCAGCCGTAATTTACCGAAAATCGCTATCAGCTAAATCAATTGTCGCAGAAATCACTCGCAAGAAACAATAACGTTACTTACTACAGATAGTGATTTGTGAATGTTATCTGTTCGTTACCTAAGTGTTTTTAAATGCATATCGATTAACGTAGGAACAAATCTAAGCAACAACATAGAGTGGGAGGGCAATGAACCAAAACACTAGGTTTTCCAACATCAGAGGCTTCAAATGCGCCGCCATTATAGCGGCTATTGTTACCATAACAATAGCTTCCGCATGGCAACCCTCTCAGTGTGTTCAGATTGAAAGTCTTCCTCCCATGACTCTTACAATCGTTGCAGCTAATGGCACTTCGCTTGTTTTGGGGTCCACTGATATTGCTGGTCTTCCTTCCTATCGTGCCTTTGGGGGGTATAAGAATCAACTTGGTAACATTCGCGGTCTAGGCAACTACACAGGCGTGCCACTTACTACACTTTGTAGCCTTGTTGGAGGAATTAACAGCAGCCAGTGTCTTTTAGTCACGGCTTCAGACGGCTATTCGATGGCTTTCATCTATGCTCAGGTTTATGGTGATTTTGTGACTTATGATCCGGTGACAGGCAATGAGGTGCAACATAATGAATCGTTGACGCCGATTCTTGCTTATTACAAGAATGAAGCTAACCTGACTTATGATGATGGTGGTCCGTTGAGGCTTGCGATTGTGGGTTCTGAAGGGCTTGTAACTAACTCAACTTTATGGGTTAAATGGATCGTCAAGCTTGAGGTTCTTCGATATGATGACGTGGCAGTCACTGCTGTGGCGGCGTCAAAAACTGTTCTGGACAAGACTTGCGTATGCAAAATCAACGTGACTGTTGAAAATCTGGGTGGTTATTCAGAAACTTTTAATGTCACATTGTACGCAAACACGACAGCCATTGGCACGGTAGTAAACGTTGTTTTGGCGAACAAGACTTCTAGGACACTCTCGTTCTTATGGAACACGACAAACTATGGCTACGGCAAGTACACTATAAAAGCCGAAGCCACAACGGTCCCATACGAAATAAACACTGCAAACAACATTCACGGAGGAGGCACCGTGACAGTGGCTATTACAGGCGATGTAGACGGCAACTCAGTTGTTAACATTCTCGACGTAGTAAAGATAACAGGAATTTATGGAGCTAAACGTGCTCAATCAGGCTTTGATTCTAACAGTGATTTGGATGACAATGGAGTTATTAACATCCTTGATGTGGTTAAATGCACAGGTCACTATGGAGACAGATATCCATGACATGTTACAAAACTGCATGTCTCAAACTAGTTCAAGAAAACTTGGGAAATGAGTCTTATGAAAAAGAGGAGCAGTGTTCGCATTATGAAGACTGAACCTGAAAAGAAAGGCGTGTTTATCGGAAGACGGACTCTAATAGCAATTGTTGTTATCTTCATTATTGCATTTGCTTTAGTGTCTTGGCAAGTATACATAATCATTCAGAAACCCAATTCCTCAAAACTAGCAGCCAACTTGCAGCCCATGGAGCTCACGTTAGTCGGTCTTAACGGAACCCAGCGAGTTTTGAACGCCAGCGAAATTGCCGCTCTCCCATCCTATAGTGGCATGGCAGGTTTCATAAACAGCTATGGAACAGTCACACCTCCAAATAACTACACTGGCGTGAACCTGACCACACTATGTAACTTGGTCGGAGGTTTCAACGAAAGCGAATGCCTGGAGATAACTGGTTCTGATGGCTATTCGATGGTGTACACGTACGCGCAGATAAACGGAGACTTTTTGACCTTTGACCCTGTAACACACAAGGAGGTTAACCACACACAGCCTTTAACTTGCATACTTGCCTATTTCAAGAACGGACAGAACCTGTCTTCGGACGAAGGACCTTTGAGGTTCGTAATTGTTGGAAAAGATCTGCTAACTGAGGGACATACTTGGGTAAAGTTCGTGGTCACAATCGAGATATGCTCTTCAGTAAAGGAATGGACCTTAATGCTTAGAGGAGCTATAGATGAAAATATGAGCCGAACAACATTCGAGTCAGGCGCCAATGCCGACTGTCACGGCAAAAACTGGACTGACGATGAGGGCAACGTTTGGTCGGGGATTGCTTTGTGGCGATTGGTAGGAAGAGTGGATGACAACAACATTCACGGGACTGGGGCGTTCAACACAACCCTAGTTAAAATGGGCTACACCGTCAAGGTGTTAAACGGTGATGGTTTCTACCGCGAATTCAATAGTACGTTTGTTGCAGAAAATGACAACATTATTGTAGCAAACAAAGTCAACGGAGAAGTTCTTCCTGATACATACTGGCCGCTCAGGTTGGTCGGCTCTGATATCGCCAAGTCCGACAGGTTAAGATATGTCGTTGAGGTTCAGATAATCTTCTCTGGAAGCTGAGTTGATCTTGCGAAGGGCGTACGTTGCTGCTGTCGCTTTTATCGTCATATTAGTCTTAACAGTGGCTTTTGGAATCTATTACGCGTGGTTGAGTGAAAACAGAGTTACGTTAAAGGTTCTGTGTGCAGGCAGTCTGATGTTTCCGCTAGAAAGAATTGAAGAAGCGTTCGAGAAGAGTCATCCAGACGTTGATGTACAAATCGAGGATTACGGCAGCATACAGGTGATACGACAAGTAACTGAACTGGGCAAGGATGCAGACGTACTTATGGTGGCTGATTATTCGCTTATTCCCATAATGATGTACAACACCACCATACCGAACACAAACCAAAGCTATGCAGATTGGTACATCAGGTTTGCAAGCAACAGCGTAGTCTTAGCCTACACGAACCAAAGCAAATATGCAAATGAAATTAACGCCACAAACTGGTACAAGATACTCGCCCGATCTGACGTGAAGTTCGGTTTTCCAAACCCCTTCATTGATGCACTTGGCTACAGGGTTCTGTTTACGATTCAGCTTGCCGAAATCTACTACCAGAACAGCAGTATTTTTGAACAATTAATCACCCCGAATTTTGACCCTGCCTTCGGGTCGATAAAAGTCAACGGGACTTATGTAATCACGGTGCCTGAAACACAAACACCCGTAGGAGGCAAGATACTCATCAGAGCCAGCAGCATCCCACTAATTCCTCTTCTGGAAGCAGGAAGCATCGACTACTGCTTTCTATACCTGAGCAACGCTAAACAGTACGGTTTTTCCTACGTTGAGCTTCCCAGCCAGATTAACCTCGGTTCGCCCGAATATCAACAATACTATCAACAAGTACGCGTCGAGTTTCAATACCAAAGATTTGCCAGCATAGGACTTGACAGAGAGGGAAAAACCATCTACTACGGTCTTACGATACCACAAAATGCACCGCATCCTGAGTTGGCAGCTGAATTTGTAGAGTTTATTTTGAACGGAGAAGGAAAAACTATTTTTGAAGACTGCTGGCAGCCCGTCTACCAGCCTGCTTTCACCGACAATTTGCAGATTGTTCCTGAGAAACTGCAATCCTTGGTCGTGAACGAACCTTGACCATTTTATATGCGAAATCCCTCATGAAATACAGAAGGAGCTTGGCTTCATGACGTGGTTGAGAGAAAAATCACTTTTTATAATTGCCTCCACCATCCTAGGCATAGCTATGGTGCTATTTCTTGCAGTTCCTCTGATCGGAAACTTGGCAGGCTCCGCAACCACAATTCCAGAAGCATTATCAGATACCAAAACCTTGAACGCGATCTTCACAAGCTTCTACTGCGCACTCCTAGCTACGGCGTTCACGTTTGTGCTAGGCATCCCCTTCGCTTACATGTTCACGAGATACGAGTTTTCAGGAAAAAAGATCCTTGATTCTCTGATTGACCTGCCCATTCTGATTCCGCATAACGCAGCTGGCATTGCTTTACTGACTGTTCTTGGTCCTCATGCCTTGATCGGTGGTTTTCTTAACAGCTTTGGTGTGCAGTTTATCGACAATGTTCTAGGCATCGTTGTGGCTATGGCTTTTGTCAGTGCCCCTTTCATGATTAGAAGTGCTCAAGAAGCCTTTGCGTCTGTGGATCCCACGATGGAGAAGGTTGCTAGAAGCCTAGGAGCCTCGCGCTTCAAAGTCTTCTTGCACGTCACAATCCCCCTAGCGTTGCGAGGAATACTGATGGGCTGTATACTTACATGGGCTAGGTCGCTGAGCGAATTCGGCGCAGTTGTTGTTCTAGCATATTATCCAAAAACTATTCCAGTTTATCTTTACGATGTTTTCAGCAGTGAAGGCTTGAAAGCGGCGCTTCCGATAAGCGGATTGCTTATTCTGCTCGCCATCATAGTTCTAGTTGTTTTCAGGTTGGTCACAGCGAAGCCTGCCAGACTTGTGCATTGAGATGGGAGGCTTGCAAAACGTGTTGAAACTTGAAGGCGTCTCTAAGGCTTGGCAGGGGTTTGCGCTGAAAGATATTAATTTGCAGATCGACGACGGTGGGTACGTTGTTGTCCTAGGTCCGACTGGCGCGGGCAAAACGCTTCTTCTAGAAACCATCATGGGATTTCATAAACCCGACAAAGGCAGGATTCTTCTAAATGATCGCTGTATCAATGAAGCGCCACCTGAGAGCAGGGGCATCGGCTACGTTCCTCAGAACTCCATGCTCTTTCCCCACATGACTGTAGAGCAGAACATCGAATTTGGGCTTCGAATGCATGGGATTAAGGAAGCTCAGAGAAAAGAAAAAACAGAAAAGATAGTTGGCACGTTGAATCTTCAACCTTTGAAAGACAAGTTGCCTAAGACACTGAGCGGCGGCGAAAAACAGAAAGTTGCTCTAGCAAGAGTTCTTGTCATCGAACCGACGCTCATTCTGCTTGACGAGCCTCTGAGTTCCGTTGATGTCGACGCAAAGCGCACGTTGAGAAATGAACTGAAGAAGGCTAACAGAGAGCTCAACGTAGCAGTAATTCACGTCACACACGACCAAACAGAGGCTTTCAGTCTTGCTCAACAATTAGCCATCATGAGAAACGGACAGATCACACAAGTAGGTAGCGCAAGTGAAGTTTTTAGCAACCCAAAGGATGAGTTTGTCGCACGTTTTCTTGGGTATGAAAACATATTCAAAGCTAAGCAGAAGAAAACCAGCGATGCCCTGCCATTATGGGATCTAGAAGGACTTGTAGTGAAGGCTACTGGTGAAGCCAGGAACGAAACGAGCTTAATTGCTCTAAGACCAGAAGACATTTCACTTTACAAAACACAACCATCTATTAACGATGAAAACATTGTCAAGGGCATCATTGAAGACTACATGGATTTAGGTCCAGTCATTGTCGTAACAGTTAATGTTGGGCCTTTGATGAAAGCGGTGATTGCGAAGCGTTCTTTTCTGGAGATGCGGTTAGATCGTAATAAAGAAGTGTGGCTTGCATTTGATGCAAAATCCCTCAAGTTTTTGGAGTAAACTTTCAGCACGCTGTGGTTGTGTGGTTAGGTTTGTGAGAAAAGTAGCACTTATAAACGCATCACGACAAAAGTGGTAACAATGGTCGCCAAGAGTAAGCGCAAATTCTCATACAAATTCTGGCTGGAATGCAACGGAAAACCCGTTCTAGGAAAGGGTGGCGTCCAAATCTTACAGCAGATAAAAAAAGAAGGCTCTCTCACTAAAGCCGCTGCGAACCTTTCAATGTCATACCGTTATGTTTGGAGCTACTTGAATAAGATTGAGAAAGCTTTAGGCGAGCCTGTCGTGGACACACACAAGGGTGGAAAATTGGGTGGAGGCGGGGCAAGGCTCACTGAAGTGGGCGAGAGTTTACTCAACGACTATAAACACTTAGAAGACAATCTTCACGAGTTTTTTTCCAACGTAGAATGTAGGGAGGTGATTGATTTGAAGATCAGTGCAAGAAACCGTTTCAAGGGAAAGGTTATAGCAGTGGAAAAGGATGGCGTGACTGCAAAAGTGAAAGTTGAAGTGAAAGAGCCGACAGTTGTCACAGCCTTGATTTCCAAGGAGGCGGTTGAGGACTTAGACATTAAAGTAGGCGACACTGTGGAAGCTATAGTTAAGGCAACAGAGGTTATAATAGCGAAGTAATCAAGCGCGCTAAAAAAATTAAAATACAACCAAGTTACATTGTCTTCCTCAAGGTCTCGGGGAGCTGGGAAATGACCCGGCTGAGAGGACGGCTTGAAATGCTGTCGACCCTTAGAACCTGAACCAGACAATACTGGCGGAGGGAAAAAGCATGCAAAAAACCAATACGATATTCCAGACCAAAATTCTCGCTGAAATTGTCGTTTTTTCGGCACTTTCAGCAGTCCTGTACATG
>DATKKK010000080.1:0-20450 GCA_035542975.1 Bathyarchaeia archaeon | reverse complement strand
AAGGAGAAAAAACCTTCCAAACCAGATGAGCTAATTGTGTTGTGGACGAGTGGAGACCGAGAAGTAGCGCTGAAGATGGCGTTTATGTACACTTTAAACTCTAAACGTTTCAAGTGGGGGTTCAAGAACGTCACCCTAGTCGTCTGGGGACCATCCTCCAAGCTTCTAACTCAGGACAAGGAATTGCAGGAGCATGTTGCGGAAATGAAAGAGGAAGGAGTCCAAGTGATAGCATGCAAAAAATGCGCAGACCTGTACGGAGTCTCCGACAGATTGAGACAGATGGGCATAGAAGTCAAGTACATTGGCAAACCACTAACCGATTATTTGAGAGACGGCAGATACAGCGTACTCGCCATCTAAAGCAGTCCGTTTACGAAAAAGTTATAGCCAAACCAGACTCTACGAACTTCAGTAGGTGTTCTTCATTGCTTGAAGGCATAAATGTGAATCTGAGAGTTATGGAGAAAGAGGATTTGCCACTATTTGTAGAATGGCTTAACGACCCTGAAGTCTTTGGTGAATATAATCCTCTAAGGCAAGTATCTAAAACTGAGGTAGAGAAAGATTTTGAGAAAGGCACTATTGAAATAATGGATTTCATTGTCGAGAAGAAAGATGGAAGTAAAATTGGCTTAATTTGCCATTTTACCCTAGTGCATCCTGCAGGCAAGATTCTGGAAATAGGCTATTCCTTGGTTCCAAATGAAAGAGGCAAAGGCTACGGTACCGAAGCTGTAAAAATCATGGTTGACTACTTGTTCCTATCAAAAGATGTCACGCGTGTCCAGGCTTGCACAGATACGAGAAATCTTGCTTCTCAGAAGGTTTTGGAAAAGGCAGGCTTCAAGAAAGAAGGAACAATGCGACAATACCTCTTTATGAGAGGACAACAGAGAGATGCTTGCTTGTACAGCATTCTCAGAAAAGAATGGAAAGAACCAAAAATACTGACAAAAAAGGTTGAGAAATCAAAATAAGACCTAACCTCAAAAAACAGAATCGTCTAAAAAGTTATAGCCAGCCTCAAGAGTTGTAGAGTACTATGAGGATTGTTGAAGGCTGCGATTTTCAAGAATTCAGCGCATACTTGGCAAAACTAGGGCAATACACCGCGAAGGGAGAGCTCGACAGATTAAGAAGCAACATTGAGAGTGGACGCTTCAACCTTATAGTGTTCAGAGAGGACGACGAAATCATCGGTCACGCGATCTGGCATGAAACCAACACGGAAGAACACAAAAGAGGCGAGCCTAGAAAAAAAGAAGACAAGGAAATCCTGCAGGGATTCATGGGGAAAAGGAGAAATTTCATCGAACTCCATGAGCTATGGCTAACAGAGAAGCACAGAGGTAAAGGATATGGGAAGCAATTCTTCGATTTTTTTGAGGATTATATTAAAAGGAAAGGTTATGATTCGGTTGTTTACTATGCTTTTGAACCCGCAGCCATAGCAATATGTCGCAAGCGTGGATACAAAGAAGCTTACGGCGTGGAAGAGGCAGGACCATACGGAAAAGTCGAAACCATGTATGTCTTCTACTTAAAACTGAGAAAGAACTAGCAAGCCCTTTGCTGCCCTTAACACTCGAGGAGCAAAGTTTTATCCGTTCTCACTTGTTCTTTTGAACCACGCAGAAGAGGTTGCCATCAGGATCCTCCAACACACGGAAGTCATCATAAGGCTCATACTCTTGAGGATGACGAGTCGCTCCGATTTTAAGCAACCTGTTCACTTCACCCTCTCTATCGTCGGTATAGAGGTCGAGGTGCAACCTATTCCTACCTGAGCGCTTCTCTGGGGCATAGTTCAAAGACACGTTCGGGTTTCTTCCCTCAGGGTCACGAAGAACGACCCAGCCGTCCTTCGCAGGCTCTCTGGGGATGTAATGGAGTGCTCCCTGCCAGAATGCCAACATCTTGTCGAAGTCATTACAATCTATAACGATCGAGCCGATTTTCATTTTCTAATCACAGCTTTGCCTTCGTCAACTCTGGCTAAAAAATTTTGCTATGTGACCCAAAATGATTCCTCTCGGACAAAACTTTGCCCCAATTAACTTTGATTCTTTGATTTCTTTTGTGGATTCTGCAGGATCGATTCTGCCTTTTAGTCTTCTCTCCATTTGAACAGTTTCGCCGCAGCAACGAATATGACTATTGCGACAGCCGCGATGACTGTGATGTCGACCAATGCTGCCGTGTAATTCCCGTACACCATGACGTTGTTCAGACCCTCAACTACGTAGAATAAAGGCAACACGTGTGCAAGGCTACGCAGGTACTCTGGCATTATGCTGATTGGGAAAAACGTGCCCGACAGGAACATCATCGGGAACGTGATAATGTTACCCAGTACGCTGGCTGTTTCGACGCTCTTAGTGGCGATTCCCACGAGCATGCCGAGTGAACAGAACAACATTGGACCCAATATGAAAAAAGGTATCAGCCAAACTGTTAGAGTGATGTGCGCATCAAACAAAAAGATTCCGACGGCGGTCATCAACAAAAACGAAATCACAGCCAAGACAATATAGAAAATTATCTTGGATAAAAGCCACTCGAACTTGGTGATAGGGGTCAGAGACAATTGCCTGAACAGTTTGCTCTTTTTGTACTCTGAAGCAATGTTAACCATCGAAAACATCGGGCTCACGAGAATAGAAAAGCCAATTAGTCCTGGGATTAGAAAATCGATGTACTTTGGTGATTCATACCCTACGGTTGCAGTTTCTAGTCCGATGATGTGCGAACCGCCATAACGTTTCAGGTTGAAGAAGTCATTGACTCCATTAACGACTCCCAGGATGATTCCATTTGTGGTCTGCGTTGGATTGCCATATACCGTTAGGTTGACGGGCTGCTCAAGTGCGTAGTTGACTGAGAAGTTCGCTGGGATAATAATCCCATCAGACGATGAATGATCGGAAAGGTACTTCGTGAAGTTCTCCGATGCATCCACCAACTGAACGTTGAGTATAGACGTGCTGTTTAGGGCTTCCGTGAAATTCGCCGAAATATCTACGAATGGCGGAGATACGGACGTATCTTGATTCTGCAAGTATACAGTCACCTTTCCCGTATTGTTGCTCGAAAAAATGGCGCCAAAGATAAGAATCAGAATTACTGGGAATATCAAGCCGAAAAACAATCCAGCCACATTTCTCAAGTATCCACGTCCGAACATATGCAGATCAGAAATTGTTCTTCTTGCACTTGCCATATTCCTCACTGTCCCCCATGGCTACTTGTATTCTCTTTAGCTTTGATTTCACCGTGCTCATCGATAGTGCCGCTGACTAGGTGCACGAAAACGTCTTCTAAACTGTCACGGCGGGTGTGGATTTCGCCCCACTCCATTCCTGATTGTTCGGCCGCAACCAAAGCTGTCAACGCGTCCGTTTTTATATCAAGGGCGACGCTAATCAAACCCCTCCCGTCGTAATTCACTTTCAGCTTTGAGTTCTTCTTAATGTATTTCGCTAGCTCTTCTGTCCCGTGAATCTCAAGCCTCTCTCCGGAACCGTGCTTCTGGATGATTTCGTCAACGTTGCCAATCGCAACTATTCGTCCGTAATTCATTATAGCGACCCTGTCGGAGAGCTGCTCAGCTTCTTCGAGATAATGAGTCGTCAAGATAATCGTTTTTCCCTTCGCCCTCAACCCTCTAATGACATCCCAAATCGCCCTCCTCGCAGTTGGGTCAAGACCAGTCGTTGGCTCATCCAAGAAAAGAAGCTCAGGCGAGTTCACTAGCGAAAGTGCAAGTCCCAATTTCTGCTTTTGTCCGCCTGAGAGGTTCTTGAAAAGGTTTCTGGCCGAATCTTCCAGTATGACTTCATGGAGGATTTCGTCAGGGTCAACCTTCACGCCGAAAAGGTCTCCATAGTATTTTATCGCTTCCCTCGGGTTTGAATTTTCGAAGAATGTGAAACCCTGCGCCATGACCCCGATTCTTTTGTGAAGCTCATAGCCTTTTCTCCAAGGATCAAGTCCGACGATTTTCACGTCGCCTCCGTCCCTTTTTCGTACACCCTCCAAAATCTCGATTGCTGTAGTCTTACCAGCTCCGTTCGGTCCGAGTAAACCGAAAACTTCACCCTGCTTAACAGTGAAAGATATTCCATCAACTGCCTTAATTTCACCATAGTGCTTCTCTAGAGAAGATACCTCAATGGGGTCCATGTGGTTCAGCACTCCTTTAGTTTTGTGCCACTTTCGCTTTTCTTGGCTTTACCAATTGATAAGTAATATAGATTTTGGTGTAGCTGATGCTTTTTTTCAGTTCTTTTGATAAATTCAAACTGTTTAAAGATTTCACCCTAGTGCCCTAGTGCATGCTAAGACTAGGATGGTTGGATAAAACTTCACCCAACCAACAGGGGATGTTGCCACGTTAGTGCAAGTGGCATCGTGAAGCAAGTTGCATCATTCGCCTAACCTCCAGCGCGCGCTATCCTTTTATAACAATTGCGTACAACAGATGACGGTTATGAGCGCGACCGAAAGCCCTAAGCTTGTTAAGAAGAGCAGGATCAAAAAAGTCGTCGGCTTGATAGCCATAGCTCTCGTAGTAGTGTTCACTATCCTCGCTATTCTGGACGTTCTTTCTTTCTTGGAGTGGATCCTGGCCGAAATAATAGTCGCAGTGATTGCAAACGTGATTTTTAGAATGGTCGATAAAAAGAGTAGGCAATAGCTTGGTTCAAGCGCCGTTGAGGGTTTGGGTTTTTGGATGAGACTTACCGTGCGCGCTTAACTGTGATTCATTTCTTCAATTCATAATTCATATTAGATGCAGGACAAACAAGCCGTTAGGGATCTAGTGTTGGCTGATACGACATCTGAGCAAGAGGTAACTTTGTCGACTGAAACGATTCCCTCTAGCGAAAAAATCGTTGAAAGAAAGACCATAATCTACGAGACTCGCGTAGATGTAACCGTCATAAAAGTGGCTGGTGATAAACTGAAAGACCAGCTGTTTGCCAGGTTCGGATTCCTGAAACCCAAACCAGAAGAGATTGAGCTTGTTTCTGTCGACAAATACTATGAACCCTACATGATCATCAGCGGCGAGTATTCCATTGACTACTACCGAAAGTGCGTTCACACAGTTAGACTTGACAAGGAGGTTATGGAAGTCATTCTTTTAGGCCATGAATTCGAGCCCAAACCACCGGCGGATTCGTTTGACAAAACTCATAACATGATTGTGCTTGAAGGAGAGGAGAGGTTAGTAAGAGATTTTAAAGCCTCTCTAATCTTGGACAAATCTGGACGAGACGTTACCACTGAGAAACTTCCATCTGCACCCTCCGAGAAGAACCCTAAAAAAATACTGGCGGCACTTGGAATAAAAGAAATCGCTCGAGACGCAGACCTAGACATCATCCGATCTAAAATAGTCAAACGACCAACTGACATAAACAGACTCGTCAGTGAACTCTTTGAAGTTAATGAGCGAGCCGTAATCTACACGCCAAGATTCAGAGTTGCATACAAAAACCTAAGAACAGGCGAGGAAAAAGCAGTAGAATTCGATGGCGTCACGGCCGATAGAGTCCAACAAAAAAAGAGTGCTGGTTCTTCGCTTCCTTTCTCGCGTGCGGAAATTATAAGAAAATTATCATGAAATGTTTGTTAGCAGTTCGTCCTGTTTGAACACAGTTCGCAGTATCTTTTGGTTGGCGTGCGCCTGCGCGTGCCTGTGTGCGTGTCTCTGTGTAGAATAGAGAAGAGAAAAGCCGATTGTCCTATTTATAGGGGGGGTAGGTAGCCTACTGAGAGACAGGCCTCTGACACTCTCAAAGCGCCTAACTGCCTTTAGCTGCCTCTTTAACGGCTTCCTTCATCAATCTCTTAACTGAAGTAATCCTTGCCTTCTGCGCTAGAACGTCGCTAGTCACCATGTCCAAAGCCTCCTCAGGACACCATTTAACACACTGAGGCTCACCTTTTTCCTTGCACAGGTCACAGACAAAAACCACCTTATTATTAGGATGCAACATGATAGCCCCGTAATCACAAGCCTCGATGCACCAGCCGCAACCGTTGCATTTGTCCTTATCAACGCTTATAACGCCAGTCTCCTCAGACTGAGTTAACGCTTCTCGGGGACAAGCAGCCACACACGCAGGACTCTCACACAAACGACAGGTAACAGGCAAGTTCACAAGCTGATTAATCCGCACGACCCGTATCCGCGATTTCAACGGGTTAAACGCCTTCTCCTTAGTCACCGAACAAATATACTCACAAACTTGGCAGCCAACGCATTTGTCAGGGTCAGCCGAAACAAATTTTCTATCATGAATCTTCACCAAGGCTTATCCCTCCACCGTTCCCTTTTTCTCAACGATTGGAAGCAACTCCGTCATGCCCAACTCCTCAAGCTTCTGCTTAGTCGGCACACCTTCCTTTGTCCAACCGCGTGATTCATAGTAATCGTCAAGAAGCAAATCCAACTCTGCTTGAGAAACAAACGCGCCCTTAGACGGCCCCTCATCCACGATCGGCTCGTGCATAACCTTGTACGGCAAACCATCATCCTTCCTGCTCAAGCCCTCTCTAACGTTGTACAGTCTAGCCGCGTTCTGAATCCGTTCACCAGCCAACTTTAGCAACTGAGGTGTCATCTCAAAACCCGTCACCAGAGTGTAGAGCTTCGCCATGTCATCAAGCTCCTTATAATACGTGCCCCTGGAAAACTTGCACACGATGAACGAGTCGATAAGGTTGTAAACGTCCTCCATGTCCTTAACCATCTTGCCCCTGCCCTTCTCCGCAATCAGCCTGTTGACTTTTCCCTTGACGTCAAAAGCGTAGGCCCCATGCCTGTTATGGTCTGCACCGCGGAAGGAAACTGCGAAACCTAACGCCGCCGTCTTGAGACAACGCAAATCATAACCCGTAACCTCCACGCCTTTTATGTGAAGCGCAAGCTTATCTGAACCCTTGCCTATCTTTTCAGCTGCAAACTTCACGCCATCTGTAAGTACGTTGCCTATGCCTTCACGCTTTCCCATCAACTCAACAAGCTTAACAAGTGCCTCCGAATTACCAAACTTCGGATCCAACCCGCCGAAATCGTTCTGCGACAATATCCCGCTCTCGTAACAGTCCATGGCAAAACCAACGATAACTCCAGCGCTGATCGAGTCAACACCGTAATAATTACACAGGTCCATCGCTTTGCTAATCGCATCCAAACTGTCAACCCCACAGAACGGACCAAGCGCCCATAAAGACTCGTACTCCATCCTTGTTCGCGTGTTCTTGTACGCACCCTCATCAAGCACCACCATGTGCTCACACCGCATCGCACAAGAACTACAACCTATGATCTTCGCCACGTACTTATCGTTCAGAACCTCACCGCTCACCTTCTCAGCGCCCTCAAACCGCGAATTATGATAATTCCTCGTAGGCATACAAGACAACGAATTATGCACAAGAATGTTCTCAGGCGTGCCCAACGTTCGATACTTCTGCGTCGCAGGACCCTTCATCCGCTCATGAAACTCCTTCACATACTCCATGAACTCATCCATCTTCGCAACCGAAATGTCCCGCGTGCCACGAACTGCGATAGCCTTCAAATTCTTAGAACCCATAACCGCGCCCATGCCTGTCCTTCCAGCCGCTCGGGTCTTGTCATTTATGATGCAGGCAATCCGCGAAAGTTTCTCGCCAGCAAGTCCTATCGCTGCCACACGAATGTAATAATCACCCAACTCCTCCCTAAGAGCATCCTCAGTATCGGAAGGAGACTTACCCGCCAAATGCGCTGCGTCTAAAAGCTGAACCGAATCATCATCAATCCAAAGGTAAACCAGCTTCTCCGCTTTACCCTTCATAATCACAGCATCATACCCAGCCCGTTTCAGTTCAGTCCCAAAAGAACCATGAGCCTTAGACTCACCAACACCAAAAGTCTGCGGCGACTTAGAAACAAAAGTATGTCCGTTGCCGCCAGTAGGCCACACTGTCCCAGAAATAGGACCAAGCGTCAAAATCAACGGGTTCTCAGGACTAAAAGGGTCAACACCATGCTTAGAATAATCATGCAAGAGCCTAATCCCGAGACCCATCCCGCCGATGTATTTTTTCGCGTATTCCTCGTTTAAAGGCTCAACACTCGTCTTGCCAGTTGTCAAATCTACGTGAAGCACACGACCTGCATAACCGAACAAACTTGGCCCTCCACGTTCAACGCTTCTAAGAAGTATTCGAACAATATATTAATCTAGCGGATTGACGAACGCGAAACCGATGTTGAAAACTGCAACATCGCTCAACTTGAACTACGGCTTCTGTTCCTTCCTCTTCAACATGTTCTCCAGAACAGGCCTCATCTTCGCGTTCTCAGCCTTAATCTTATCTTTTCCCAACGCCTGCATCTGTGCTGTGATTTCTTTCACGATCTCCGCAAACCTGATGCCCTCAGCCGCAGACACGTACTCTACACGGAACCTCTCAGGACTCATCCCGAGCTTCTGCAACATCGGCGCCAAAGCATCCATCCTAGCCTTCATCTTATAATTCCCACTAATGTAGTGACAATCATAGGGCAAGTGGCATGCACCGACCAGAACCATGCCCGCACCAAGCCTGAACGCTTCGAGCACAAAATCGCGGTCAACCCTTCCAGAACACATCACCCGAATAGGCCTAATGATCGGCGGATACTCAAACCTACTCGTGCCCGCAAGGTCAGCGCCCGCGTAGCTACACCAGTTGCAGAGAAAAGCCAGAATCTTCTCCTCAGGATTAGTCTCCAGAGCAGCACGAATCTGAGACACGATCTGCACGTCAGTAAAATGCTTCTGAGTAATAGCATCTGCAGGGCATTCAGCTACACAAGTCCCACAACCATGACACATGGCGCTGATAGCCTCCGCAACTTGTCCTTCGGGAGCCCTGATAGCCCCGTACGGACAAGCCTTAGCGCAGATGCCACACTTCACCTTCGTGTTGCGGCACTTTGCAGGATCAACCACCGCGACTATAGGCTGAATTGTCCATTTTGGCTTAGAAAGAATAGTAGCCGCCCGAGCAGCCGCACCCATACCCTGAGAAACACTGTAAGGCACGTCCTTAGGTCCTTGACAACCACCAGCAACAAAAACACCGTCAGCAGGTGTGTCAATGGGCTTGAGCTTCGGATGACTTTCCATGAAGAAACCATCGCCGCCACGACTGATGTTAAAGACTCGTGCCACTTCTTCAGAGCCTTGGCTTGGCACGGCAGCCGTAGCCAGCACCACCATGTCACTCTTAACGTCGACAGGCTCACCATCTTCCTTAACAGCACGCACCACCAGCTTCTTCGTTGCCGAATCTTCAGCGACGTTCCTGTCTGTGAGCTTGACACGGATGAAGTTTACGCCGATTTGTTTGGCTTTTCTGAAAAGCTCCTCATAGCCTTTCTTGTTAGCGCGCATGTCAGTGTATAAAACGTTGATTTGTAGCTTGTCGCCGTATTTCTCTTTCAGGAAAACAGCGCTCTTCAACGTAAGCATGCAGCAGAAGCCTGAGCAATACTCAAACTTGTTTATGTCCCGTGAACCAACGCATTGAATGTAAGTCAAGCTCTCAGGCATCTTGCCGTCAGAAGGCTTCCGCAGTTCGCCCAGAATCTGCGTGTTAGAATCTATGATTCGTTCAAGCTGTAGCGCCGTTACCACGTCTTTGTATTTGCCGAATCCATAGTTTGGCAGGTCGTAGGGTTCGTAGATGTCGTAACCCGTTGCCACCACCATGCAGCCGACTTCAAACTTTTCTTCCATGGGCTTCTGCTCAAAATCCACCGCGCCAACAGGGCAAGCTTCTTGACATTTCTTGCAACTTCCATCCTTGAAGTACAGGCAAGTTTCCTTGTCAATCGTGTACGATGCTGGCGTCGCATTTGGAAAAGGCGTGTATATGGCTTTTCGCGTCTTCATGCCAGCGTCAAACTTGTTCGGCACGGTTACGGGACAAACTTCAGCGCATTTGCCGCAGCTTTCGCACTTGTTCTCGTCTACAAACCGCGGTTTCCTCTCAACCGTGACTTTGTAGCTGCCGATCACTCCCTCAACCGCTTTAACGTTAGAGTAAGCAAGCAGCTTGATGTTAGGATGAACGGCAGCCGTGCCTATTCGCGTGGCAACGCATGAAAACCTTGGACAATGAATCTGCTGAGGACAGTTTGAACATTCGAAGACTGGAAACGTCTTGCCCAACTGCGCCATGTGACCGCCGATGATTTCAGCTCGGTCGACCAGGTATACTTGATAACCCATCTCGGCAAGGTCAACCGCAGCGCTAGCTCCAGCCACGCCGGCACCTGCTACCAAGGCTTTGTTGGTGACGGGCACTTCAATCAAGTCCAGCGGCTCGAGCAATCGCACTTTGGCAACAGCCATCTTCACAAGCTCCTTAGCCTTCTCCGTAGCCTCCTTCGGAGTGCTCTGATGACACCAAGACGAAAACTCACGAATGTTAGCCATCTCATAAATAAACGGGTTCAATCCACCTTCCGAAACAGTTCGTCTAAAAGTGGGTTCATGCATCCTGGGAGAACACGCTGCCACGACGACACGGTTAAGCTTGTGCTCCCGTATACCCTTTCGAATCTCCTCTTGACCTGGGTCAGCGCACGTGTAACGGTTTGTCTTGACGTAGACCACGTTCGGCAGTTTTCGTGCGTATTCAGCCACATCTTCAACGTCCACGGTTCCAGCGATGTTGAGACCGCAGTAGCATACGAAAACGCCTATGCGCGGTTCTTCAGTTTTAGGCGTGGTTTGCGGTGCTGATTGTTCGCTCATGCTTTCTCACCTTTTTTCATGACTGCCTGAACCTGAGCCACAATCTGCACATCTGAATAATTCGGCATCTTAATAGCGTCCACTGGACACGCGGAACTGCAGATGCCGCAGCCTCGGCATAATCCTTCTGTAACTTTCGCGATTTCTTTGTCGCCGGCTTTCTCAACGTTAATAGCGTGATAACCACAAGCAGATTCACAAATTCTGCAGCCACTACATGCGTCTTCGTTAACCTGAGCCACGAGAGGTTCCACAACCCATGACTCCTTGCTTAACACAGACGCTGCCTGAGCTGCAGCAGCACTGCCTTGAGCCACACTGTAAGGAATATCCTTCAAACCTTGGCACGCACCTGCCAAGAATATTCCAGGCACGTCGGTGTCAGTAGGTCTTATTTTAGGCTGGCATTCTACGAAGAATCCATCTTTGGTTAACGGTATGCCGATAATCTTTGCGAGTTCAGCTGCAGTGTCTGCTGGCACGGCGGCGTTTGCCAGAACAACCATCTCGGCTTCCGCTGAAACAGGCTTGCCTTCTTCTGTCTCACCGTAAACTGTGAGGTTCTTGGTTTGGGGATTCTCGACTACGCGGCGGTTTTCCAGTTTTACTCTGATGAATTTCACGCCTGATTTTTGGGCTCGATTATAGAATTCTTCGTAGCCTTTGAAGTTGCTTCGCATGTCGTTGAAGAAAACGTTAACCTCTATGGCGTCTCGGTACTTTTCCTTAAGCATAACCGCATGCTTCAGCGTGTACATGCAGCAGAAGCTCGAGCAGTACTCGTATCTGTTGATGTCACGGGAGCCCACGCATTGTATGAAAGCAACAGAATGCGGTTTCTGTCCGTCTGAGGCTCGAACCACTTTGCCGCCCGTGGGTCCTGCCGCCAGTATGAGCCTTTCAAATTCTAAGGCTGTGAACACGTTGTCGAATTTGGTGTAGCCAGTCCATGCCAAATCTTCAGGGTTGTACATGCCATAGCCTATGGAGAGGATTATTGCACCCACGTTTACTTCGATTTCTTCAGGTTTCTGGTCGAAGTTTATGGCCTCCCGCGCACCACACGCGTCTACACACTTGTAGCATTCGATGCAGTAATCTCGGTTAATGGTGTGTGTGAGCGGAACTGCCTGACCAAAGGGTGGAGAGATCGCTTTTCTCACGCCTAACATCATGTCCGCATAGTTTGGATACTCGATCGGACAAGCGTCTCGGCATTCGCCGCATCCCGTGCAGTTTGCAGCTATCACGTACCGCGGGTTTTTCCTGATTTTAACCTTGAAATTGCCAACGTTGCCATCAACCTTCAACACGTCGGCAAAAGAGATAATCTCGATGTTCGGATGCCTACCTACATCCACCATCTTTGGACCTTCGATGCATATACTGCAATCAAGCGTTGGAAACGTCTTATCCAGCAAAGCCATATATCCGCCTATGGTTTCAGTCTTCTCAACCATGTAAACCTTGAAGCCCATGTCAGCCAAATCCAAAGCCGCGTTGATGCCTGCGATTCCGCCGCCGATGACCATGACCTTCTTCGTCATGGGCAACTCGATGGGTTTTAGCGGTTCAAGCAGTCTTGCCTTTGCAACCGCCATCCTAACAGTGTCCTTCGCCTTCTCAGTAGCCTCAGCAGGCTCATTCTGATGACAGTAGGAGGAAAATTCACGGATGTTCGCCATCTCGAACAGCCACGGGTTCAGTTCAGCTTGCGACACGCATCTTTGAAAAGTCGGCTCATAAAGCCTGGGCGAACAGCCAGCCACGACGACGCGGTCAAGCTTGTTGTTCTTTATTGCTTTAACAATCTCGTCTTGACCCTGATGGCTACAGGGATAATTCATGTTCTCTGCGTACACAACGTTCGGCAACGTCTTAGCATACTTTGTTAATTCGTCAACGTTTATGACTGAAGCTATGGCGGAGCCGCATTGACAAACAAAAACGCCGATACGTGGACCCTCAGCTTTAGGTCGGGCTTTCTTCTCTCGTGGTGCGACTTTGGTTTTCTTTCCTGTTTTCGGTTGAGCAGTTTTTCTAGGCATTTTGATCCTCCTTTAACCCAACCCTTTTTTTCACGGCTTCCCTCGCTCGAAGAGAGCCTTTACTCTTTAATTCCTTAGTCATTTCAACAGGCGAAGTGAGCCTTTCTAACGCTTTGTTCCATGCGCCAGAACGAACCGACGTGTGGTTCACGTGAGTGCGTTTAAACTCTAGAGCTTCCTCGACTGGACATACCACTTTGCAGGCTCCGCAGTAGACACAGAACACCTCGTTCTCGTGCACCTTCTTGTCGTCGTCAGAGAGGTATAGTGCGCCTGTTATTGGACAGACGTCTAAGCAGTCTGTGCAGCCTTCTGGACACTTGGAGACGTTGATGGCGAGTTTTCCGTTGAGGAATTTCCGCACGTGCATGGCTCCTTGAGGAAGCTTGGCTTCGCAGACGCCGCAGCAGGGACAATACTGTTTCTCAACATCAACGTTAACTTTAAGCCCAGACCTCTCATCTTCGCTCAGAAGAGCAGTATCCTCCACAGTTTTGCCGTCAAGAGTTGAAAAACTCGCTTTAACCAAACCTAACGGACATGCTTCTTCGCTTTCCTCACGATTCAGCGGATATTTGCTTGCGTCCATTTGGATGTCGCGAACTAGTTGAGGGAAGCTTTCTTTTTCAACCACCGCAAGAGTCGGCTTGCTGCTGGACGTGACTTTGATTGCACCGTATGGGCATAGTACATCGCATATGCCGCAGAAATTGCATTTCGCCAAGTCGATATCAACCTTGGCTTTTTTTGCTTTTTCTCCCAGAGTTTTGGGTTGTTTTTGGATTTTGATGGCTTCTTTTGGACAAGCCAGACTGCAAACTTGGCAGCCTACGCAACGGTTTTTGTCAAGGTTAAGCTTGTAATTTTGAATGTGCAAAACCCATTCTAACGATAATGCTTCAGCCGTTTCTTTCTTCAGTTTTTTCAACGGCATCTTACAACCACCAATTTAACATCGTGACGATGATGTGAAACCCGTTTAGAGATAGGCTTGTATTCACCTTCATATATAGTTTAGTTTAACATTCTTAGAATCTGAGCATTCTTCAGCGAGATATTGCGCACCTCGTTGGAGAAGCCACTCGATTAAAAAATCAGAAAGAAGGCTGGTTTCTGCAGACGGCGACATAACATTTCAGCTTCTCCTCATCCTCCAAAACAACGATGCTCAAGCCAGCTTTCCGCAACATACTCTCAAAAGCTTCCTTAGAAAACAGCTTCTTCAAACCAGTAACAACGAAGGTTGCGTTGTCTTTGGAAACTCTTCTAATCTCAATCAGCATTCTTGCAGGGTCAGGCACGTTTTGAATAACTGTGAAAGCGAAAACATGGCTGAAAAGCCTATCTTTCAACGGCATGTTGGCGGCATCAGCCAGAATCAGATCAATGCGGCGAAAACTTTTAGCTCGCTGTTTAGCTTCAAGCAAGCTTTTCTTGGAAATATCCAGCCCAACAGTCACTTTGGCTTTATTTGTCACATAATCAAACAGAAAGCCCGTTCCACAACCAACGTCTAACACGCAGTCGTTCTTGCTAATCTTAACATGCTGTAAAGCTGCCTCGATTTTTGCAGTCTGCTCCTCAGCATACCGCATGTCGTAAATGCCTGCGGTTATGTTGTAACGTCGCATTATCTGGCGTTTCTTCCTCCATCCATCCATCAGTGGTCTCTCAGAAATCTTATCTACGCGGCAAGTCTTCTAAAACTATTGGCTGAGGCATTGCAGTGAAACCTAAACCGCTTACTGTCTTAGTAAACCCAGATGTTACGGAGGCCGAAAAAACAGTTAGCGAAGCAATCTCTCAACACAAGACGCTGCTCGTTGTCGGCAAATGCTGGGTTCACTATCTAGGCAGGGCAAAATCGAAACTTGAGCCAGGCGAACGCATCCTGATGATTAAAGAAGATGGCTCGCTTCTCGTTCATCGCTCAGTAGGGTATGAACCAGTCAACTGGCAACCGCCAGGCTGCATCTTCCACACTAAAGCCAAAGACGGCATGCTAGAGGTTCACGCTGTGAGACAGAAGCCGCCTGAATCTGTCAGAGTTTTCTTCGACCAGATTAATCTAGTTTCTTCTTTAAGCCTCGTAGATTCCGGACAGTTTTCGCTCTACGCGAGCGAGGAAGACATGCAAAAAGCCATCTTGTTGAAACCTTCACTCCTAGAGGAGGGGTTTAAACCGATAAGTTATGAGAAGAAGGTTGAGCCTGGTTTTGTAGACGTTTACGGCATGGACAAGAACGGAAAGCTTGTGGTTGTGGAAATTAAGCGTAAAACCGCAGGAAAAGAAGCGGCGTTGCAGCTGGCGAAGTACATTGATGCAATCAGAAGCAGAGCAGACCGTGAAGTGCGAGGAATATTAGTTGCGCCGAGCATCGCAAAAGACGTTCAGCGCACGCTCGTGACGCTTGGGTTGGAGTTCAGGCAGATGGATCCAAAAAAATGTGCAGAAACGCTTCGCAGGGCAGAGACTAGGAAATTGCAGGATTTTTTTGAGGAAACTTAAATTAGCGAGTTCGGCATTTGCCTTTGAAGGTTGGTGCATGACATGAACGTTTGGAAAGACATACCAGTAGGCGACAAGCCACCTGAGCTGCTCAACATGGTCATCGAAGTCATCAGCGGGTCAAGAGACAAATACGAGTACAGTTCTGACTGGGAATCGTTCGTTCTCGACAGAATAATACCTTCCTCAGTAGCTTTTCCCGTGGAATACGGTTTTGTTCCACAAACATGGGCAGACGATAACGACCCGCTCGATATAATGGTGTTAAGCTATGAACCGCTCGAAGTAGGATGCATAGTCAAGGTCAGAGTCATAGGTGCGTTAATAATAGAAGACGAGAAGGGAGAAGACGCAAAAATACTCTCAGTGCTCGTGAACGACGCTAGGTTCGAAGGCTACAACGACATAACTGACGTTCATCCGCATCAGTTAAGAGAGATTCAGGAATTCTTTGAGACTTACAAGAGACTGGAGCCGCATAAGTGGGTGAAGTTCAAAGAATGGACGAACGCGGAAGAAGCGAAAAAAATAGTGAACTGCACCATAGCCAAGTATAAGGAAAAACTATGACCTTGTCCTTATAGTAGCTTACTTTAGCTCGTGACCGAATGCTTCGTATTCTTTTTCTGAAAGCCAGCCCTCTTCTTTCAGTCTAGTCAACCCGCTTCTTATTGATTCGACAGCGTCCTTTGCGCGGAGCAAATCGGATTTTGCAGCATCTTCGCCCACCTCTCTCTCGAGCACCGCATTCTCTTCCAGCATTAAAAGAAGCTTATTCAGAAGCGAAACCAAGGCGTTTGAGCGCGGACTGAACAACTGCTTAATCTTGGCCATGCCCAACGCTCCTTTAAGCTTGACAGAAAGCTTCACGTTGCTCACGGTTGACGGCGGAAAGTGCACGTAACGTTTTCGTGTTCCAGACTGGAAGCATACGAGGTAAAAGGGCATGTAGACCAGCGTGGTTCGATTGTATTTCTTTGCGATGCCGTATTTTTCGAACGCGGTCAGGGATGATTCTCTAAGTTTTGAGGCAGTGTCGATCTGTTTGATTATTTCTGCGGTTAATCCTTTAATCTTCTCCGTTTCTTGCATGAGAACCTGAACTTTAGCGTCACGCGAAGATTCGATTTCGACTAGTTCTTTTGTTGCTTCTTGAATTTTTGCGTCGCGTTCTGATCTGATTCGGAAAAGTTCCGACGCTTTCTTGTCTTCTGTGTCCTTTATCTGTTTTTCAACCTTCTTTATTTCAGACTCGGCGTTGGAATGTTCTTTTTTGCGTTTTTTCTTCTCCTCTTTCCATCTTCGCTCTTCAGCGTCATTCTTCTTTGCGGCGCTGGTCTTGACTTCTGCCTCAGCGTAGGCTATCTTTCGCGACAGTTGGTCTCTTGCATTTTCATGCTTGACTTTTTCCTTCTGCAACTTGAGAAGCTCCTTTTCAAAACTTTTGGAAGCAAGCGTTATTTCGGTGTCGCATTTGCGGCGTATTTCTTTCACTTGTTCCTCAACGGGTCCTCTGCGTTTTTCAAGTTCTTTCTCGAACGTGGCTTTTACTTCTTTTATTTCCTGTTGTATGGTTTCAACGAAACCTTTGGTAGTTGCGTTAAGAAGTTTCATGCTCTTGTTGAGGAGATTAACTTCGTTTGAGAATTTGATGCGCAAGCTTTCTAGTTCATCAGTTGCCGAGATTATGAATGCTTCGTTAATCGTTGGTGAAAGAACAGCCATTTCGGGAGAAGAAGCGTTAAGGGATTCTGCTTCAGAAAGGTACGAGTTGAAATCGTGCTGAAAATTCTCATCTGCGATGAGCCCTTCAACGGTTTGCTTTTTCTCCTCTTGGCTTGAAATTTGGAAGTAATTGGTGTTGTCTATGAGAAAAGCTTGGTAGGCTTGGCGTGAACTGCTGCTTCGGTCAACGCCGTCCATGAAGGCTTGGATATCTTGGATGCTTGGATACGGCAGAGTAAGCGAGTTCCGTTTTAAGCCATCGAAGATTAGGTTGGTTTCGTGGAAGGGAAAAAGCCACAGAGGATAATGTATTTTGGAGATAAAATTGGTTTTTTCCGGTGGGTGTTTAGCGATGATTCCGCCGCCCTTTGCTCTTTCCAGTTCTGCTAGGCAGAACACTGCGGCTTTTTCGGTCTCGTCTAGGAAAGCTTCAATGCGGTTTGATGCTAGAGTGGCGAATGGAAGAATTAATCTAGCAGTTTCTTGAGACAATTCGTCACCATTCTTGATGATAATAGCGGGTTCTGCTTAAATGCGTTGTTAGAAATCACTCTAATTGTTTTGCGAAATAGTCAGTTATCTTCTTCTGGAAGAGAGCGTTCTTCAACAGTTCGCTCTGTGTTATCCATCGTTGCAGTGGGATTTGGAAGCGCATTCCAACCCATTTTAACGCTGTTTCCAGCGTGTTGAACTTGTATGGTTCTTGTCGCATGGCGTTTCTCACGTTCTCTCTCACTTGCCACACGCCGACGGGCATGATGTAACCTGGGTGGGCTTCGCGGAGCACGATTACCGTGGCTTGGCGTCTTTCCTTAACTAGTTGATCGCAGACCGCTAGTCTTGCGGCGTAGTAGCATCCGCCTATCTCTGCGTAGGTGGTTCTACCGTCGTGTCCTTCCCAGTCTGAGAAGATGACAGTGTTTTTGCCGTTGGGATTCCACACGGTGCCCGGGAACCATGCTTCCATGGCTTCGTAGCTCCATGCCGTGGGCAGCATGAGGATTTCGAAGATGTTGTCCAAGTAGCGGGATTCGTAGATGCGGTGCTCGTTTATCGTTGAAAAGGTTTTGACTTTTTTGATCAGGTTTTTTGATATTATGTCGTCTACGGCGGTTATGCTCCAGCGCGTGGGCACGAGCCGTCGATTTTCTTCTAGTCCGAAGGCGCCGACGCTGAAGGCTCTTTGGATCTTGGTGACGAGCACGTTTTTGTCGTAGAGTTCTAGTACAGCTTGTGTGGCTTTCAAGTCGGTGTCGTTGTAGGCTTTTTCAACGTGTTGGTCCCATTTTGTGTTGCCAACGTGTAAATCGCGAATCGGTGCTGATGGTCCGAATGGTTGGACTTCATCATCTAATAGTATGGAGCCGCGTGGTTTCTTCTTTAGGAGTAATTCCACGTCTACCGGTCTGACGGCTAAGCCTAGTTCGCGGGTTTTTTCGATTATTTTTCCTGCTTCTTCGAATTCTTTTACGTTGACGCGGTGTTTGCCGCGGATGAGCATGGAGCGGAAGCCTACGATTTCGTCCATCGACCTGCCGAACCAGTATTCTGGTAGGTCGTATAGGCTTGTGTCTTCTTCTACTGGCGGCACGAGTGGTCCTGCGTAGACGTTTGGGTAGCCGATTCTGCCGATGAACACGCTTGGCGGCGAAGCGCCGTCTATGTCTTCGCTGTGCGTTAAAGGTACGCTTCTGAGATAGTGGTGGATTTTTAGGAGGATGGGACAGCTTGTTTTGCCGCAGAGGAAGCGTGAGCCTTTGCAGAGTACGCATTGGCTGTTTCGTGAAGTTTTTTCAGTTATTCTAAGGTCTTCTTCATAGTTGATTCCAGATGTGTGGCTTGCGTTTTTTAGTATGTCGTCTAGCCACGTGTTTGTTGAAGGTCTATCTGGAATGGTTTGGGAGAACGTCAACCTCTATCATACAATATGGTGTTTAAGGGGTTTCTTATGTTTTCTGTACACGTTTATTTCAAAAAGTTGTTGGGTTCTTTGTTTTTGTGTTGATGGTTTTGGACGGATAGTTCAGTTCGCGTGAGATTTTTTCGAGCATTTTATATCAACCCAGGTAGAACAGTAGTGTGGTGTGTTGTGTTGAGTGGAGAGGTTAGGTATTACAAGGGTAAGCATAAGGTTAAAGTTATAACTGAAAGCAAAGAAAACTGGATCGTGGAGGCGTTAGAATCTTTCGAGGATGACGTTTACGGCGAAAAAGTCGAAGTGAAGAAGGGGGAGAGGCGTATTGTTGCGCCGAACTTGCTTTTTAAGAGGGAGGGTTTGCCTCCGCCTGTTAAGGAGCACACGTATGAGTTGAAGATGGAGAAGAAGCTTAAGCGCTTTATTGAAGAGGAAGAGAAGAAAGAAGACGAGAGTAAGTAGCTGACTGGTTTTAGTGTGTGCTGTAGTTATGGGTAACTAGCGTTGTTGTCGTATCCGTAGCTTTCCCAGTAACCTCTAAAGTTGGTGTTGTTGGAGACTTCTATCTTGGTTATCCATTTAATCCATTTGTAGCCTAGTTTGCCTTCTGCCACTAGTTGAAAGGGGTAGCCTTCTTTTGCGGGAAGGGTTACATTGTTGATCTTGTAGGCTATCATTATGTCGTTGTTGATGATGTAGGAGAGCGGGAGGCTTGTTGTGTATCCGTCTTGGGCGTAGAGTATCAGGACTTGGGCGGTTTGCTGGTATCCTGTTTCTTCGAGGAGGTCTTTTAGGCGTATGCCTTCCCAGAGTGCGGTAACTTCCCAGCCTTCGACGCAGTGTAGGGCGACTATTTTTTGGTAGTGTGTGTGGTTGTTGATGATTTGGTCGTAGGTGTAGTTGGTTGGTGTGTTTACAAGTCCTGTTATTTGAAGTCTGTAGGTGCTTATGTTTATGGTTTGTATGCCGTTTATTGCTTCATTTCTGAAGTCGTTTACTGAGCCTAGCTGTGTTCCGTTGTATTCTCTGATTTCTCCCGCGACTGTTGTGTTTGTACTTGGGAAGTTGATCCAGACCCATATTCCTAGGAGGGTAGAAGCGGTTAGTATGATGAGTAAGGCTGCTGCCAAGAGTATTTTTTGGGTTTTCATGGTATGATGCTCTTGTATGTATTATGACGTATGTCATTCTTATATTATTTTGCACAAAACATTAATGCTTTTTCAACCAATTTCACGAAAGAGGAAGGCTGAGAATGGTGAAGAATGAGCGTGACTTGTTGAATCGATTTAACCGTGTGCTTGTTTGGCTTACTCTTGTGTTGTTCGTGGTGTTCGCGTTTGCGGGTTATGGTTTAACGAACCCAAGGGTTACTAGCGAGCTGAGCGGTGGAGTCTTTACTAAGGCTTTCTCGCTTTATGTTCATGTGAATTTGGCTGCGC
>DATKKK010000079.1:0-5606 GCA_035542975.1 Bathyarchaeia archaeon | reverse complement strand
GTGCTTTTTGCCTAAAATATCATCCAACTCGTTGAGTAGCTTCTCAGGTAGTGATAGGCTTATTATTTCCATGTTAATTTGCCTCAACGTTCTTAATGTAATAACATGTTTCTTTAATAAATTGTCTGATACCTCGCTGGATTCATGTTCTCTCAAGGAGGGCTATGTCAAAACCCGCAGTTCTGATGTTCGCCTGTATTGTTTCGGTGCCAAAATAAGTAGCATAAACGTTATCAGGTAGAAGAAAGCTTATGTTATTAAATAAATAGTAAAATTTATTAACTTTGAAGAGGTAAACCATTTATGAAAAGGAAAATAGTTTTTGCTGTAATTGCCATAGCCATAATGGCGGTTGGAGCTTTAATAGGCTTTTACGTGACGAGCAACTCCTCCCAAACTTCTTCAGGATTAAAGGTGCTTGCAACATTTTATCCTCTGTATGATTTCGCGCAAAATGTAGGCGGCGACAAGATTAACGCTTCTATACTAGTACCGGAAACCGTGGATGTGCATGATTTTGAACCCACCCCATTAGATATACAGAATATCGCAACCGCAGATGTGCTAATCTACAACGGGGCTGATTTAGAAAAAACCTGGCTTTCTGGCGCAGTCAGCGCTTCTGGCAACACAAAACTAATATTAGTCGACACAAGCCAAAATATCACGCTTCTTCCAGTCGCACAACAATTTCAAAGCGGCAATCGCACCGTTGACCCTCACATTTGGCTCGACCCTATCCTTGCGAAGCAGCAGGTCAACAATATTCTTCAAGGCTTAATCAAAGCTGATCCTGCCGACAGCCAATACTTTACCCAAAACGCGCAAGTATATGACGCCAAACTTGACACTCTCAATTCCCAAATCGTCACTATAACGACGAGCCCGAACGTTAAAACAAGATACTTTGTAACGTTCCACGAAGCATTCGCATACTTCGCTAAAGAATATAACTTCACTCAGATTCCAATTTCTGGACCTTTCCAAGAAGAACCAACTCCTAACGACATCCAAAACGTCATCGCCGCCATCAACCAGTACCATCTCCTCTACGTCGGATACGAATCGCTTGAAAACCCCGCAATCCCGCAGTCAATTGCAAGGGACACCAATGCCACACTGATACACATGGATCCTATAGAGGGTTTAACAGTTGAGGAAAAAGCCGCGGGCAAAGACTATATTAGCCTAATGCAAGAAACCGTATCAAACATAGAATTGGCGTTGGATAACGTTGGCAGCTAAACCCATTGTCGAGATTCGAGATGTAAGCGTAAAGTATCCTAATGGAGTTATGGCTCTTGAAGGCATAACCTTTGAGGTAAACGATAAAGACCTAATTGCCCTCATAGGACCAAACGGAGCTGGAAAGTCCACACTGATAAAAGTCATCCTTGGGCTCATAAAGCCCACGACTGGAACAGTGCGACTGCTTGGCAATGAGGATTTGATGAAGAACCTCAAATACGTCGGTTATGTTCCCCAAAGCGCACAGGTAAGGGACCCAAACTCGCCTTTCACCGTTTTCGAGACGGTTTTGCTTGGCAGAATTCCGCATGCAGGATTAATTCATGGTTTAGGCGCAAACGACAGACGAAAGGTCGAAGAAATGCTCAAGCTCTTTGGGATATTCGAGCTTAAAGACCGCAAAATCGGGGAGCTTTCGGGAGGACAGTCGCAGCGAGTATTTCTCGCTAAAGCGATGGTTGCGGACCCAAAACTGCTTCTTTTGGATGAACCAACTAGTGGAGTTGACACATCTTCAAAAGCCGAGTTCTACCAAACACTTGAGCGGTTAAACAAGGAGATGGGAGTCGCTGTCATACTTTGTTCTCATGACATAGGCGTGATAACCAAGATTGCGAACAAAGTTCTTTGCATAAACAGGTCTCAGTTCTTCTGCGGCGAAAACGTTGACTTCAATGCAAGTGCTGAAATTCGCAAAGTTTACGATCACCCAGTGGAGATTATGCACCATGATGATCATCCTTGACATATTATCTCTACTTCAATCAGGCTTCATACAACGTGCATTCATCATTAGCATAATAATCGCAATTCTCTCTTCCGTACTCAGCATATTCATTGTTTTGAAGAAAATCTCCCTCATCGGAGACGGTTTGGCACACACAGCTTTCGGAGGCGTAGCTTTAGGTTACTATCTAAACTTCATTCCACTGTGGGTTGCTGGGATAATAGTCGTATTGGGTTCATTAGGAATCACGAAGGCAATCCGCTCCACAAAAATCTCAAGTGACGCAGCGGTCGCTGTCTTTCTTCAACTTGGTCTTGCAAGCGGTATCGTTTTGATAAGCGTTGCCAGAGGATTCGGTGTCAGCCTTGAAAGTCTGCTCTTTGGAAGCGTGCTCCTTGTAGACTACAGTCAAATCCTTACTGCGGCGGTCGTAGCTGTGATAACTTTAGGTGTAATATTTGTATTCTTCAAAGAAATTGTTTTTGTAACTTTTGACGAAACCCAAGCCCAAGCCGCAGGAATCAGAACGTGGTTCTTCGACTACCTAATCAGCGTCCTCTCAGGAATCGTCGTAATCGTAGCTATACCCATAGTTGGAATCCTGCTGATCTCCTCACTTCTGGTTTTGCCAGCCTTAACAAGCACTCAAATTGCAAAGTCCTTTCGACAAACCGTTATCCTGTCACCCATTATAGGACTCCTAACCGTCACAGTTGGGCTCCTGATATCTTTAATTATAAACTCAGCCCCGGGCGGAACAATAGTTCTTACTGGCATAGCCATCCTCGCAATCGCTTTCGCAGCCAAGAGAACCCAAGGATCAATGAAAAAGTCCGAATGACATTCATTAGTTGAGTTTGTCGTGCTTAACCCTTCTATAGCTGTTTTAATCGCAGTTAACTGGGGCTACTATTCGCAAATTGATGGTACACAAGAAAAGCTTGAATCGAGAGTTGGAAGCTATTTAGGGCTATTAGCGAAACTACCATGTCCTCCGCACGTGCAAATCAAGGTTATTTGCCCAAAATAGCTAAGAAAAAGGCTTTAACTGGTAAACTGGCGCCGGGGAAGGGACTCGAACCCCTGCGAGCCCATAAGGCCCACTGGCTTACTTGCCCTCTTTTCCATCTAAGCCCCACTGGTTTGTTTTGTGGATCTCGAGGCCAGCGCGATAACCACTCCGCCACCCCGGCACTGCTTAAACTGTTTCCAAACAGTGACTTTTAGCTTTATCCAAATATGATGACAACGTTACGTTATTTGCTGTTTAAAAGCACCGTTGTCTGTTCAACGCCCATGAAAGCACCGAAGGCCTTGACAACTTGCTCCACTTCTGTCATGGTTTCCTTGCTAAGCCTTTCAAAAGCTCTTATGGCAACTGTAATCTTTTTCTTTGATTTCTTGCTAGTCCATGTTCCCGCTATGCGTCCGTTTACTATTAGCGTAGCCGCTACGTCTCCAACGACTGGACGATAAACCTGTTTGAGAAACTCTTCTTTGATTATTCGCGTCCTATCCTTATGTCCCATTGAGTACGAGTCGTATTTCGGCAACAAGCGTATCGGCACCTTTTCCTCCAAATCAATTTCCTGCAAAGCCTTAAAGTCTTTTTTAAGCATCCAAAGCCGCTTTCCAGTTTCTTGCAGCCGAACCTCTTTCAATTCTTTCTGATTATTCTCGATTGTTTTGTTTGCTTCGCTTGTCAAAAGCCCACTCCAGCAAGCAAAGTCTTGAGCTGAAGCAGGACCATAACAACGCAGATACTTCAGCAACAATTCTCCTATTGCTTCGTCCTCCGTAACTTCGCCGAGGTTTATCTGCGGCAACCACTTGTCAAGCCTCGCAAAACATGACTCTTTACCGCACGGCTCAGCATGAACAGTCAAGCCTAGATAGCTAGTCTCTTTGAGAATCCCGCCCCATGCAGAAAAGATTCGTGCATAAGGTTGGGATTTGCCGCCAAGAAGCAAATGTACTTTATCGTTAAGTTCTTTTCTCCTCAGAGGCTTTTCAGCAAGTGCCATTCGGATCTTGGGATAAAACAGTTTTTCCCGTTCTTCACGCGACGGCCAATCTGGCTTGTTCATGTATCTTCCATGATGTTCAAACCACATTCTTTTCAAAGCATGATGGTAAACAGGTAAATCTTCTGAAGGAATGACGTGAAGCGTTCCTCTCATAAACCACGTTTTAACCAAGCTTTTCTCACGGTAAAGCGCATCATCCAACAGTTCAGGTTCAAAGTCCTCTATTCTGTTCCAAAGCATGAAATACGGCGTTAACGGCAGTTGAGAATGCAAACCACACACGTTGCCTACCACGTTAACAAGCTTATCCTTCTTTGCCTGCTTAAGCAAAAAATGGTTTTGCAAGTAAAACCTCGTTAACATCTCAGTCGTTATGGTTTCCGCGTCTTTTTTGTTCAAAAACAGCCCTTCTCTAAATATGTTTTGACCGCAACAAAGAGGGAAAAAGCCACTGTTTATTCTTCTTTCTTTTAACTTCATCCCACTCATGCAAAATCTTTACAGCATGATTGGCTATTCTGATGGCTTCTTCTTCGCCTGCACCAGTCTTAAACGTGCCCGTGCAGCGATTGGCAAAGACGGCGCAAACAGAAGCCGCTCGCAAACCATAGAGACTTGCCAAAGTGTACAATGTCGCGGTTTCCATCTCAAAGTTTAACACCCCAGCTTTTTGTAACGTGGGCATCAAATTTTCCATTTGAACCCCCATTGTCTTCGTTGGGCGGCTTTGTCCAGCGTAAAAATCAGCGGTCGTGGCAGTAACGCCTACGTGATAGTTGTTTATGCCCAAGCTTTCAGCAGCTTCAACCAAAGCCAGCAAAACTTCATAGCTAGCCACGGCAGGATATTCAGGCAGTACATAGCAGTTGCTTGTACCGTCAAGGCGTACTGCAGCAGAAGAAATAATCAAGTCACCAATCTCGATGTCTTTACGGATAGCACCTGCGCTACCCACGCGAATAAAAGTGTTAACCCCAACGTTAGCGGCTTCGTTGACCACTATAGCCATACAAGCAGGTCCGATACCGCTTGACAGAGCGGAAATGGGCACGTTCAAGTATTTGCCAGTATAACTGCGAAACTCGCGGTGGGATGAAACTTCTCGGGCAGAACCCCAGAAACTAGCGATTTTTTGGACGCGATCAGGGTCGCCTGGCACAAGCAGGTATTCAGCCAAATCTCCTTTTTTGCAGTCTATGTGAATCTGTTTGCCCTCAGAAAAAGGACGCGGCATTTCTCGTTTTCACCACAATTAAGATTAAGTGTTTCTCATTTAATTATAGTGGAAGCTGGAGTAGACGGGTTTGGAGGAAGAGCGAAGAAGAACCAAATATGACATTTACGCCGACATAATCGAGATAATTGTCAGAAAAGGCTCTTGTTCATTGACACGAATCTCTTATGGCGCTAACATGCCAGTTGATCGAACAAAGAAGATTTTGAATTTTCTAGTTGCTCATGGCTTCGTGAATGAAGTAATGATAGGTGATTCGAAGAAGTACCGAACAACAAAGTGGGGTTTAGAGTTCTTGGAAACGTTCAAACGGATGCGTAAATTCTTCGCAGCCCTTGCAGAAGGCGAACAGTAACAACTTGTAACTACA
>DATKKK010000078.1:0-6027 GCA_035542975.1 Bathyarchaeia archaeon | reverse complement strand
GCGTTTGAAAGTTTTTCTAGAGTTTCAACGAGTGCCATTTTGCAGAACCTCTTCTCAAAGAGTATCTAAAATCATTGGATTATGTATTAAACGATTGTGGTGATTAAATGATGCTGAACAACTGTTGTCAATTTCGGTTTTTTTTGGTTTGTGTGGAGGTGGTGCGGGCGCCGAGATTTGAACCCGGGTCGTCAGCGTGGCAGGCTGATGTCCTAGACCAAACTAGACTACGCCCGCTCGGGACATCAACCAACCAATAACAGAACCCATAAAAAAGCTTTCTCCAACAAACGAACTACTATAAGCAAAGCCAAACAAGCCCGAATCAATACATCAAGAAAATTACAAATATACCTTTCTTCATTCAGAACTGGCACTATAATTGAAATATTCATTATGACACCCAATACTTGCACATTTGAAGTTTTTGGTCAACTTTTGCATCTTGACATTCACTGGGTGCGTAGTATGGACAATCTTGCTTGTAGTGTTTGCTTTTCTTATTATTGCACTTCATAACTATTCACTACTTAGTTTTTCTTGAATGTTTGGTAAGATATAAAGCTGCTCAAGATGGAATTGACTGTCTAGCCTCACATTTTGAAGCAAATCAAAAATAAACAAATGCTAATAACAGGTACTTAAACAGAGATATAGCAACATAGCATAAAACGGATTTAAAAAATTAAGACATTAACCTATTCCTCAACCCCGAGAGAAAGGCAGACGCTAAAGCACCCAGCCAAAGGAGAACCCACCATAAAAACAGGAAAACTTGAACTAACCTTCCTATTCTAAAACACAGATTATAATACAGAGACTCAGACTTATGGCGTAACAGAAAGCTGATAATTAACGCACAACAGCAAACTAGATTATTGTGATGCGCAAACCTGAAAATGATTTCTTTCCTCATCTATCATACAGAAAATCAGCATAGCAGCGCGTGCACCTTTGCATCTTTGTGTTTCTCTACGGTATATGTCTCTGTATAGTGACTTGTACATGTCACGATATCAAAATGGCGCGCACTAGAATGCTTCTTTCTTCCAGACGTTGTAGGGGCACTGTCCCCAGCAGTAGCTGCTGCTCTTATAGATACAACCACCGCATTCCACCCTATCAAAAAAACGTCTGCTCATTAGTTATGCCTCGTTGTACGTCTTACTAAAATTCTCGCGGCGCGCTTGACGCAATAAAATAAGTTCCTTCCTCACCTATATTACAGAAAATCAGTCTGTAGAGACATCTGCTTCGAAAGATGCCAAGCGGTCATCTTTCTCTATATCTTCGATTTCTCTTAGCGTTGCTTCAATTTGGGCTCTCATTTTTCTTCTTGCGATGAGTTCAAGCGCCTCTTCTCGAGTTAGATAGCGACTCTGTGAGCTGATTCCTGAACCGCCATCAAACCATTCTCCACCCAAATCTAGTTTCTGCTCTGTCCTCAGTACAGCTGCGTCAAATTTTTCTCGCTTGGTTGGCTCGTGAAATGTGTCTACGAGCTTTTCGTCAACAAGCATGCCTTTCTTATCGTAGATGCTTATCACTTGAAGCTCATTCTTTGGCGGTTTCCTAATGTGAAACGAAGTTTCATACTTGCATTCTGAACAGTAGAAGCGTATGTTGTTGTGCTTTTTGTCATGACGCAGTCTGAAGCTCTTGCTTGAGCATTGAGGGCAACCTGAGGCTGTTAGATTCGCTATCGAAGGATTGTTTACGCTTGCTAGTTTCAAGAATTGCGCTTCTGGCGAATAGTTTTCCGCGAGTTCCTTGAATTCGATCCATTCAAACTTTCGTGGTCTTCCTCGCCGCCCTGAACTCAAGCTTTGTGCCTCATGTTTATTCTTGAATGTGATTTACGTAAACAGATATATTAGTCGCATATCGTGCTTTTAGATTTGCGTTTTACTCAACTACGCGCTCTATTTCGAATTTGTCCGGGCACTTGTATACATACCAGATCTTTTTGTCTTTTGCCTCCTTTGGCACAACACTACAAAGCTAATGACTACCAGAGTCAGCAACAACATAGCGGATAGTTGGAACTCAGGTATGACGGTGTAACTGTAGAAAGAGCCTGAATTGTCGTTTACACTAGTGTTGTTAGAGTTATCGTAAGCTATTATCATGTAATGCACGGTAGTTTGAAACGACATGGACGTAATGTTGGCAGCATACGCATCGCCTCCACTTGGTGTCATGGTCACATTCGCCCATGAATCATCAGTGGCATATGACAGAATGACTTCTCGCACGCCGCTCAAATCGTCGGTCACGTTTACGGTGACTTTCACTTGCTGATTTGGCGTCGGGTCCTGAGGCGTATAAGAGGGATTGCCAATAACTGGCGAAATATCGTCTATGGTCAACTGGTAGATTCTGCCATCAAAGGCGCAGAAGAAAAGATCATTATTCTCGTCTTGTCCAAACGAGGGAATATTCAGATCTGTGTCAACAAGTTCTGTATTGACAGGTTTGCTTGTTCCGTCGTACTGCAACGCCCAGATTCTTCCACTTCCATAATCTCCATACACGTATTTGCCAGCGAGTTCTGGCAAGGCTAACCCGTGATAAACAAATCCTCCAATCACGGCGTCTCCTAGACTATGATTGTACTCCCATATTGGAAGCGTAAGACCAGTTTGATTGCAGCCTGATGAAGGAGAGTAGCATAGGCTGCCCTCCATTATGTTCCAACCGTAATTCTTTCCACTTTCGATTATGTCAATCTCTTCAATTCTGTCTTGACCAACATCTCCCGCCCACAACCATTCGGTAGCAGAGTCAAAACTGAAACGCCAAGGATTCCGCAAGCCATAAGCATAAATCTCCTCCCTGTATCCATTTGTGTTTCCAACGAATGGGTTGTCAACAGGGATAGTGTAGTTTAAGCCTCCAGCGGCTTGGTTAACGTTGATGCGAAGAATAGAACCCAACAATGTAGATAGGTTTTGTCCGTTACCTAAAGGATCGCCTGCGCCTCCACCATCGCCTAAAGCAATGTAAAGATAGCCGTCAGGTCCAAAGGCTAATTGTCCCCCTTTATGGTTCGGATATGGCTGTTCGATTTGCATCAAAATAAATTCGCTGTTTATATCTGCAGTGTTCGGGTTGTCGTGCAGCACTGAAAAACGAGAGATTATAGATCTGCGTGGATTGTCGGTAACGTAGTCGACGTAAAAGTAACCGTTCTCAGAAAAGCTTGGGTGGAACGCTAGTCCTAGCAACCCCATTTCATCTCCATAAAGCACTTTGCTCCTGATATCCAAGAAAATATGGTCAACAGTTGCGTTTGTAGAATCTTCGAAAACTTTGATTAACCCAGCTTGCTCAACCACGAACAATCTGTTGCTGCCGTCTCCAGCATTGTATATCCCAACAGGGGCATCAAAAACAAGGTTTGGAAAAGCCACTTCCACAGCATAGTGGTTTTGAATAGCAGCATTTGATCGCGAACCCAGCCACAGCATAAGCAGACCTGAAACAATCAGTGCTGAAACAGAGATTGTTGCAAGTGCAACTAACAATCTAGGCTTCACAGAACACACTCCTACAGGGCATCATTGTGTTTGCTCTTAATATAAACGTCATGCAGCGCACGTTATGCTTTCTACAAGTAGCTCAGCTCTATTCGTGAGGAAAAAGGTCTTTTTTGGGCGTTTTACTCGCCATCAGGATGACATCGTATAACCTGCGAATGAGATGAGTTGAAGCGAAAATAGAAGAAAACGATATGGAGAATACGCCTGAACATAAGCCTCTTTGATTTTCTTCTATTCTTCTTGTTCTTCGGCTTCTTCGTCCCAATCTTCTTCTTCATCCCAGCTTTCAGATTCCTCAAACATAATTTTTCACCACCTTCAAATCTCAGGTAAAAGCGAAGTAAAAGATGTGAACATTAAACTTTATGAAAATAAAATAATCATTGAAAATACAGAGTGCGACTATAAACGCCAGAAAAGAGATAGTGTTGAGTGCTTCAGAAAGCGAACGATTTTTCGAAGGAGATAAACTGCATGCGAGTTTATTCATAAACGATATTTCAGAGTATCTTCAAGCTCCCAAATTGCACCGATTATTATGTCAGAGTGAACGACTATCCATGGACTAGGGTTGTCAATCATGCATATGCACACCGTCTTCTTTCCCACTTGTTTAGCATAGAAAAGCTCCATACACGTTCCGGCTGAAAGCTTCGGCAAATATGCAACCAAAACATTACAATTTCTAATATCTTCCAAATCTCTATCTATAAAATCAGCCGCTGGAACCCTACTCCACCAATCAAGATCAGAACCACAATACAAAACTTTCTCACGCTCCCAAGGATCAACAACCTCAAAACCCGAGTGAACACAAACCTCGCGAATGACATCCCTGTACGACTGTTCAGTTTCCATTCCTTGAATCGGTCCTGAAACAAACACTTTCTTCGCCATAACACATCCATCCGCTTACAGCATTTTAGGGAAAAGAATTAAGAGTTTGACGCGTATTTTGCTCTTTCTCAAAGCCCTCAACAAAGAAAAGGGAAGCTTGACCTTTGGCGTTTATCCAAAACCCGTTGATCGCAGTAGCTATCTCATTCATTTTTCTCGGTATACTACTGTATAAACGCGTGAACCTTGGCATAACGTTGAACGCCACTGCATTGTTGTTAGCTTTGCTTGCGGTTGACTTAGAGAAGATTCCAACCGTCATTCGTGACACCACTCTTGATGTGCTCACAGTCTCAATTGTTATAGCAACCTTTGGCATAATGATGCTGAGCCAGCTCTACAAGGAAACCAAACTCATCAACCAACTGAGCGAGAGCCTGAGCAGAATAATCAACAATCCAAAAATCGTGCTAAGCCTTCTTCCTGCAGTCATGGGTTTTCTCCCAGTGGCAGGCGGCGCCTTAATGTCTGCTCCACTCGTGGACGCCGAAGCCGAAAAAATAGGGCTTAAACGCCAGAAGAAGGCTTACGTGAACTTCTGGTTCAGACACGCCATCTTTCCAATCTACCCGCTTAGCCAAGTGCTCATAGTTGCAGCTGCACTCGCAGGAATAAGCATAGCCTCCATAATCTTGCGACAGATACCCGTCGTCATAGTCATGATAATCGTAGGATACGCAATAGGCTTCTGGAAAATCCCAAAAACTAAAAACCCAAAAGCATCGGAGAAAAAAGATTCAACAAACTCCTCTGATTTAAGAAGTTTCTTAACTGCTTTTTTGCCAATCTTGGTGACAATAATCGTAGCGATCAGTCTAGGTTTAGCTGGCTTCAACTTATCACAACAAGGCCTAGACGTGCTTATCGCAACGTTCGTGGGCGTGTTCGTTTTAGTCGCGATCTCCAAACCAAGTTTTAGAGTTGTTTCAAAACCCTTCAAGAGCTGGGGAATATACGGCATTACACTCGCAGCTTACGGTGCCTTCCTGCTTGGAAGCGTGATAAAAGCCACAGAAATCCCAGGAATCTTTGAAACGTTTGCTGCAAACGGAAGCATAGACAGCACTCTGTTGCTGACGGCCATTCCTGCTGCCTCAGGAGTCTTAACTGCTTCTGCTCTGGGGGGAGTTTCGATAAGCATGCCGATTCTAGGAGGAATAATCGCTCTCTCGCCTAAGACGGCTTCACTGATTTACATGAGCGCCTATTTAGGATACGTGATGTCGCCGACGCATCTTTGCTTGGCGTTCACTGCAGATTATTTTGAGTGTTCTCTTGAGAAAATCTACAAGTACGCAATCCCATCATTCATAGCCACGTTCACAACAACGCTTCTAATCTATTTTCTAATCTGACACTTATCAACAAGAGAACGTCGAGAACTAAACGGGAGCGTCTACGTCCACTGTTATCTTGTATGTTCTACGAAACGTATTACCATGGAAGAGCACTACTTTTCAAGGACAAAGAAGAATAGAGAAGCTAGCTAGAAAACACAACAGGAAAAACAATGTTTAATTAGTGTTTCACAAGAAAGGTTAAAGAGTTCTCTGTCGTTTGGTTTTTTCTTAAAAAGTGGGATGATTTG
>DATKKK010000077.1:0-3861 GCA_035542975.1 Bathyarchaeia archaeon | reverse complement strand
TTCTGCTCGTCGTGCAGTCTTGTTCCAGTCGTAAAAGCCGCATGTCCCAATCAACTTGCCATCTTCTCTTCTGGTGATTCCCCAACGGATGCCTCTGTCTTCTTTGAAGGGTTTTATGCAATAAAGCTCTAGTTCCTCTTTGGCGGCTTCAAGGTTTTTGGGTCCTGGAAAGCAGCAGCCTTCCACTATCTTTTCGTCGTTAAAATGACGAAAATAGAATCGGGCATCATCTCTTGTCATCTCTCGCAGAACAAGCCTCTCAGTTTCTAACCGCGGAAATTTTCTGCTGTCTTTCTTCATGCTTGTCATGCTTGAAACCTAAATTGAACCTATATATAAGGGAGGGTAGGTCTCTTCGAGAGAGCCTCTATACTTCGGCGTCAATAGCTGTATCAGTGAACAGTAACGTTTAATTTTCCAGAAACCCAGTAAACCATTGGCGATGACCACTAACGAGCCGAATCAATCTCATCGGCAAATCCATGAAGACGGACCCAACGGAAGCAGCACGTCCACAAAACATGCTCTTGTGATGGCGGGTTTACCCAAACATGGGACACGATGAGCGCGGGCACAACATCCCACGACGGGAGATCTTAACCGAGAGGAGCGCAGCGCTCCTTGACAATGAGGTTGAGCGTTAGGTTACGTGGGAAACACGCAGCCCGCGAAAAACCAAAAAATCCGCGAAGCCATGTAAACTAAACTTTTAAGTTTTGCTTCCGCATAGAAGGGTAAGAAGACCAAAAACCAGCAGGTTAAAAACTTGGACGTTGAAACAAAAATCGAACTAGTCAAAAAACCGCCCACAGAAGAAATCCTCGTAGAAGAAGAACTAAGACAACTGTTCGAAACAAACGACCATCCAGGACATTATCAAGGCTTCGAAATCTCAGGACTACTACACCTAGGAAACCTCATAGTTTCAGGCTTCAAAATAAACGACTTCATCAAAGCAGGCATACGCTGCCAAGCCTACTTCGCAGACTGGCACAGCTTCATCAACAACAAATTCGGCGGCGACTGGGATAAGCTGCTGTCAGCCACAAAATACTACGAAAAAGCCTTTAAATTCCTCTGCCCAGGAGTAAAAACCGTCATAGGCTCAGAACTATACCACAACAACGATGACTACTGGAGAAACCTGCTGAAATTCTCCAAACACATGACTCTAGGCAGAACCCTACGATGCCTAACAATAATGGGAAGAAACGAGAACGAAAAACTCGACCTATCCCAATACTTCTACCCACCCATGCAAGCGGTCGACATAAAAACCATAGGCGCAGACATCCCCCACGGAGGCATGGACCAAAGAAAAGCGCACGTGCTCGCAAGAGAAGTATTCCCCAAAATGGACTGGAAAAAACCCGTTGCCGTCCACCATCACGTGTTGATGGGCGTAGCGGAACCCGTAAAACTCGAAACAGGAGACAAATTGGAACAGGTAATAGCCAGCAAGATGAGCAAATCCAAACCTTGGACTGCTATATTCATTCACGACACTGAACAACAAATAAAAGAAAAAATAAGAAAAGCATGGTGCCCCGAAAAACAGGCGGAAATGAACCCGCTACTGGAAATAGCCAAACACATAGTGTTCCACGAGAACAGAACTTTCAAGATAGACCGACCCGCAAAATTCGGCGGACCCATCGAGTTTCAAACCTATGAGGAACTGGAAAACGTTTACAGTACAGGTAGCCTGCACCCGCAAGACCTCAAAGATGGCGTAGCCAATGAAATAGCAAAAATCCTTGAGCCAATCCGAAAATACTTTGAAACTGATAAAGAAGCAAAGGAATGCTTGGAGATCGTGAAGAACGCACAGGTAACAAGGTAAAGACCTTTTTGTCAACCCGTTTGAGAGAGAAGGAAGAGAAAATTCTCGAAATCCTCCAGCGTCTAGCTGAAGCCTCAGCCTGTGGAGCCTTGGTAATCGTTGAAGGTAAAAAAGACGTGGAAACCCTTAGAAAACTAGGCGTAGAAGGCGAAATAATAACGGCAAAAACCGGCGGAAAATCGTTGTTAGACGTGATTCATGAAATCAACAAAAAAGAAAAACACGAGGTTATTCTGTTGCTCGACCATGACAGACGCGGAAAGCAATTGACAAGCATGCTGAAACAAGGTTTCGAGAGACAAGGCATACCATCAAACATGCTTTTCTGGAGTGAACTCTTCATGTTTGTCGGCAAAGAAGTCAAAGACATTGAAGGCTTAGCCTCTTACATGGAAACATTAAATAGCAAGATTAGTGGTAATTCATAAACGTAATATAGAGTAAAGGTAACAATCACGTAGAGTGAGAGCAGAATAATCTCTCATCACGCGATCACAACTTACCCGAACTTAACACGTAAATCATCGGAGGTGTACGCTTACGGGTTCATCCCAAACATTTACCATAAAGTATGTTATACAAGCAAAGTTCGAAATAGAAGGAGTAGTTGAAAAACCAGATGTTATAGGAGCAGTCTTTGGACAAACCGAAGGACTCTTCGGACCAGAACTCGACCTGAGAGAACTGCAAAAATCAGGCAGAATCGGAAGAATCGAAATCGAACTGCATTCTAAACAAGACAAAACCACGGGCACCATAACCATCCCAACAAGCCTAGACCGAGTGTCTACCGCACTTATCGCTTCAAGCATAGAAAGCATAAACCGAGTAGGCCCATGCGCCTCAAAAGTAACCCTTGAAAAAATCGAAGACGTAAGAGAAGCCCGAAGAAAAGTCATCATCGACAGAGCCAAGGAAATTCTCCACAAATGGACGATCGAATCCATGCCGTCAGTTGATGAAATTTTCAAAGAAGTCTCAGACACTCTAAAAGTTGGCAAAGTCGAAAAATACGGGTCAGAAGAATTGCCCGCTGGACCAGAACTTGAGACTGCAAAAGAGATAATCGTTGTTGAAGGAAGAGCAGACATAATCAACCTTATGCGATGCGGGCTGCTGAACACCGTAGCCTTGGAAGGAGCCAAAGTTCCCGAATCAATCAAAAAAATCTGTAAAGAGAAGGAAGCCACCGCTCTCCTAGACGGAGACAGAGGCGGAGACCTAATCCTAAAAGAACTCATCCAAGTAACCAACGTAAAATACATCGGCAGAGCCCCCCGAGGAAAAGAGGTTGAAGAACTGAACTGCAAAGAAATCTTCGACGCGCTAGAAGCAAAAGTTCCAATAGAAGACGTGTACAAACAAAAGAAAGAAAAACCAAAGGTACAGATTCCAAAAGAAATCGCTGAAACAGTAAAAACGCTAGAAGGAACATTAGAAGCAGTTCTATTGAACGAAAAAATGGAGCAAATAGAACGATTGCCAGTAAGCCAGCTGGCTGAGAAGCTTCAGGAAATGGAAGGCGTTGACACCATAATATTTGACGGCATAATAACTCAGAGAATTGTTGATTTGGCGGTTGAGAAAAACATAAAGAGAATCATTGCTTCGCGTGTCTCAGACGCAGTCAGACCATCATTAACCGTTCAGTTAAACGTTTTTTCAGACGTTGCAGCTGAAAGCTAGCCACTGAAAAAGTCAGTTATCTTCTTGCCCTCTTTCTCTCTTGTTCTAGGCTTCAATAAGTCATCCTCAGTTATGCCGAACAACCCGAGAATCCGCGCAGCCGCAGGCACAACTTGCTTAGACACGTAGTATTCAATGTCCACTTCGTCGTAGGAGCCAAACATGTAAGGCTTAACTCTCTCATACAAACGTCCAGCGCCAACAACCACCACATAGCCTATTTTGTCGCCAACGCCAAGCATCCATCCCTTCTCGTGCAACATTTTCGCGGCTTCAACGTGCGAGGCTTTAACTTGGTACTCCTCAGCAGGCTTGGTCAACGTCTTCCAGAT
>DATKKK010000076.1:0-12867 GCA_035542975.1 Bathyarchaeia archaeon | reverse complement strand
TCAGATCCAAACCATTGTTCAGAGTGATCTCCAGAATCTTGGGCAGGTTAAAGTAGCCTGTAAGGATGTAGCTTTCCTTGCCGAAAGCTCCGGTTTCCACGCAGCCGCTTGCTCCTCCGTTTCTGGCGTCTTCAACACTTTTTCCCTGTCTCAGCAATTCCTGAATTATCTCATCAGTGTTGAACACCGACGGCTGTCCGAAGCCTGTTCTTATGATTTCGACAGTCCTCTTCAAGAACCTGTCAGGCGTTTTCTTGCTTATCTGAACCATGGAACTAGGCTGCGTCAGACGCATTTCTTCTACAACATCAAGAATGAGATACGAGAGTTCATTCACTGCGTCAGACCCATCAGCTTTGACCCCGCCTGTGTTTATGAGCGCAAAATCAGTGTAGGTGCAGCTTTCTTCTGCAGTGACCCCCACTTTAGGAGGCGCTGGTTGATTGTTAAACTTTATCCAGAACGCTTGAAGAAGCTCTTTCGCATCTTCTTTAGTTAAGGTTCCGTCTGCAAGCCCCTTTTCATAGAAAGGGTAAAGATGCTGATCTAGCCTGCCAGGGTTGAACGCGTCCCACGGATTAAGCTCTATTATTACTCCGAGGTGAATGAACCAGTAATGCTGCAGAGCCTCCCAGAAATCTCTCGGCGCATTAGCAGGGACACGCCCACACACTTCAGCTATCTTCTCCAGTTCTTTTCGTCTTTTAACGTTGCTTTCTTCTTTCGCCAATTTTCTCGCCAAATCAGCGTGACGCTCAGCGAAACAGATCAACGCGTCTGCGACGATTTCCATCGCCTTAAGCTCTTCCTTCTTCTCGCATGCATCTGCATCTTTCAGAGAATCGAGGTTCTGCATGCTTGCGATTATGTCTTTCTTGAAACCAACCAGACCTTTCTTGTAGATTTTGTCGTCTAAGGCCGTGTGTCCTGGGGCTCTTTGTTCCAAAAATTCGGTAAACACGCCTGCTTGGTAAGCGGCTTTCCATTCATCAGACATTTTGCTGAATATGACGTCTCTTATCGACTTGCCTTTCCAGAAGGGTATGATTCTCTCCTTGTATGTCCTCTTTGTTGCTCCATCTACAACGTAGGGGATTTTCTTTCTGGAGTTGAGAACCTCAAGGTCTTTTAGTGCGTGGCAGCATATTTCAGGATAGGTTGAAGTTTCCTTTGGCGCTGAACCTCTTTCGCCAACGATTAACTCTCCTTCGTTAATGCAGATTTTCTTGTTCTCAAGCAGATACTTGAATGCAAGCGCCCTTTTCACAGGAACAGATACACGACTAGCCATCTGGCTCTCATAAAACTCCGTCATGAGAACTGCCCTCTCAGGAGAAATAAAAGGTTTAGCGGCTACACTTTGCTTCTTCAGTTTTTTGATTCTTTCCCGCATGTTATCCTCCTCCAACTCCTACCTTTATTCCGAAAGCTTCGATCTTTTCCTTCACAAAATGTATTCTTTGACTCGATGGTGGCTGAATCTTGTCCAGCTTGTAAGTTTTGCCTAGACTCTTGTACTTCTCGATTCCCGCTCTATGATAAGGAAGAAGATTAACCTGCTGTATGTTAGGCAAAGAACCTATGAATCTGGCTGTTTTCGTGACGTTTTCGTCATCAACGTTTATGCGTGGTATTATTGGAAAACTGATCACTATGCTGCTGCCTTTTTCGGCTAGTGTTTTGAGGTTTTTAAGAATCTGCTCGTTTGAAGCGCCAGTATATTTTTTGTGCTTTCTGTTGTCCATTGTCTTGATATCATACAAGAAAAGATCGACTTTATCACGTATTTTCTCGATGATTTCGTACTTTGCGAACCCGCAAGTGTCTACAACAGTGTGGATGGCTCTTTCTTTACATTCGTAAAGAAGCGCGTTCAAGAAGTCAGGTTGCAGAAGCGGTTCTCCTCCTGAAAAAGTTACTCCGCCATCAGATTCCTCGTAAAAAGTTCTATCCTTCTCTATCTCCTCCAAAACATCTTTGACACTCATCTGCTTTCCAGCAATCGCAAGGGCATCTGATTGGCACGCATGGCAACAATTATCGCATGGAACACAGTTATCTCTATCAACAGACACGGATTTAGTCATTAGAGATAATGCTTCTCGTTGACAACTCTTTAAGCATTCGCCACAGCCAGTGCACCTGTTTTTTCTGTAAACCAGTTCAGGCTTACTGTCCTGTCCTTCAGGGTTGTGGCACCACCAACAACGTAACGGGCATCCTTTAAAAAAAACGGTGGTGCGGATTCCTGGTCCGTCATGAATAGCGTATCTTCGGATGTCAAAGATTACACCGTTTTTCATAGGTGTTGCCAACATCTGCAACTATCGTGGCGTTTGCTATAGCTTTTTCTTTCTAGAATCTTAACCTGTGACTTTTTGGTTGGACGTTCTGGTCAAACTCTTTAGCCAGTTCTTCAAGCAAGGTTCTTTGCTTTTGCGTGAGTTTTTCAGGAACCGCAATGTCAACGCGCACCAGTAAATCGCCTTTTCCGTATCCTCTTAGCCTAGGCATGCCCTTACCCTTCAATTTAATGATTTCACCAGGCTGTGTTCCTGAGTGAATTTTCACGCTAGTGTTACCCTCGAGTGTTGGCACTGAAACTTCCGCGCCTAATGCTGCCTGCGGATATCCCAGTTTCAGTTTGTAAAGAAGGTCATCTCCATCTCTTCCAAAGTACGGATGTGGCGTTAAGTGTATCAAAACGTACAAGTCTCCTGCTGGACCACCGTCTGAAGGGGCTTCTCCTTGTCCTTGAAGCCTAATCTCGTATCCTTCGTCTATTCCTATAGGAATTTTCACCGTGATCTTTCGCTCTCTCTTCACAAGACCTGTTCCTCTGCAGTTTCTGCAAGGCGAATCTATGATCTTGCCTCTGCCGCCACATGTAGAACATGGCACGACGCGAACGAACGTTCCGAAAGTGTTTTGGTTCACGTTTTGAATTCTACCAGTACCATTGCATTTTGGGCAGGTTCTCGGCGAGGTGCCTGGACTTGCTCCCGTTCCACCGCAGACGTCGCATTTTTCTGTCCTTGGAATTTCCATCTCTTTCTCTGCGCCAGTTGCGGCTTCTTCTAGACTTATTTCTAGGTCATAGCCGAGGTCTCTTCCTCTGGTGATTCTTTCTTCTTCAAAGTCACGGTCACCGAAGAAGCTGCCAAAAATATCTCGCAAGCCGAAGCCGAACCCTAGGTCTCTGAATATGGATTCAAAGTCTGCTCCTCTGAAAATGTCTTCAGTAGTGTAGCGTTGATCGAATCCTGCATGTCCTAGTTGATCGTATTGGTTTCTTTTTTCGGAGTCTGACAGCACGGCGTAGGCTTCGGATATTTCCTTGAATTTTTCTTCAGCGTCAGGTGCCTTGTTCCTGTCTGGGTGGTATTGCATTGCAAGTTTTCTGTAGGCGTCTTTGATTTCTTCCATGGACGCTGTCTTAGGAACGCCGAGAACTTCATAGTAGTCTCTTTTATTTGCCATTACGTTTACCATCAGATACTTGACGCATTCACCAGATTAGGATAACCTCTGTTTATTTGACTCTGAAATCTTCTGAATCTACGACTTTGTCGCCTGTTGGAGGCGGCGCTTGTCCTCCTGTCTGACCCTTCTGTCTTTGATAGTCAGCTGAAGCTTGCTGGTAAATTACACTGCCAATTTCCTGAAGTACTTTAGTAAGCTCGTCAGACTTGGTTTTTATTTTTTCCAAGTCAGTAGTGGCTAGTGCGTCTTTCAATGCTGAAACTGCCGTGTCTATGGTGTTTTTCTGTTCTTGAGTAAGTTTTTCTCCGAGGTCTTTCTTGGTCTTCTCCGCGGTATAAATCAAGTTATCAGCATTGTTTCGCAACTCGGCTTCTTCTCTTTTCTTCTTGTCTTGCTCAGCAAATTGCTCAGCTTCCTTGACCATTTTCTCCTTTTCTTCCTTTGACAGTTTCGTGGAAGCCGTGATGGTTATTTTCGCTTCTTTGCCCGTGCCCAAGTCTTTGGCAGCTACGTTCAGTATTCCGTTCGCATCCATGTCGAAGGTTACTTCTATCTGCGGTACGCCTCTCGGTGCTGGCGGAATATCTTCCAGGTTGAACATGCCAAGGGACACGTTGTCGCCTGCCATGGGTCGTTCTCCTTGGAGAACGTGAATCGTGACGGCTGTCTGAAAATCAGCGGCGGTGGTAAAGATTTGGCTTCTTCTTGTCGGAATCGTCGTGTTTTTCTCCAGTATCCTAGTAAATATGTGCCCAAGTGTTTCCACGCCTAGAGAAAGCGGCGTAACATCAAGCAGTAGCAGGTCTTTCACTTCTCCTGTCAGAACAGCTGCTTGTATGGCGGCTCCGATGGCGACGCATTCCATGGGGTCAACGCCCCTCTCTGGTGACTTGCCCATTATTTGTTCCACGAATTTTTGTACGTAGGGCATTCGGGTCATTCCGCCTATGAGAATTATCTTGTCAATGCCTTGCGGGGTTAGCTTTGCGTCTTCAAGAGCTTTTATTATGGTTTTCTGCGTTTTCTGAACAATCGGTTGCGCCAATGATTCAAGCTTGGCTCTCGTTAGTGTAAGATGCATATGTTTAGGTCCTGAAGCGTCGGAGTATATGAATGGCAAATCAATATCAGTGGTCATTAATGTGGATAATTCTATCTTTGCTTTTTCGGCAGCTTCCTTCAGCCTAGCCATTGCCGATTTGTCGCTTGACAGGTCAACGCCGTTTTGTCTCTTGAACTCTTCCACGACGTAATCCATGACGGCTTTGTCCAAGTCTGTGCCGCCAATCTGCGTGTCACCACTCGTTGATAGCACTTGGAAGACTCCCTTACCGAAGTCCATCACGGTCACGTCATGTGTGCCCCCGCCGAAGCTGAAAACCAGTATCTTCATCTCTTTTTCAAGCTTGTCAACTCCGTATGCGAGGCAGGCGGCAGTAGGCTCGTTTATTATTCTTTGAACCTCAAAGCCAGCTATCTCGCCAGCGTCTTTCGTGGCTTGTCTTTGGTTATCGTTGAAGTGGGCTGGAACCGTGATTACAGCTTTCTTTATGGGAACGCCTAGAAAGGTCTCAGCGTCCTTCTTTATCTTCTGCAGTATGAAAGCGGAGATTTGCTGCGGAGTATACTCCTTCCCAGCGATGCTGACTTTATAGTCAGTACCCATTTTCCTCTTTATCTCTAGAATCGTTCCTTCAGGGTTTGCAGTTGCCTGTCGCTTTGCTGACTCACCGACTAGCAGTTGTCCATCTTTGGTGAAGGCGACTATTGAAGGAAACATTTTTCCCGCCATAGTAGGTCCTTCAGCGCTAGGTATTACAGTGGCTCGTCCACCTTCGTAGATGGCGGCTGCGGAGTTTGTCGTTCCAAGGTCTATTCCTAACACTTTTTCGCCTGGTTTTACATTACTCATTTTGATTCATCTCCTTCTGTGACTTTGAAGGTTTCACTACAATCTTAACTATACTCGGTCTAATCACTTTATCTTTCATAATATATCCTTTCCTTACTTCTTCATTTATTATACAGTTTTCAACGCCGTCTCTTTCTATCTTTGCAACGGCATCGTGTTTTGAAGGGTCAAAGGGTTTTCCCACGCATTCTATTGGATACACTCCCTCATTTCTAAGCACGTTTTTCAATTTTTTAAGTGTCATTTCAACTCCCTGAATTAAACTTTCTGTAGAGTTAGACGAGTTTCCAGATTTGACAGCCATCTCTAATTCGTCAACAACATCAAGCAGTTCGATAATGAGGCGTTCGTTGCTGTATTTTTTCACTTCCTCAATCTGCCTGTCACACCGCTTTTTCAAGTTTTCAAAGTCTGCCAAAGCATACTTTAGTCGTGTAAGACGTTCTTCAGAACGTTTCTTCTCTTCGTCCAACGCATGTTCCAACGCTTCAACTTGCATATCATTTTGCTGCTTCTCTTCGGGCTTTTCGCTCATCAAAGTGTCTCCATGTAAAGACGTGCAGTTTTTACCGTGTAAGAACTCAAATATATACTCTCACTTTTAAATCTAGAAGTGCACTTGTTAAGTCATGAGTTTTGTATGTTAAGCTTGCGGAAAGACATTTTTCACGGTTATTCTTTCACAACCATGAAATGCCACATGAAAAAACAGGAATTGCGATCTGTTTTCCAGGTTGGCATTAATAGAGAAAAAAATTGTGAAAGTGATGTTGTTTATTTTTCTTTTGCCATAGCGAAAACTGCTTTTACCGCGTTGATTACCGCGGCGGGCGCTGCAAAAGCTACGATATAATGTAGAATCAATGAAGCCAAAAGGTAGAGCAATTCGTGAATACGAATCAAGGGTGCCCAGACGTCTGTGCTACTAGCTACGACTAGAGCGATTGTGGCTATAAGAAACGGCGTGATTTCCTTGCTTGTTATGCTTATGAGACCGATTATTATGCCTAGAATCAGCATTATCAAGGTGACGTATGCGTTGGTGTCTGCGTAGTTTGAATCATTGACGTAAGCCATGTAACCCACTGAGAACCCCATTACGATGGCGATTAAAACGAAGGCAGTGAAAGCATACCGTGCTAAATCTTCAATGTTCATCTTAAACCACAAAAACCTAAGTATCATTTCCATAATGTTATAAATTTTCCGAAGAACCTCTTCCACAAAACCGCTTTATTTTGCTTCAAACTGAAATCTCCTGTAGCTTTCCAAAAAAACAATCACAAACGTCGGAAGACTTTTCTATTGGATTTTTGCAGATTACTTGAACCTGAGCGGGTAAAATTTGACTCTTGCAATCGAGATAACTGATTTAATTAAGGATTTTGGCAGTATACACGCACTGAGCCGCTTGAACCTCAACGTTAGTTCTGGAGAGACTTTCGGCTTAATCGGTCCAAACGGTGCTGGAAAAACAACCGCCTTACGAATAATCTCCACTTTGCTGTTACCTACGTCTGGCACTGTGAAGGTTTTCGGGTTGGATGTCGTTCGTGAAGCAAACGAAGTGCGCAAAATAATAGCTTATCTTCCTGAAGAAGCAGGAGTTTACCGTAACCTTTCAGGATGGGAATACTTGGAGTTCATGGCAAAGTTTCGCAGCAAAGATAAGAATGAAACTCGTGACTTCGTGAAAGAAGCGGCTGAGATTTGCGGTTTAGATGAGAGGTTGAAGGATAAGGCAAAAACGTACAGCAAGGGAATGAAAAGACGACTTCTAGTCGCAAGAGCGTTAATGACTAAGCCTAAACTCGCCATCTTGGACGAGCCCACAAGCGGACTGGACGTTCTACATTCTTATCACGTTAGGGAAATAATCAAACGTTACGTAAAAGAACACGGAGTAACCGTGCTGCTCTCGAGTCATAACATGCTTGAAGTTGAGCATCTCTGCGACCGAGTTGCGCTGGTCAGTAAGGGTCAGGTAGTTGCGGAAGGAAACCCGCAGGAACTGAAAGAAAAGTTCGGAAGCGCAAACTTAGAAGAGGTCTTCGCGAAGGTGGTTGGGTTTGCTTAAAGGCTTCGGAAACATCCTTGTAAAAGAGCTTAAAGAATTGATCAGAGACCCGAAAGTACTTTTGGGAATGATAATCGTGCCGTTGATAATGTTTCCTGTTCTAGGCGGCATAATGAGCTTCTCGATACAGTCAGCAACAGAACAGGCCCAAAAAGCAACTGTGCTAGTTCTGAACAATGATAGAGGAAATTGGTCACAGGTTTTTATTCAAAGCCTCAATTACACGGTCAGAGCCTTCGTTGTCAACGACACTAGCCCAGCTGACGCGGTTTCTAATGGACTTTTATCTAAATACAATACTACGCAGTTGATTGAGATTCCGAGTGGTTTCAGCAAAAACATGACTGAGCATATTAACGCTGACAAAAATGTGACCACGTACGTGGGAGTTTACAGTGTTTTTTCTGGGACAGGATTGCTTGAAAATGTCGGTTCTTCATTGATTAACAATTTTGTGACCAGCTTTAATCGATATTATGCTCCCAACATCTTGTCTGTTAATGAATCTTCTATCGTGAAAGGAAAGATTGAAAATGTTGCCCCTCAGACGCTGACTAGCTTGATGATTTCGCAAGCAATAGCGATGCCGATTACCATTATGATTCTGCTGACCTATGCCATGCAGATCGCTGCAACCTCGGTGGCTATGGAGAAGGAAGAGAAAACCTTGGAAACGCTACTGAGTTTGCCCATGGATCGGTTCGCTATTCTCATGGGAAAACTGTCAGGTTCAATTCTTGTCGCAGGCATCGGTGCAGTAGCTTACATGGTTGGCTTCAACTATTACCTGAGCTCATTCTCAACAGCAATCTCAACAAGCACGAACATGGATCTAGTTTCGTTGGGGCTTGCTCCCTCGTTCTTTGGCTATGTGTTGCTGGGAATTTCGCTTTTTGTCACTTTGCTTTCAGCACTTGCGTTGGCTGTAATCCTCTCTGCCTTTGCAGAAGACGTGCGCGGCGCTCAATCATTAGTGGGCTACATCTACCCATTCCTTTTCGTCCCATCAATACTCCTTATGTACATCGACGTTAACGCTTTGCCTCTTGCCCTGAAAATCGTCATCTACGCGATTCCCTACAGCCAGCCAATAATTGCTTCAAAAGCCGTCACGATGGGCGACTACTGGACAGCTATATTTGGAATAGTCTATGTCACAGCCTTCACGTTGGTCATCATGTACATTGCTTCACGGTTGTTTGCAACCGAAAAGATTCTGACGATGAAGCTGAAGTTCAAAGGACTAAAAAAACGCGGAAAAACACCCGTAGAGGAGTCTTAGCAAAGCTTTTCCACTGAAAAAACGATTTATTTTCGGTGCCTAGACATGGGAATAAAGCAGATCGAAATCTACACTGTTTCCTTAAGATACAGTGAACCTTTCAGAATCGCCGCTGGAACAAGCAGTGAAAACCATAACATCATCGTAAAAATACTCACCGATTACGATGTCATCGGTTGGGGTGAGTCTTCACCATCAAAAAGAGTGACGGGCGAAACTCCAGAAACCGTCATCAAAACTCTAGATCGAATTGCACCGAAGCTTATTGGCATGTGCCCTCTAGGAACTGAACGCGGCATTGAGCTTATGGATTCGGTTGTTGAAGGAAACCCTGCGGCAAAAGCAGCCGTCGACATGGCATTGCACGACATTCTCGGAAAGACCGCGAAGGAACCACTTTTCAGAATCATCGGCGGCTACCGCACGAAGGTTTTAACAGATATAACTTTAAGCATCAAATCTCCAGAAGAAATGGCGAAGGACGCCGCTAAAGCTGTTAAAAAAGGGTTTAAAGCCCTTAAAATTAAGGTTGGAATAAACCCAGCTGAAGATGTTGAACGCATCAAGCTCATCCGCGAAGCAGTCGGCAATGACGTACAGTTAAGGGTTGACGCAAATCAAGGCTGGACACCCTCGCAAGCGATAGTAACCCTGAACAAAATTGCGGAATACGATATTCAATTTGCTGAGCAGCCCGTTCCAGCAGAAGACTTGCAGGATTTGGTAACGGTTAGAAAGAAGTCACCAGTGCCGATAATGGCTGATGAAAGCGTGCATTCGCCAGAGGACGCTTTACGCTTAGTCAGGGCAGAAGCCGTAGACTTCATAAACATTAAGCTGATGAAAAGTGGAGGAATACTGAAGGCTAGAAAAATCGCTGCCATAGCCGAGGCTGCTGGCGTGCCTTGTATGATCGGTTGCATGGGAGAATCAGAAATAGGCATAGCCGCAGGGACCCATCTAGCTGCTGCCGTTAAGAACATACAATATGCAGACCTAGACTCTGACATTCTGCTAAAAGACAAGCTTGTCAGTAAAGGCGGAACAAAAGTCGAAGACTCAATGCGGATTCTTCCAAGCCAGTGTGGTCTTGGTGTTGAAGAGTTAAACCTGAAGCTTCTGGGAGAACCTAAAAAGGTTTACAGATAATTTGGAATTGGAAACATCAAATGCGAGAATAAGTCGATAACGGCATATACTGCGAAGAGAAAAGTCTTTAGGATGAAATAAAGGATAACTACGCTTCAGAAAGGAATGATCAGGAATGGTTTCTCTTAGATCGTTGGCACCATCATTAACCAGAATCACCATTGCGGCTGCAGTTGGAGCGGCACTGCATATTGGTCAAGGCGACCCTGATTTGGTGGATGGAAAGGCTGTAGAGTTTTCACGTGCGGTTTTGGCTCAGACAGAAATTGACGGGGAAGTCATGGCTTGCGAAGGACCCAAGGATAACGCGCCTGCGTTTATGCGCCGAGAAAAAGTTGGAACAACCAGAGGTCCGAAGGTCGAGTTCGTCGTAGATCCCGTTGATGGGACTACGGCGGCTTCTAAAGGTAGGAAAGACGCTATTTCTGCGCTTGCTTGTGCGCCTGCGGGCTGTTTTCAAGTTTTGCCTGATGACGGGTACTATTTCAAGGTTGCCACGGATCATCATTCGATAGGCAAGATTTCGTTAGACATGCCTGTTGAAGAAATCGTGCGTACCGTGGCTCGGGAAAAAGGTTTGCCTCTTGAGAATTTTACAGTCATAATGCTTGAACGAGATAGGCATGTGGAGATTCTGAAAACGCTTAGAGGTTTGGGCGTTAGAATCATTTTGATTCCTGACGGCGACATTGCGGCGGCAGTTGTTACGTGCATTCGGGGTTCTGGTGTTGATCTTCTTGTGGGCGCTGGTGCTGGACCTGAAGCAACCATTGCCGCAACTGCGGTGAAATGTTTGGGTGGCACCATGCTCGTTAGAGTGTGGAAAGACAAAAAAGATGACTCTGAAAGGCTGGATAGGTTAGAAAAGGAAGGCGTTGACGTTACGAAGATTTATTCTGAAGAGGAGTTAGCTAAAGGAAATGAGTTGGTTTTTGCGGCTTCAGGCGTGACTAAAGGTGAATTACTTGATGGTGTTCGTTTCATTCCGAATGGCGCAATCGTGAATTCTATCTGCATGAGACTGCCGAGCGGAACCGTGGAAAAATCTGAAACAACGTTGCATTTCAAAGGGCATCCAGTTTACAAACGTTTTCTGCCATAAGACCAATTGTCGTACATCAAAGAAGAGCGTAACTTCATTCAAGAAGGAATTAGATGACGCCTAAAACAACCACCCTGCCGTGCGGGTGCAAATATCAAGATAATGGTTACATGATAGTAAGAGTTTATGAATGCTCGTACCACAAACAAAAAAGGACGAGAAAAAGACCATACCGACCTAAAGCAGAATGCGTGAGACCCTAACCTGTTTTTTCTCCTATATACTTACGAGGCGCAAAAATGAGGTTTTTTTAACGAACGTAGTCTTCTAATAAACTACGCGCTTTATGCGACATTTGAAGGAAAAGAGTTAAAGGATTCATACGCGGATTCCTACATCTCTCTATAACGAAAGGCAGGTAATTTGTAAACGAGCAATAGTAAAGCAGAAAACCGTGGAAGAGACTACTTGCTTGTTGGCTGCATTGGAGTTTTAGCAGCTGTTCTAGTATCTGGATCATATCTCCTGTATACGAATGTCTGGGACGAGATCGTTAGGATCTTGAAGATTTCAGGATGGTACTATTTTCTATTTGCATTTCTCGCTTTGGGCGGATCGTACGTTGTGACAAGATTTTTTGCTGAGACAAAAAGCACCGGCAGTGGGACTCATTTGGTTTTGGAGAGGTATCACTTAAGCAATGGAGAGATAGGTGTTCGTGACACAGTAGTAAAGACTTTTGCTTCAGTTTTCACTTTGGGCTTCGGAGGCAGTGCTGGTCCTGAAGGTCCGAGTCTTCTTATCGGTGGTGGAATCGCGTCAGCTGTTTCAAAGCGTCTTAAGGTTCGAGTTAGCGATTTAAGGAGGGTATTCATTTCGGGAGCCGCAGCTGGTTTGGCTGCAGTGTTCAGAACGCCTTTGACTGGAATACTGTTCGCGTTGGAAATTCCTTACAGAAATGACTTGGATATGGAGACGTTTATTGAGGCTTGTATTTCTTCGATTCCAGCATACCTCATTTCTGTAATCCTCTTGGGCAGTGAAAGAATATTTGGTCAAGTAGGAGGCGGGCAAATCGGACTTTATGAAATCCTTTTATCTCTTGTCCTAGGTTTAGTATGTGGAAGTTATGCCGTTCTCTTCACTAAAGCATTTTCTGTTGGTGGACGTTTTAGGATGGTGCTTAGGAAGAAAATAGGGAATATCGGCGTAATTGCAGTGGGAACTGCTGTTCTTGGTCTGACAGGGTTTTTTTCAATCTATTCGGTCGGAGTTGGTGTGGACTTCATTAACGCGATTATCAGTGGAACTAATTTTACGGTTGCTTTCCTGCTGATGATAGTTCTGCTCAAGACATTCAATACGATAATTACACTGAATTTTGGAGGAAGCGGTGGGCTATTCTTCCCGACCATCGTAGTTGGGGGAGTGATTGGCTATCTGTTTGCTTGCCTTTTGGATGTTAACTTCAAAATCATGTTCTTGGCTGTAGGCATGGCAGCTTTGCTTTCTGGGACCCACAAAATTCTCTTAACCCCTACCGCTTTCGTAGTGGAAACTTTGGGCGGAGTGTACGCCATACCAGCCCTTCTCGCAAGTGCCGTGAGCTATGTTGTTTCAGGAGGAAATTCCTTCTACACTATTCAGCCGCGTACTAGGCTAAAAGCAGAAGAGTTAGCACTGGAGAAGTTCTTCACAAAAGCGAAAGCCTCGATTCCCGAAAAACTCACGGGAATATTCGCTGGGGAATTTATGACGAAACAACCCGTTTCAATAAATGATAGATCAACGGTGAAGGAAGCGTTGGAGATTTTTGAGAAGACGCGGTTTCGTGTCTTGCCAGTAGTGGATGACAATCTGACAGTTGTGGGTACTGTTACCCTAGAAGACCTTGGAAACGTTGCTGACAGACACGCAAACGA
>DATKKK010000075.1:0-8162 GCA_035542975.1 Bathyarchaeia archaeon | reverse complement strand
ACAGGCGAAAGAACCACGCCCCCCAACTCCATAGATTCCCGAAGTTCCAGACTTCTCTCCTTAAGGCTCTTAGAAAAGACATAGCCTTTCTCAGGGTCTGCGTAATTCATGATGTCAGGATCTAACTTGATTTTGGCTATATCCATCAATTCCAAGCGCCATCTGCGTCTTGCCAGAGTCTTCAGCCACGGATCATCTTTCGGGTTTCTATGCTCGCTTCTAGCGTCCACTTCCCACTCTTTACGGACCTCTGTGTTGACAAAATCATAGATTGCATCAGGGTCTTCAATCACCCAGTAGCTTATTCCTTCAAGTCTGCGAATAGGCGTGCTCAAAATGACTCGCCGACTATGGTCTTCTGCTTCCTTTCATCTACAGTCTCTCAGTCCAGCTATAACCTTTCCGCAAGTGCGTGTACACGCGCGCTGGCAATTCTTCGTCGATCGATAATTTTAATGAATTCCGAGTCAGGATTAAAAATCATGATCTAGAATTCGCACAGTTGTCGAAGTCATCCTTACCAGAGATTTTCAGACACTGCAAAATAGACAAGAACAGTTCAAATGAATCGACCAAAAACAGCCAAAATCTCGAGAAATATACAGGAATCCACGGTAATACAGATTCATAAAACGTTTATAGTCAAAATCCCCTACAAGGAAAGACACACAAGACCAAAAAAGGGTTTAACGATGAGACGCTCTAAACTTGAAATGTACATAGACATCCTCAAAGTGCTAGCTCAACGCGGACCATTAAAACTCACTCATGTAATGTACAAAGCAAACGTGAACTGCAGCGTGCTAAAAGAATACTTGGACTTTCTACTCAAGCAAGGTCTTATTGAAGAAAGAATAGCAGGAAAGAGAAGAACTGTTTTCGCCATAACCCAAAGAGGAATAACCGTACTAAAGTACTTCAGAGAACTGAAACAAGTATTGCCAATAGTTGAAGAAGCACGAACCCGACTCCCAACACCCTACTAGATTCATCTATCCATCATGCGCGCACACCATTAGCAACAGAGCTTGCGCTTTGTTATTGAAGTCATTTTTCTCGTATGCCATGTTTCTTAGCGTTGAATGAAAGCTTGATGTGCTCATTAGTGGGATAACATTAGGCGGTGATGGTTGCTGGTTCGCCGACGCAAAAAATCGCTAGATCAGAGGTTGCCTCTAGTTCTTTTAGACGGTCTCGCACAACTGAACGGACTTCTGCTCTGAGCCTGTTGTTGTGCGTAACAGGTATTTTCTCAAGCTTTTTGCCTAACTTCGGATCTTCAAGCGTGTTCTCAACCCAGTTCTTAAAATCATTTCTTTTGAGGTGAAAGACTAGGCTTTCTAGCTTCACGGATTCGATTCTTTCTAAGAAATCGCGAAGACTTCTAGCGCTTTCTCCTGTTGGCTTGCCGATGTCTTCGTAGAAGTGGAATGCCTCTTCGTCACTGAGTGTTCTAAGAGTTCTAGTGGCTTTCGCATCAACTTTGACTTCTCGGCTTCTAATTTTTTTGTTAAGTTTGGATTCTTTTCTCATTGCAAGTCATAACCTCGATGTTTTGACAACAAGATATTGTTTATGAATTTGAGATTCAGTTGGGTTTGGGTACGGTTTCGTTTTCTTGACAGTACTGGCTGGATAAAACTTTACCCTCAAACTCGAGATGAACACGCAATTAACTTAATGCTTTCCAGATGAAACATTCAAATAAGAATAGATTAGAAGAACCGCTTGCTAACATGGACACGTTATCAATAGACAACTCCAGCAGACCGTAGAACGTTTCAGAAAATTGATAAGCCACATATCTCATAACCAAGAAATCAGAAACATTAAGCAGAAGTAGGGGGAGGTGAAAACATTATGAAAATCAAGGTTAATTTAGGAGGTTTTATCGCCTTTTTAGCATTATTTTGCTTAGTATGTGTTTCAGTCGCGTTGCCGTCAACCATCAAAGCATCTTCTATCCCATACAACCCATGGGCAGACCTGAACAACGACGGCGTCATCAACATCCTCGATGTAGTCGGAGTCACAGGCATATACGGAGCAACAGGCACACCTATCACCAAAGCAGCAGTAACCTACGACAGCGGATGGCTCAACATCACAGACAAAAGAGGACAACTCTTCACAGTTACACATAACTTGAACATTCCAAATTGGAACAACCAGAGCATAATGGTAGATATAACAGGCAAAAAAACACCGACCAGCCCCATTCAAAGACTCGGCAGCGGAGCCCCAGGAATCAACAGAACATACGGAGGAACAAAAACCGATGTTGCCAATTCTGTTGTTCAGACAAGCGACGGAGGATACGCACTGGCAGGCTACACGAGTTCTCTCGGTGCTGGCGGTCAGGACATGTGGCTAGTCAAGACTGATTCGGCTGGCAACCACTTGTGGAATAGAACATACGGAGGAACAAACTATGATGGCGCCTATTCGCTCATTCAAACGAGCGACGGAGGATATGCACTGGGGGGTTACACAGGTTCTTCTGGTGCTGGTTACGATGACGTGTGGCTGGTTAAAACCGATGGAGCAGGCAACATGCTCTGGAATAGAACGTATGGAGGAGCAAACTTTGACGACGCCTATTCTCTCGTTCAGACAAGCGACGGAGGATACGCACTAACAGGTTACACATACTCTTCTAGCGGAGATACCGATCTCTATTTGGTCAAGACTGACGGTTTTGGAAACATGCTCTGGAACAAAACCTACGGAGGAACACTCGATGACGTAACATGGTCTATCGCAAAAACGAACGATGGAGGATACGCACTAGCAGGTTGGACGTACTCTTTCGGTGCCGGCAGTCAAGACGTTTGGCTAGTCAAAACTGACGGAGCAGGCAACATACAATGGAACAGAACCTACGGAGGAACAAACAACGATGGAGCATGGTCTATTATTCAAACGAACGAAGGAGGGTATGCACTAGCAGGCTATACATACTCGCTAGGTGCGGGCAGCAGTGATATATGGCTGATCAAGACCAACGGCTTTGGAAACATGCAATGGGGCAAAACATACGGAGGAACAAACTATGACGAAGCCAGTTCTGTCGTCCAAACAAGTAACGGAGGATATGCAATAGCAGGCTACACAGGTTCTTTTGGCGCTGGCGACTATGACATGTGGCTGCTTAAGACTGACGATTCCGGCAATATGATTTGGAGCAAAACATACGGAGGAACAAAAAGTGATGGAGCAAAGTTTGTTATTCAGACAAGTGATGGCGGATACGCACTGGCAGGCTACACGTATTCTCTGGGTGCTGGCGACAGTGATATGTGGCTAGTCAAGACTGATCAATCTGGCGATATAGCGTGGAGTGGTCTTTCGGTGTACGTTGTATTCTGGGAACTAAACACGCTTACGCTTTACCGAGGCAACACGAACACAGACTGGAACTACATCCGCATACGCATATCAATCATCAAATAGCCTCAACCCAAACTTTTTCCTCTCTTTAACACTTAAGAAAAAAGACGACCACGCAACTCCGGTTAAACTCAAAGCACGTTACAAAGTCTGCATGTTATTTTTTCTATAAAGCAATCTAACTTTTAAGCCACGCACAACGAATTATTGAGAGGAAAAGCAGAAAAACATGCTAACTATAACCCAAATCAACAAATCCAGCACTCTACAAATTCTTAACACTCTTAGAAAGGATGTCATAAAGCATGTTTTCGCCTACTATGACCTCCAACACGAACCCGAACACACCACAGTCTACGCAGCCTACGAATCAAACAAACAACTGAAAGGGTACATCCTCATCTACACAGCCCTAGACTGGACGAGCGTGATTCTGGAAAGCGACGAAGAAGCCGCAGAGAAACTAATCATCCACGCACCAGAAAACCATTTCGTAACGCACACGTCACCGAACCTCTTATCAATCGTAAAGAGCAGGTTTCCAAACGAAAAACACTACGTCGAAGATTGGATGACCATCAAAAAAAGAGAAACAAAACCCATCAAAACAGAAAACACCCGCAAACTCCAAACAAAAACCGACGCCAAAAAACTCGCAAGATTACTCTCAACTCGAAAAGACCGCAAAAACACCGACACAAACAAACACTTTGAGATGATAACCAAGCACCCAACCTTCGGCGTCTTCATAAACAACAAACTAGTCGCCTACGCAGGCTCCTTCATCCAACTACCACAGGTCTGGATGATTGGCGGAGTCTACACCAACCCAGCATACAGGAACAAGGGTTACGCCACACAAGCCACATTCGCAATAACCCGAGAAGCACTAACAAACGCAGAAACAGCTGCACTGTTCGTCAGGTCAGACAATTACCCAGCTATCAAGGCTTACGAAAAAATCGGCTACAAGAAAATAGGCGAAAAACTCTGGATAGACGTGGGAACAGGACTAAAACCCTAAAGATCTGCTATTCCTTCTCCAGAAGCTCCTTCAACAGTCTTATCGCAGACCACGCTGCAAGCGCACTAGTCTTCGGGTTCTCAGGATGCGGCTCATTAGAAAACCTGAAAAACATCTTACCAAACCTCCACCTAACAGTAACCTCATGCACGTTTCGCTTAACCTCAGGGTCAGAAACCACCCGCACTTTCACTTTTTCAGGCTTAACCGTCAAAGCCAACGTTGCAGCCACATTCATCTCCCTAGGAAAACGCCTAACCGCCTCCGCAGCACCGCCCTCATACACTACTTTTTCCTCACGATTATCTAAATCCAAAACCTTGGGATTCTTACGCGTAACCAAGACAACCTCGTCAACTCCTGCCAAGTCAGCGCTGGAAATCGCGTCTAAACCGCCAATGGCTCCTGAAGGAACGTGAATCTTGCCACTCTTCACATCAAGGTCTAACAGTGCGCCCACGCTCATGACAACCAAATCAATGCCCGCACCAACAATTTCACGTGTATACTGTCTTGCCGCCTGCTGCGACGCAGCCTCCACGATGACCGCGGGCTTAAGCCGAATCATCTCATCAACACTGCTAACAACTGTAACGGAAACACGCAAGCGACTCTTGAGCTTCTCAGCCTCAGCCGAATCCGCATCAAAAAGAATCAACCTATCACACGCAACGATTCCACTCTCAACTGCCTCAGTGATCAACGTGCCAATCGCGCCACAACCAATAATCCCGACTGCCCTCACCGTTTCACCGCTTCTGAACACTAAATTCAATATTCAGCCACGAAACAGACATCAGCGTACGGCTTCACTTCCCTACCCTCACCTTTCTTAGGTAAAACCTCGATGCTTCCAGCCTTGCAAGTTCCGACAATGTCTTCCTTGCTTCCCATCAAAGACTTTGCTGTTTCTTTGTCTCCAGCGAAAACCGTCAGCTTCTTAATCTGCGTGTTCAAGGGCAAATGCCTCTCAGCCTTCTCACGCCTAACCTCAGTAATCACTGCAACTGCCAAGTCACCACTCTTTTCCTCTTCCTCGCTCAAAAGCTTCCTGTCAACCTTCGGCCAAGGCGACAAATGAAGACTCTTGCAGCCCTTATCCTTAGCATACAACGTCTGATAAATCTCCTCTGTAACGTGCGGCGTTAACGGAGCAAGAAGCTGCAGAATGCGGTAGAGCACTGTGTACAGCGTGTGCTGTGCAGCCTTCTGTTTTGCCTTACCGTAGATTTCAGGCTTGTACAACCTATCCTTGACAGCTTCAATGTAGCAGTCGCAGAAAACGTGCCAAGCAAAGTTGCGAACTTCCTCCATGGCAATGTTGAATTGACACCCGTCAAAGGCATCAGTAACCTTCTCCGTCAACCTCTCAGCCTTGCTTAGAATCCATCTGTCTAAAGGTTGCAAATCAAACTCTGCTTTTTCGCTGGGCTCATAATCCTTCAACAACATGCTCACGAAGCTCGATGCATTCCAGAGCTTAATCAAGAAACGCCAACCATACTCAACGTCTGGCCAACGAAACGGTATGTCCGAGCCCGTTGCGCCTCCTCCAGCCGCCCACTGCCTCGTCGCATCCGCACCGTACTTGTCCAGAACCTCAAGTGAAGCCACGTAGTTGCCAAGCGATTTGTGCATCTCACGACCATCCGTTCCAAGAACCATACCGTTGATCAAGCAACTCTTGTACGGCTTCTCCCCAAACAACGCCAAGTGTCTAACCATCAAGTAGTACGCCCACGTACGAATAATGTCCACCCCAGACGGATGCATGTCCGCCGGAAACAACCGACGCCAATCCTTCCTATCAGGCCATCCAGCGTGAACCGCGCACGTGATAGAGGAGTCCATCCAAGTGTCAAAGACGTCAGTCTCAGGCGTGAACTCGGTTCCGCCACACTTTGGACACTTAGCAATCTTTGGTTTTTCTATACGCGGGTCTATCGGCACCCATTCAGGCTTGGCTAAGATTATTTCGTTGCATTCCTTGCAGTACCAAATCGGTATAGGCGTGGCGAACACTCTCTGTCGCGAGATTACCCAGTCCCACTCTAGCGATTTCGCCCAATCAATCAATCTATGCTTCATGTAATCGGGAAACCACGTGATTTCCATAGCGTTCTTCTCAACCTTGTCTGTTAACTCGCGTGTTTTCATGAACCACTGTTCCCTCTCAAGAATCTCGATCGGCGTGTGGCATCTCCAGCAGAGGCTGACTTCTTGGCTGAGCGGCTCAATCTTATCGACCAACCCCACGTTTTTCAAGTCTGCAAGTATAGCCTTCTTAGCCTCATCAGTCTTCATGCCAGCGTATTTTCCAGCGTTCTGAGTCATCCTGCCCTTCTCATCAACACACATTATAGCTGACAAGTTTTGTTTCATCACGCTCTTCACGTCAGCCTTGTCGCCGTACGTGCAGATCATGACTACTCCAGTGCCGAACTTCGGGTCTGCCATCTCGTCAGCCACTACCTCGACCGTTCGGTTTGTCGTTGGCACATGAACCTTCTTGCCAACATATTTCGTATAGCGTTCGTCGTTTGGGTTCACGGCAACCATCACGCAGGCTGGAATCAGCTCAGGTCTCGATGTAGCTATTTCCAGAAAACCTCCGCTTTCCAGCTCGAACTTTATGTAGTGCAGTTGAGCGTTTCGTGTGTCATACTCCACTTCAGCGTCAGCGATCGCCGTTTCGCACCGTGGACACCAGTTCACGGGATGCGTCCCACGATAGATGAAGCCTTTGTCATAGAGAAGGATGAATGAAAGCTGAGTGCGTCTCCAATAGTCAGGGTTCATCGTTCGATATTCTGTTGACCAGTCAATCGAGCATCCGAGACGCATTATGGAAGCCTTCATGACTCCGATGTACTTACTGACGAGCTCCATGCAGAGCTTCCGAAACTGGTCGGGCGGAATGTCCGTTTTTCTGATGTTATTTCTTTTTTCAACCTCCACCTCAACGGGCAAGCCGTGACAATCCCAGCCTTGCGGAAAATAAACGTTAAAGCCTCTCAAACGTTTATATCGGGCTACCATGTCGAAGTAAGTCCAGTTGAGGACAAGCCCCATATGAAACTCGCCCGAAGTATATGGCGGCGGTGTGTCAATGCTGAAGACTGTGCGTTTCTTGTCGTTCCAGTCGAAATGGTAAGTGCCTGTCTCTTCCCATTTACTCTGCCATTTCTTCTCGATCTCTTGAACGTTGAACTCTTTCGGCAGTCTATCCATACCTCATCAACCGCACTCAAACACAGCGTGTAAACATTTCTTAGGAAAGATAAAGATTCCACATATAAAGGCGATGTCTCTTGCACAACAATCTTTTTTCCATTTCAGAGAATTTGAACTCTATGGAATGTATGCTAACATCTCTGTTAAAATCGCAGTTCGATATAGACAATGCGCAAGTCTTATCTTTCCATGAAACAACATAGCAACTAATGATACATCGAAACGACAGAATAGCGGGAGTTCTCTTTTTAGTAGCCAGCGCTCAGTTCATCTTGGGCCTTGTGGTTGCAGAAGCAATGTACTCTGGCTATAGTGTTGCTGAAAATTATATCAGCGACCTTGGTGTTGGACCTTCGTCAACGGTTTTCAACTCTTCTGCTTTCCTCTTCGGGTTGCTATCAATGATCGGAGCGTACTTTCTACCGCGCACTGCTGATTTTAGAGGTCTAACTGTCCTGCTTATCTTAATGGCTGTTGGCGCTATGGGTGTTGGAATCTTCACGAGCGCATTATC
>DATKKK010000074.1:0-4704 GCA_035542975.1 Bathyarchaeia archaeon | reverse complement strand
GAAAGGGTTTATCTTTAAAACAAAAGAAAAAGGCTGAAGCGGTGAAAAAATGATCATAGGCATAATCTCCGACACCCATGATAACTTGCCTGAAATAGACAAAGCCATAAAAAGACTGAACAAAGAAAACGTCGGGCTCGTGCTTCACGCCGGAGACTACGTATCACCTTTCGTGGTTCCCAAGTTTAAGGCGTTGAAAGCAAGATTAATCGGGGTTTTTGGGAATAACGATGGCGGTCGTGAGCTTCTGAAAAAGAAATTCAGTGAAAATGAAAACTTGGAATTGCATGGAAATTTCGCAAAAATAACCAATGGCGGTTTAAAAATTGCAGTGTTGCATGGAGATGAAGAAGAGCTTCTGGAAGCTTTGATTGAAAGCCAAGGGTTTGACGTTGTTGTTCATGGGCACGTTCATAAAGCAGAGATATACAAGAAAGGAAAAACGTTAGTCATAAACCCTGGCGAGGTCTGCGGATATCTAAGCGGTAAATCCACCATCGCGTTGCTTGATACAGCTAAATGCAAAGCAAGAATAGTTGAATTGTAAGCAAACGGCAGGAAGGTTGCATGGCTAAACCTGAAATCGGCGTTTCTATGCTCTACTGTTTGAGCGAACAATTCAAGAAAATGGTTAGAAAAATTCCGAAAACAGAAACCACCCGCATAGAAATCGTGGACGACGGTTTTCATGAACTCAACAAGCAAAGAGTCGCAATGCTGAGAGAGATTGGCGAATCATACGGCTTGAAGTATTCGGTACACGCCCCCTTTGCAGACATAAACATAGCTGCACAATCAAAACTACTGTCAAACGCTACACTAAAGAGACTGAGACAATCCATCGTAAACGCAAACTTGCTAAACTGTCACATCTGGGTTTTTCATCCAGGAATGAAGACTGGAATAAGCATGTTCTATCCTGGCATGGACTGGGCTAGAAATCTGGAAAGTGTTCGTTTGCTTCTCAAGTTTGCAGACAATTATGGCGTAGAAGTGGCGATAGAGAACGTGATCAGCATTTTTCTCATGAAGAATGTTGAGGATTTCAAAAAGTTCTACAGCGAAATTAATGAAAACATTGGGTTGGTGTTAGACACAGGGCATGCTAACATTAATGGGCAAGTGGAAGATTTCTTGACGGAGTTCTCAAACAAAATTGTGCACGTGCATGCGCATGATAACCTCGGAGAAGTGGATCAGCACTTGGGAATAGGCTATGGAAACATCAATTGGGAAAACGTTGCAAGGCTTCTGAAAAGAGCAAACTACGATAGAACCATCGTAGTCGAGTCTGTTGAACACGTCGAAGAAAGCGTGCAAAAACTGAAGCAGTTTTTCACTTAACTCTTCAAAAGCGCGATTTCCATGTTCATGAAGTCTTCCGCTACAATCGTGTTCTTGAATATTTTTCGTGCTTGCTCCAACAACACACTTGGATCATCATACCTTGCGCTAATATGAGTCAAAACAAGTTGTTTTGCTCTAGCTTTCTTTGCGTCTTTAGCCGCTTGACTTGGTGTAGAATGACCGTCTTCTTTTGCTTTTTCAGCCAACTTGTCATCCAAAGTGGCGTCATGAATTAACAAATCAGCGTTTGCAGCGAATTTAGTCAAATTGCTGAATGGTCTTGTGTCGCCCGTGTACACAATCTTTCTACCCTTTCTAGACGGCTCAACAACTTGGTCGGGTTTTACTACTTTACCCGTCGGCAGTCGTATCGCTTGTCCACGTTGCAGTTTTGACCATAACGAACCTTCAGGAATGTTCAGAGCTTTGGCTTTTTCTGGATGAAACCTTCCAGACCGTGCTTTCTCGACAAAAGCAAATGCGAGACTAGGGATTACATGGTTTGCCCAAACCGTTTCCACCGTGTACTCTTCTTCATCGCAGACTATGCCTGTTTTCTCGATCTCATGAATCTCAACTGGAAAGGTTAAGACGAATTGCACTGTTTCTCTGACGCCTTCCAAGAAACGTTTTATTCCGACTGGTCCATAAACATCGAGTTTTCTTTCTCGATCAAGCAAGGCCATTGTCTGCAACAGACCAGGCAAACCCAGCAGGTGGTCGCCGTGCATGTGGGTTATGAAAACTTTCATCTTTTTGTGAAACCCTGTTTTAGCCTTCACTATTTGCCGTTGCACGCCTTCTCCGCAGTCAAACATTAACTGCTCGTTCTCACGTTGTATCAGCACAGCGGGCAGGCTTCGCTTTGTCGTGGGAACGCTTCCTCCTGTACCTAAGAACACAACGCGTAAACTCATGCTGGTCACATCTTTTCGAACACGATTACTTCCCTTGTCAGGCTTCTGTGAACATAAACCATATGGGACTCTAAATGCTTATAGCCTAAAGCCTCGCCGACTTTGGCGATTTTTAATGTTTTTGGTGACGCCAAACAGACACGCTGTCCCTTGTCTAGTATTTTGTAAGCGCTGGTTAAGAGTTCTTCAACTAACTGCAGTGTAGTTCTTTTCAGAGTAGTGGAAGATATGCCGTAGGGCGGATCAGTTACTACACAATAAGCCTTGCTGATAGGCAGGCTTCGCGTATCCGCGATGATTACTCCTTCTGGTATGATTTTGAAATGAGCCAAATTTCTGACGGTGCCTTTTGCCATTCGATGTTGGATGTCCACCCCCAAGACGCGGCAGCCGATTAACGCAGCCTCGATTAGTGTGCTTCCTGTTCCGCAAAAAGGGTCAAGAACTAAATCTTCAGCCTTCGGCTTAGTCAAGTTAACCATGCATCTGGCGAGTTTTGCTTGCATCGCTGATGGATGGAAGAACGGTTTTTTTCTCGGGCGCCTTTCCACGAAAGGTTTGGGTGCAATCTCGCCTAGTTTTACTCCGAAAACGAAGCTTTCGTTTGTCAAGATTCCGATAAAAGTTTTGTCAGGCTTCTTCAGGTTCACTCTTGCTTTAGGCACATTTGCCTGTATGAGTTCACCGAGTTTTCTCTCAAGAGCCATCCCATCAATTTCAGAGGAACATTCACGTACATGTTTCACGCGAACAGCAAAGCTTTCATCTTCTTTCAAAACTTTGTTAAAATCTGTTGTACGTACTGCCTTTACTATAGTGGTTATTTCTGCTTTGCAATTAACAAGTTCCAACGCACAGATTCGTGTAAACGCCGCTTTGTGTTTCAAAGCTTCGACGCAATCTGGGTTTGCTTTAAGCCTTACTACTTGGTCAAGCTTCTCCAAAATTTCGTAGTTGTAATTTTCTGTCTCGAGTATGGCTTTTAATTCGGAGAGTGGTAGGCTTTCATGTTCGCCGGAAAGTAAGAAGAAAAGATTAGCCACATCTACGCTCCTTCTTGAATCAACGCTTTGCTTATTAACGGAGCAACGGAAACCTTGCTGACTGCGCTTGGAACGCAGTCTGTGCCTATTATCTCCTCCGCGCCGTTTTCCAGAATTCGTTTCTGTGAATCGCCTATCAACAAGGGATGCACGCATGCAGCATAAACCTTTCTTGCACCTTTTTCTTTCGCGAATTTTACGGCTTTTGCCATGGTTCCTCCGCTGCTTATGATGTCGTCAAATATTATCACGTCCCGATTCTCCACGGACAATTCTTTCTCTTCAAGCGTAACGTTTCCTGTTACCACGTCTCTTCTTGTGGAGACGTAATCGAACCCGCCTTTCAGGATTTGGTGGGCTTCTGCAGCCATACTTAGAGCTTTCTTGCCGAGAGATAATGAAACAGGGTTCTCTGCCAAGCGTTTTGTCTTGAAGTATTCTGCCAGCAGAGGAATCGCTGATAAATCTTCAACGGGAATCTCGAAGGTCTTTAATACTGATGGACTGTGAGCGTTCACAGATATTATCTTACTAACACCACATTCCTCAAACAGTTTCATGATGGTCTTTATGCTAAAAGCTTCGCCGAGCAAGAACCTTTTGTCTTGGCGATTGTAGGCAAAGTAGGGCACGACGGCGGTGATGCTTTTCGCTTTCATGTCTAAGGCGTTGTCCGCCATGAGCAAAAGCTGAATAAGTCTCTGGTCTTGCGGTGGGCTCGTTGTCTGTACTATTATAACGCCCTCATCCTGCAAGGATTCAGTTTCAAACCTGATGTAGGTTTCTCCGTCTGGAAAAATCTTGGCAAACACGGGCACTACTTCAGCGTTCAAAAGCTTGGCTATTTTTTGACCTAGCTCTTTTGATGCGGGTCCTGGAAGTACTTTCATTTTTTCTCGCCGTGTTTAGAAAAGAGAGTTGTTTGTCTTTTAGGTTTTTGCTGGTTTTTTATGCTGTTCTATGAGTTCTTTAGCTCGGTCCATGCGGATTTTTCGTTCCTCAACCATCTTGGCGGCAACCGAATCTATCAGCTCGCCTGTTGCACCAGCTGCGACCGCTATGTTTCTCGCGTGGAGTGACATGTGGCCACGCTGTATTCCTTCGCTGGCTAAAGCTCTTAGTGCGCCTAAGTTTTGAGCCAAGCCCACGGCTGCTGAGACTTCGCCAAGTTCGTTAGCAGTTTTGACTCCTAGAATTTTGATGGCTATCTTGGCTATCGGATGCGTTTTTACGGCGCCGCCTACGAGACCTACCGCCATCGGTAGCTCTATCGAGCCGACAAGGTCGCCGTTCTCGTTTTTCTCCCAAGTTGAAAGTGACGTGTAATGCCCGTTCTTGACCGCGTATGCGTGGGCTCCTGCCTCGATTGCGCGGTGGTCGTTGCATGTTGCAAGTAT